>NZ_CP034683.1:4087500-4387500 GCF_003990335.1 Rheinheimera mangrovi | reverse complement strand
GCGCTGCGCAATTGTTTGGCATGCAGGGGGCAAATGAGCACTGCAGAGAGGCTGCCGGGCAACTCAGCCGGTAGAGGAGCGGATTGAACTCTGGGTTGAGCATAGTAGCGAAACACCGGACTGCCGCAGAATACACAGCCATAAAAACACTGCTGGCGTGTTTGCAATTTTTGTTGTTCTGTTAAATCTGCTGCCAAAGTTAATTCTGGTCTGCGTTCCTCAACTGGCTGCATATCGATAAAACCTGCATAAATGGCAATGTAAATCTCAAGTCTCTAAATTAACTGAGGATCACGAGCTTTCACAATGCCTGAACGTGGAAAAAACACAATAAAGAGCGAAAAAATATGAGCTATGTCAACTAGGGTAGTTTTCAGCTTGCAGTGCTTTTGATCTGAGTAAAATAAGCTGGATGCTGGCGCCATAACTCTTTGGCAGGTTGTTGTTGATATTTCTGCAGTAAAGGGCCGAATACTGCACTCTTCAGCAGTGCATCCAGCGAGCTTATTAATTGCTGCAGGTTTTTGTCTTTTAGCCGATTTTGCCGCTGATAACGTTGTATCAGCTCGGGCAGGCTGGTGCCTTGTTGTTGCAGCCTCTGGTTGGCCTCAATAAAAAATAAGGTGCTACCCCAGTACGCTGCTTTATAACGTCTTTGTTGTAGCCAGAGCTTCAACTGCGTTACCAATGTTAGCTCTGAAGCCAGCAGTAAAGGCGCAACCTGCTGTAATTTTTGCTGATACCTGGACGCAGGACTGCCCGTTAATTGCTGCTGTTGCTGTAACACCAGGTATTGCATATAACTGGCAAAACCTTCGGCAAACCACAAATCTTCTCTGTCCAATAATGGCAAAGCTAAATGACTGAATTCATGGGCGGCGGTCCAGTCTTGCTGAAATTCACTCAAGTCAAAACTACTGTTCACCTGAAAAAACACTTGCTGTTTGTCCATACGTTGGGTGTAAGCCCAGGGCACTGGTTCGCTTGCTGTGCGGCGCGACAAATAGACGTGAGTGAGCAATGGATAAGGACCCAACAGATGATTGGCTGCGTTAAAGCTTTGATCCAGCCAGAGCCTGAGTTTCTGCTGCTCTGCTTTGGGGAATTCTTCAAGGCCATTAAGCTGCATGCCACCATTGGCGCAAGCAAAGCCGGATATAAGGAACAACAAGGCCAGTAAACGCATACCACTCCACAAAGGTCAGAACGAGGTGCCAAATACCTGATTATAGATTTGAGTCAGTTGAGCCCGGTCCGCAGCATCCACCCAACCTAAATGGGCATCCAGATAACTTTTTTGTTGCGAGACTTGCTTCAGGCGTTGCTGAAAAAATTGTGTGAGCTGCTGGCCTTCCGGTGTTTTAGCACAAAGGATATAGCCCAGCATATAAGGTTCAGCCTCTTCAATGCCAAAGCTTGTCAGCTCAGTGCGCTGACTCTGCTGCGCCAGATAGTGCTGCATTACGTTAGGGTATTCGATGAGTAAGTCGACTCTGTCTTGTACCAGCATATCAATCAGCCCTGCAGACATGTCGACAGAACGTCGTTGCCAAAACTTATGTTGCCACTGGGGTTGTTTCAGCAAAGTATCCAGCTGGTCACCATAAGAGCGGCCCCCACCTACGGCAAAATGCAGTTTATTGTCGTCTTTAAGCAACTGTTCCAAACTGATTTTTTTCTGCTTGTTTAGTTGCTGCTGCAGATATTGCGTCGTTTTAGAGGAGGTTTTGCTGTACAGCCTTAATCCTGGAAATACAGTGTGAGGAATAGCTGTAGCGTAGCTGAAGGTTAAACGTTCAGTGTTTTTAACTCTGTTACCAGCGCACGCTGAAGCTTCGGTCTTTAACATCGCCATAGCCCGATCAGTGGTGGCTTGCAGCGGTTGTGCCTGAAAGTCAGTTACATCCTGCATCAATAGCTTTAAGGTTAAACCATTCACATCAAGCGCCTGACGGTATTGTTTGAGGTTCTGGTGAGTACTGCTGTCGGTTAACCAAACAAATTTTTGCACCGCTGCACAAGGCGAAGCCAGCATGAATCCAAACAAAAGAATAAACAGCGATTGTCGCATCTGCTTCGTATCCTGCACCGCATCTGAAGCTCAGCATAGAGCAGGATACGAAAGAATCACAATGTTATTTCATAAAACAACTTTTTAAGAGACGACTTCGGTCACAGGTTTTTTCCCGGCCGTCAGGCTACTCCCCAATGACGCTGCTATCACTGAGAGGATGGCCAGCCACTGCAGCACACTTAATTGCTCAGCAAGAATCATAAAACCTGCCAAAGCAGCGATGGCAGGCTCCATACTCATTAAAATACTGAAGCTTTGTGCCGGTAAACGTTTAAGCGCCACCATCTCAAGACTGTACGGAATTGCACTGGATAACAGCGCTACTGCAAAAGCAAATGGCAGGACGCTCCAGCTAAAAAGCGTAGTACCGGCAGAAACTAAACCTATAGGAAACAAAAACAAAGCAGCCACAGCCATACCTAAAGCGACAGCAGTACCGCCATGGACAGCTCCCCCCGTTTTTTGGCCAAAGATGATATAACCAGCCCAGCAAGCTCCGGCACCAAGCGCCAGAGCGACACCTAGCGGGTCTAAAGCTGTTGCTCCACTTTGCCATGGTAATAACAAGGCAATGCCTGTCATCGCCAAAGCGACCCAAAGTAAATCCAGTTTACGTTTGGACGACAGCAGCGCTACAGCTAAAGGCCCTGTGAATTCCAGCGCTACCGCTATACCCAAAGGAATGCGTTCAATTGCCAGATAAAACATCAGGTTCATACCACCTAAGCTGATACCGTAAAACCACAAAGCCTTTTGATCTTGTTTGGCTGGCCATTTTTTCCAGGGCTGAAAAACTAAAGATAAAATCAAAGCCGCAAAACCAACCCGCAATGCAGTGGTGCCTTCAGGCCCTATTACAGGAAACAAGGTTTTGGCTAAAGATGCACCGGATTGGATCACCACCATAGCAACCAATACACTGGCAATGGCCCACCAAAACGACGCATTACGGCTTTGTGGCATAAGATTCTCATAACAAGGACAAAGGGGACTGCATTTTACCACTCAAGCTCAGTCTGGAGCGACAGGAAATATCAGATCTTTCAAAGCCTTTGACTGGTGGGCTGATTCAGTTTGCGCTAGTCTGCTGCATTGGTTTTTGGGTTTTCAGGATTGTTATGAAGTTATTCCGTATTCCGCTCTGGTTTTGGCTGTTATTTATCGTGGCAGGACTTGGTTATGCGTTTCATCCTTATGTGTTAGAGCAGCTGAACCACATGGAGCAAAAACGCTTGTTGGCTCAGCCTGCGCCTGTGGTGAGCCAGATGCCGCAGCGGCTGGACTTTGTACAACAAATGACAGACCTGAGCTATTTAGCATCTGACGAACTGGCGGGTCGGGGCACTGGGCAACAGGGCGGCGCAAAAGCCCAGCAATGGCTGGTCACAGAGTTCACTCAAATAGGTTTAGTGGCGGCGGGTACAGAGGGTTATTTGCAGCCATACCAGCCTACAAGCGGCAAGGCGCAGCTGATGCAAGGTGCTGCTAATGTGCTGGGCCTGATTGAAGGCTCGGATCCTAGCTTACCCATGCTGGTGCTGACTGCGCATTACGATCATTTGGGCTTGCATCAGGGCAAGATTTATTTTGGTGCTGACGATAATGCATCAGGTGTTGCCGCTTTGTTGGCGATGGCGCGTTATTTTAAGCAGCATCCACCTCGCCATACTCTGCTGTTTGCCGCCTTGGATAACGAAGAAACCGGCATGTGGGGCGCCCGTATGTTGTTTGAGCAAGAGCTGCTGACACCACAACGAGTGAAGCTGAATATCAATATGGATATGCTGAGCCACGACACCAATAAGCAGTTAATTGCTGTGGGCTCGTATCATTACCCAGAGCTGGAAAAGCCATTGCAGCAACTGCAGCAACAAAGTTCAGTGCGCTTATTATTAGGTTATGACAGACCAACATGGTTGGTTGGCACGCATCAGGACTGGACCTTCAGTTCAGATCACAGAGAGTTCCACAAAAGAGCTGTGCCTTTTGTCTATTTTGGTGTGCCGGATCATGCCGATTACCACCAGCCAACGGATACAGTAGAAAATATCGATCAAGAGTTTTACCGCGAAGTCAGTGAAACAGTGCTGGATGCAGTGCTGTTATTTGATGCTGGCTGATGAATATTATATGCCTGTGCTATGCTGGCCCCATTGTGGCATAGTGCGGCGTCTCTAAGTTTTTATGCGTATTCTTCATAGCTCCGACTGGCATTTAGGCCAGCATTTTATTGGCAAAAGCAGGGCAGACGAGCACAGGGCTTTGTTTGGCTGGCTAAAGCAACAAATTGAATTGCATCAGGTTGATGCCTTGATAGTGGCTGGGGATATTTTTGATACCGCCACTCCTGCCAGTTATGCCCGCGAGTTATATCATCAATTGATTGTTGATTTGCAATCGACAGGCTGTCAGTTGGTGCTGCTGGGGGGAAATCACGATTCGGTGGCTGTGTTACAGGAAGGCAAGGAGTTACTGGCCTGTTTACATACCCAAGTGGTGCCAGGCTGGATGGGTGCTGCAGAATCTCATCTGATCCTACTGAATACGAAGCAAGGTGAGCCCGGCGCTATTCTGGCGGCCCTACCTTTTTTACGCTCCCGCGATCTATTACAAAGTCAGAGTGGTCAGCAGGCCAGTGATAAACAGCAGCAATTACAGCACGCCATAGCAGACTGTTATCAGCAGTGCTTTACGAAAGCTCAGGCGCTCAAAGCACAACTTGGACTGGAACTGCCGTTGTTGGCTACAGGGCATTTAACCACAGTAGGGGCCAGCAGCAGTGAGTCGGTGCGGGAGATTTATATTGGTTCTTTAGAGGCCTTTCCTGCCAGCGCTTTTCCGGAATTTGATTACATAGCCCTTGGCCATATTCATCAGCCCCAGTTAGTGGCTGGCAAAGAACATATTCGTTACAGCGGCTCGCCTATCCCATTAAGTTTTGATGAGGCTAAGCAGCAAAAATCTATGGTGTTGCTGGATTTCACTAAGGATGACCTTGCGATTGAATTGTTGCCTATTCCTTGTTTTCAACCGCTTTTAAGTCTGAAATGCAGCTTAACGGAACTTCATTCCTTATTACAGCAACCTCTGGCAGAGCTTAAACCAGAGCAAAAACTCTGGCTGGAGCTGGTGTTAACCGGTAGTGATGGCTATCTGAGTGATTTACAAAGTCAGGTACAGCAGCAATTGGATGCTTTGCCGGTGGAGTTGCTGAAACTACGTCGCGCCAGACAAGCTGCAGTGGGAGTTTTAAGTGCAGAGCAACAAGAGTCTTTGCATGAAATGACACCTGATCTGGTGCTGGAACGCAGACTGGCGGCGGAAGATCTCACTGACAGCGAAAAAGCAGAGTTTCAGCTGATGTTGCAACAGGTTATGGCGCAGTTAGAACAACCAGAGCAGCAGTCAGAATTGCAGGTACAGCCATGAAAATTTTATCGGTACGGCTGCAAAATTTAAATTCACTGAAAGGCGAGTGGAAAATTGATTTCACTCAGCCGCCTTTTGATCAAAGTAACCTCTTTGCTATTACAGGCCCGACTGGTGCAGGCAAAAGTACCATTCTCGATGCGATTTGTCTGGCTTTGTATCACCAGACGCCGCGTTTAAAACTCCTGTCGCAAAGCAGCAACGAGCTGATGACCCGCCATACCAGCGAATGCCTGGCCGAAGTAGAGTTTCAGGTACGCGACCAGCGTTACCGCGCTTTCTGGAGCCAGCGTCGTTCCCGTGGTGCAGTGGACGGTAATTTGCAGGCCGCCAAAGTAGAACTGTCCAAAGCCGATGGCGAAATACTGACAGATAAAAGCAATGAAAAGCTGAAGCTGACCGAACAAATTACTGGTCTGGATTTTGGCCGCTTTACCAAGTCGATGCTATTGGCTCAGGGTGGTTTTGCCGCCTTTTTAAATGCGCCAGCCAATGAACGGGCTGAACTATTGGAAGAGCTGACTGGTACTGAAATTTACGGTCAGATTTCGATGCAGGTGTTTGAGCAAAACCGCCAGCATAAAACGGCATTGGAATTATTGCAGGCCAAAGCCTCAGGTGTGGTGTTGCTGGACTTAGAACAACGCCAGCTGTTGCAACAGCAGTTGGCGGAGTTAGAACAACAACAGCAGCAGTTGAAAACAAAACAGCAGCAACAGGCGCCTTTATTGGTCTGGCGACAGCAGCAACAGCAAGCAGCGGTACAACTGCAACAAGCAGAGCTGAAGCAGCAACAATTTGAGCAAGAACAGGCCATGCAACAAAGTGCATTGGTCAAATTGCAAAGTTATCAAAAAGCCGCAGTGCTATTGCCTCTGTATAAAGAGCTGCAGCAGCAACGATCGGCTGTGACAGAAACACAAGAACAGCAGCAACTGCAGTCCCGCCAGTTGCATGATTTAAAATATCAGCAGCAGTTGCAATTACAGCAAGGTCAAGCCTTAGCGCTGCAAATACAGTCGCAGGCGCAGTACCAGGTTCAGCAGTTGCAGCAACAGGGGCAGGCTTTAACAGCGCAACTGGCAAAACAACCTCGGGGCGCAGATCTCGCAGCAGCAGTCGCAGGTTGGAAACCTTTATTGCAGCAACGTCAGCAGGGGTTAGAGCAGCAGAAAAACCTGCAGGCGCAAGTTGCGAATAATCAGACTAAAGCCTTACAGCAGCAGTTGCAGCAGCTAAGCACCGAATTAAAGCAACTGGATTTTCAATTGCAGCAGAGCACTCCGGCTTTCTCTATTGAACTGCCCGGGTTGCAACAGCAAATACAAGGTTGCAAAAATCAGCTGCAAACTTATCCGTTATTGCTTAGGGTTGCCGCCGGGTTACAACAGAAACAGCAGCAACAGCTAAAAGAACAGCAGGAACTGCAACAAAAACAACAGGATAGCCAGTTATTGCAACAACAGGTTGCGACTTTGCGTGAGCGGTTCAGGCACTGTAGCGACAGAGTGGCTGATAAACAAAAACTGGTGTTACAGGAACGATTGATTGCAGAGCTCAGCAGTCACAGAGCCAAGTTGCAACCAGGCGACGAATGCCCGCTGTGTGGCAGCACCACACATCCTGCTATTACTAGTTATCAGGCACTGGATTTAAGCCAGACTGAAACAGAATTAGCGGCTTTAACGGCTGAACTGAAACAAGTCGAAGAGCAGGGCAAAGCTTTGCGTGAGAAACAACTACAACTGGAAGAGCAGCAAAAGGCGCAGCACTATCAGTTAGAGCAGCTGGGTGCAGATATTAAGCAGCAAAACGAGCAATGGACTGACTTGTTGCAAAACCTGCCAGAGGTAGAGCAACAGCAGTTGCAACAGGCCAGCTTAAAAAAAGCGTTATTACAGCAATTTCAGCAGAAGGCTCAATTGGAGCTGGAGCAGCAACAACAGCTGGAGCAGCAACTGCTGCAACGGCAGCTTTGGCAACAACAGCAGCATGAGCTGGCACATAAGCAGCAATTGGTGCAGCAGCAACTGTCTGTGCAACAACAACAGCAGCAGCAGCTAGGCGAGGCTCTGCAACAAAATCAATTGCACTTGCAGCAATTGGAACAGCAGTGGCAACAAGAGCTGCAGCCATTTGGCTTTGCGTTGCCTACCTCGGCTCAACAGCAGCAGGCCTGGCAGCTTTGGTCACAACAAGCGCAGCAGTGGCAGCAGTGGCAACAGGAGTTGCAACGACAGAGTCAGCAGTTGGATAAAGCGCTGATGCAGCAGCAACAGGCCAATGTGCAGTACCAAAGCTGGTTAGATAAACTACAACAGTCGGGTTTAGCGCAAGTATCGGCCGGTCAGAGTGCAGCGCCACAGCAAGAACTTGAGCATGTGCTGCAACAGCTCAGTGTCTTAAGCAATGAACTGCAGCAAAAAACCGGACAGCAGCAACAAAGCGATGCTCAGTTACAACAGCTGCAATTGAAGTTAACTGCATTGCAGCAAGACTGGCAAAAACAGCTGGAACAGCAGCAGTTTGGCAGCGAAACCAGCTTTTTAGCTATGTTGCTGACCGAACAACAGGTGCAGCAACTGACAGAGTTAAAAGACAAGCTGGCCGCTGAAAAAATTCGTTGTCAAAGCCAGTTGGAGCAAGCCCGGCAGCAGATTGAGGCTTTGGAAAAGCAGCAACTGACAGAGCAAAGTCTGGAGCAATTACAACAGCAAAGCACAGAGCTTGAACAGCAGTTATTTAGTGCGCTGGAGCAGGCCGGCCAATGCAGGCAGCAGTTGCAAAGCGATCAGCAGCATCAACAGCAACAACAAGAGCTGTATAACCAGATTGAGCAACAGCAACAGCTAGTGCAGCAATGGCATAAATTCAACAGCTTAATAGGTTCAGCCGATGGTGCTAAATTCCGTCGTTTTGCGCAGGGCTTAACGTTATTGCAGTTGGTGGGGTTGGCTAATCAGCAGCTGGATAAACTGCACAGTCGATATCAGTTGGCACGTAAAGCCGATGCGGAGCTGGAACTGCAAGTGCTCGACAGCTGGCAGGCTGATACCACAAGAGACACAAAAACCTTATCCGGTGGGGAGAGCTTTTTAGTTAGCCTGGCGTTGGCTTTAGCCCTGTCGGATTTAGTCAGCCATAAAACCCGCATCGAATCTTTATTTCTGGATGAAGGATTTGGCACTTTGGACCCGGACACGCTGGAAACGGCATTGGCTGCCTTGGACCAACTGAATGCCAGTGGCAAGATGATCGGCATTATCAGCCATGTGGAAGCGCTAAAAGAACGTATTCCGGTGCAAATTAAACTGCAAAAACAGCAGGGGTTAGGCTACAGCAGTCTGAGTTATTAACGCTGTTTATTCATGACAAAAGTCATGCTCAAGTCATGACTTTTGTGTCTGATGTTTTTCTATGGATTTTCCGATACTGGCTTCACACCACTACAGAGTGGTCGGAATGAAACCACAACGGAGAGACATTATGAAAACTTTACTGATTGCCTTAAGTGCGTTAACGATAACAGCAGCTCAGGCTGCAACCATCGAACAAATCGATGCGGCCACCAATGCGATGGATCTGAAGCAACTAGCCAGCTACGCAGCTGAACAGACCGCAGATTACAACAACGCCTATGCCAACTACCGTTTGTCTATTATGGCGGGCATTACAGGCCAAAAAGATCAGGCAGAACAAGCTTTAGATTTGGCGCAGTCCACACTGGAGCAGTTGACTGCAGCACAACCTCAAGCGGATCACCTGGCTTTATTGTCCAGTGTCTATGGAATGCAGATTGGCAATAACCCAGTGAAGGGAGCACTGTATGGTCCTAAATCTAATAAAGCCATGGCTCGGGCCGCAGAGCTTGAGCCTGCCAACCCAAGGGTCACCTTGGTAAAAGCTATCATAGCGTACAATACGCCAGCAGTTTTTGGCGGCAGTAAACAAAGTGCTATTGAGCTGAGCAGCAAAGCTATTGAGCTGTATGCACAGCCTTGTCAGCAAATTTGCTGGGGCCATGCCGAAGCCTACACCTGGCGTGGCTTAGCCAAACAGGAACTGGGCGATAAAGCTGGTGCTATTGCTGACTGGACTAAAGCGACAGAGGTTGAACCCTCCTACGGCTGGGCTAAGTTTCTGCTGACTCAACAACAAAGTTACAGTCAGAATCGTTAATCATCCTGGCTTGGGGCTCTTTTGAGCCCCTGTTGGTTTTGAAGGAATAAGAGATGTTAGAACTGGAAAAACGCTTATCCTGGGTATATCTGATTAATCTGGTGTTTTACATAGCGCCATTTTTTTATATTGATTACAACCTGACGCAATATTGTTGGATGACGCTGGCTTTAGTGGCTTTTGTTGGCTGTTATTATTGGATTTACTGCAGTCATACTTCACAGATGTTGTGGCCTATCTTGCTGATGGCGTTAATTGCAAGTGCCATCACTCCAATGAATTATGGCTCTATCTCCATGTTTGCCTATGTCAGTTTTTTTATTGGTTTTGCATATAATTTCCGCCAGTTTTTAGCTGGTGTTACTGCATTGATCTGTGTGCTGGTGCTGCTAGATCACTTTTTTGTCAAAGGGGCGCCTTATTTTCTGCTCTATGGCTCTGCTTTAGTGCTGGCAATAGGTGTTTTTGGTGTGCTCGATAGAGCCAGACGCGCTAGCTTATTAAAAGAGCAGCGCAGTGCAGAAGAAATTAAGCAGCTGGCTACTATAGTGGAGCGGGAGCGAATTGCACGGGACTTGCACGATATTATGGGCCACAGTTTATCCGGCATAGTGCTCAAAGCCGATTTAGCCGATAAGTTATTGCAACAGCAGCAGTATCAGGCAGCCAGCCAGCAATTGCAGGAGCTGGCGTTTATTGCCCGCGAAAGTTTAAGCCAGGTGCGTCAGACGGTTTCAGGATATAAACACAAAGGTTTAGCAGGGGAGGTACAAATCTTAACCAGCAAATTACGTGAGGCGGGATTTGGTGTGGATGTACAAGGGCAAGTTCCGAACCTTTCGGCCCGGGAAGAAACGGCTGTCGTACTGATCCTGACTGAGTTGGTGACCAATGTTCTCAAACATAGCAATGGTGACGAAGTACAGATCCGATTTAGTGAAAATGAGCAAGGATATCAACTGATGGTCTCAGATAATGGCAAGGTAGCTGAGTTGCATCAAGGCAATGGTTTAACCGGTATTCAGGAGCGTTTAGCAGCGCTAAACAGCAGCCTGCAGTGGCAATTGTCGCCCAGTCGTTTTAGTTTTACTTTGCCAAAGGAGGCCTGATGCGTATTTTACTGGCGGAAGATCAAGCTATGGTGCGGGGCGCTTTAGCGGCCTTATTGGGCCTGAATGCAGAGTTTCAGATCTCTCAGGCGGCCGATGGTGATCAGGCGTTGACACTGCTGAAACAACAGGACTTTGATCTGCTACTGACTGATATTGAAATGCCGGGTCGCAGCGGTCTGGAATTAGCGCTTTATTTGCAGCAGCAACAAAGCAAAATCAAAGTGATAGTGATCACCACCTTTGGTCGCTCTGGGTATATTCAGCGCGCTATTGCTGCTGGGGTGCAGGGTTTTTTACTGAAAGACGCGCCTTCAGAGCAGCTGGTGCAGGCTATTTATCAGGTGATGGCTGGAAAACGTGTGATAGATGCTGAGCTGGCTTTATCGGCTTTGGGTCAGCACGACCCTTTAAGTGACAAGGAACGCCGGGCTTTGCGATTAGCCTCTGAAGGCAAAAGCACAGCTGAAATTGCGACAGCGCTTTTTATTGCTGAGGGCACGGCACGGAATTATTTATCGGAAGCTATTAGTAAACTGAATGCAGCAAACCGGGTTGATGCCGCCAGAATAGCCCGACAAAAAGGCTGGTTGTAAGCAGCACCCGTCCTACCTGAAGCTGTAGCTTTGTTGAGATAGAGGGCGCCGATAAAACGCCCTTGTAAAGATAGATTTATTAGAAAGAATAGACAAAAGTTAACGAGGTTTGTGTATCAGTTTTCTTTTTGCCTACTGGTACTTTCGAGTCGTTTTGCACTAAAAAAGCAGCTTTCATTTGCATCCGGCCGTTAATTTTAGCGGTTAGTGATGATTCGGCTATAGAGCGTCTGTTGTCTTCACCGTACTCCAGGCTGACCGTTTGTTTAAAACGCGCTGACTCACTGATCTGCCAGCGATACGTGGCAGCACCACGTACTATCATGCCATTTTCCGTTTCTTCCAGATCCGTTTTACCTCTGTAATAACCCGGACCTACTTCACCTTCCAGCGACATCGTATCTGTTTTAAACAGCTCATCACCATAACCTATGGCTAGCGTAGTGTATTCGGTGTAGGCACCAAATCGGTCATCGACATGAGAGCCATAAACAAACAAGCGGGCAGTGTCTTTATTCAGTTTGTAACCACCTTTGGCCGAGGCGGCATATTTCTCGGCTGAGGTTTCTACTATGGTTTGGCCATCATCGGCTTCTGTTTCGTCGCGTTTAAAAAAAGCACTGAAGGTGTAGTCGTTTGACCACTGTTCTAGCTCTTGTTTAGAGTCAATTTTACCAGTAATGGACGTACCCTTAGTGTTACCTGAGGTGGTGATAGCGCCCAATTCGGCAGAAGTGCTCCAGCCTAGTTTGGTCTCATTGGATGAGCTTTCTTCGGCCTGTACTGTCAAAAGGCCGCTTAAAACCAACAGACTGCCCATAGCTGACAGAGAGCAGAGAGTTTTTTTCATACCTTACTTTTCCTTTTTTAAATGCAGGTCCATTTGTGGAAAGGGAATCACAATCTGATGTTCATCAAAGGTCAGTTTGATTTTTTCCAGAGAGTCCCAGTACACAGGCCAGTAATCGGCCGCATTTACCCATGGACGTATTAAAATATTGACTGAGCTGTCGGCTAAAGCGCCTACAGCTATAGTTGGTGCGGGTTCGGCCAGAATACGACTGTCTGCCTTGAGTATTTGTTCCAACAATTGTTTGGCTTTTTTCAAATCGGAGTCGTAACTGATGCCTACTGTTAAATCCACTCTGCGGGTTTTTTCAGCAGAATAATTGATAATGGCTGAGCCGGTAATTTGCGAGTTCGGTACAATAATTCGTTTGTTATCCGGGCTTTTCATTACCGTTTGGAATATCTCAATTTTTTCCACAACGCCTGAAACTCCGGCTGCATCAACAAAGTCACCTGCCCGGAAAGGACGGAATAAAATAATCAGTACGCCGGATGCGAAGTTGGATAAAGAACCTTGTAAAGCCAATGCTATAGCTAAACCGGCAGCACCTAAAATAGCGATAAAGGAAGCCGTCTGAATACCCACTTGTGACAAGGCTATCAGAATAGTCGCTACCATAATGGCCGCCTGAATAATGCCACTTAAAAAAGACACTACGGCTCTGTCCACTTTGCGGTGGATTAAGCCTTTCTCCAGCATGCGGGTCAGACTTTTCGACAACCAGCGACCCAAATATAAAATGACTAAAGCGACCAGTACCTTGACGCTATAACTTAAAATCAATTGCTGATTTTTTTCTAAAAAATCGAGGAATTGCTGCATATTTTTCTCCATGTTCAAGTCGCTGGTCTGATGAGTGCCAGGTAATCTGACGGCCATACCCTAGCATAACCAGTGCTCTGACCCAAGCCAAACGCGGCTTCTGGCTTAGATTTGTAAAAAATAACTTTGCTTCATCGCAGAATTTCGCTAGAATCCGCGCCGCTTGTGGTGACTGTAGCTCAGTTGGTAGAGTCCCGGATTGTGATTCCGGTTGTCGTGGGTTCGAGCCCCATCAGTCACCCCAATTTCTTTATTACAAAAACCCAACGCCGGGTTCGAGCTTCGTAAGTCACCCCAATTTCTTTATTACAAAAACCCAACGCCGGGTTCGAGCTTCGTAAGTCACCCCAATTTCTGTATTACAAAAACCCAACGCCGGGTTCGAGCTTCGTAAGTCACCCCAATTTCTGTATTACAAAAACCCAACGCCGGGTTCGAGCTTTGTAAGTCATCCCAATTTCCCCTAACAGCCTTCTGTTGTTATGCTCTGCAAGTCTCTTGCTTATTCGTTGCGCCATCATGGATTTAAAACAACTACAACTGTCATTACAGCAGCCTCATTTAGCCCCTATTGAACTTTGGGATCCAGCTTTTTGCGGTGATATCCCTATTCGCATCGATCGGCATGGTGATTGGCATTATTTGGATTCAAAAATCCAGCGGCCACAGCTGGTTCAACTTTTTGCTTCGGTACTGACCCGACAGCAACAGGAGTATTTTCTACTGACTCCGGTCGAAAAAGTCCGTATTCAAGTTGAAGACGCTGCCTTTGTTGTTGTGGCTATAGAACAACAATCAAATCAGGCTGGCTCAGTTGTTATTGCGACCACCAATTTAGGTGAGCAGGTATTAATTGATGCTGAATATCCGCTGTTTTTGCAAGCTCAACCCGATGGTCAGTTACTTCCTTATCTGCAGTTGTGGCGTGGTTTAACGGCTAAATTCAACAGATCGGCGTATTATCAGCTGGTTGATTTAGCATTACCTGTTCAAGTGGCTGGGAAAAATACTCTGCAAATTAATTCTGCTGGCATAAGTTTTACGCTTGGCATGCTGGATTAACCATTAATCCCGGATCCAAGGCTCTGTATCGCATTCATTTTTTCTTCGCTTGCTGCTTTGTCATTCATGTTTCATAGTCGATGCAAAGCAGCTGGAAAAAGCTGTGTTCATCCAACAGGAGAAATAATGAAACTGCAACTCACCCTTATCGCCAGCGCTTTGCTTGTAACTGGAACAGCTCAGAGTGCGACTTTAATTCATGCCGGAAAACTGATTACCGCTGACAGCGACAAAGTGTTAACACAACATACTGTTGTTGTCGAAAACGACAAAATTATTGCTGTCGAATCTGGTTATAAAACCCCAGCTGACGGCGACCAGGTTATTGATTTAAAAAACCATACACTAATGCCTGGCTTGATGGATATGCACACCCATTTCTCCACTCAAATGAGCCCTGGTACTTATACTGAAGACTTTTTCCTGAATGAAGCAGATGTAGCTCTACGCGGGGCTACCTTTGCAGAAAAAACACTGATGGCAGGCTTTACCACAGTACGTGAACTGGGTGATATTCACCACACTAGCACAGCGCTGCGTAAAGCCATTACAGCAGGTTATGTCAAAGGCCCCCGTATTTATACGGCGGGTAAATCTATTGCCACTACTGGGGGTCATGCCGACCCAAGCAACGGTGTTGCTTATGCGCTGATGGGGGACCCTGGTCCAAAAGATGGTGTAATCAATGGTCCTGAAGAAGCCCGTAAAGCTGTACGACAACGTTATAAAGAAGGGGCAGATCTGATAAAAATCACCGCTACTGGTGGTGTGCTGAGTGTGGCAAAAAGTGGTTCTAATCCTCAATTTAACAGCGAAGAGCTGAAAGCTATTGTAGAGACAGCCAAAGACTATGGCATGACGGTCGCCGTGCATGCCCACGGTAAAGAAGGCATGGATAGAGCTATTGAGGCGGGTGTGGATTCGATAGAACATGGCACTTTAATGGATAAAGCCACGATGAAGCTGATGAAAAAACATGGCACTTATTATGTGCCAACCATCAGTGCCGGCAAGTGGGCTGCAGAAAAAGCTGCTATGCCTGGTTTTTTCCCTGAGCTGGTTCGTCCTAAGGCTCTGGCTATAGGCCCTAAAATTCAGAAAACTTTTGCTGATGCCTACAAAGAGGGGGTAAAAATTGCTTTTGGTACAGACTCTGGCGTTGGAGCCCATGGCGATAACTGGCGCGAATTTGTCTTTATGACCGAAGCCGGCATGCCAGCTATGGCAGCTATCCAATCAGCCACTATTGCTTCAGCACGGCTGCTGAAAATGGATCAGGAGTTGGGTTCAGTGACTGCAGGTAAGATTGCCGATTTAGTGGCAGTACCAGGGGATCCACTGCAGGATATCCAGTTGATGGGCAAGGTTAGTTTTGTGATGAAAGCCGGGGTTGTCTACAAGCAATAACTGTGGGCAAAAACTACAAAGGCAGCCTGAGCTGCCTTTGTTTTTTACTTCTGGAAAAACGCCAGTAGTTTTTCGACGTCGGCCAAAATCTCAGTCTTAAAATCAATTTCAGCTTGTTCACGCAGGTGATCCAGATGCCGGATCTCCTTTTTATCACGCTCTTTACGCGCCTGGTGGGTCGGCATGTCTTTGACTACGTCATACATTTTAAATAAGCTTGGATAGGTCTGCATTGCATTAGGTTTATTGGGTAGCTGAAGATGGTCCAGCAGCACCCAAATTCGCAATGCGCCTTCAGACAACTCACACTGTTCTTCACGCATGGCTTTGGCTATTAGCACTATGCTTTGCGTCAGGTCAGCATTTTTTGCCTCAACGACCTGTTGCTGCTTTAACTTCTGTTGCTGAATTAGCCACAACAAACGACCCAGGTAAAAACTCAGGCCAGCAATAATCAAAACGGCAGCTAAGGTGGCCAGTATCCAGTTAAAGGTCAAACTTTATCCCCTATTCGCCTAAAAATTCTTTACGCCAATCTGTACGCTCTAATTTGGCTAACGGATCTTCGTCTTCCTCTGCTTCGTTTTCCTGATCTAAACCTAACAGGGCAACAAGCTCCGCATGACGTGCCGTTTTGGCATTAAAGTACTTCGCGTCTTTACCTGTCAGGATTTCGCCTTTATCGACCAGGTCCAGCAATTCCAGCAACTTCTCATCGTTTTCGAGTAGCGCTAATTCCTGTTCAGCTGGCATTTCCGGCTCTTTGGCTTTGCTCAGTTGCACCACTGGCTTGAACTGCTTAGGTTGTGCCATCAGCTTTTGTTCTGCTTCAGTGACCACCAGCGCTATAGGCTTTTTACTGCCATGACGTGGATCTTTTGGACTTTTGGCTGACTGTTTTTGTTTATCTTCAGCGGACGGAGAATGGCGACTACCGGATTTTAAGCCTGCACCTTTCTTTTTGGTTTCAGGTGCGCGCGTGCGATCCTGACGGGCTTCTTCAGCCGGTCTGTGCCTGGTTCCAAGTGGGCCTGAGGTGCGAGTTTTTTTAATCCGGGTCATATCTGTTACCTACGAAAAAGGGCGCGTATTTTAACCAGTTTATCTTAGAAAACCTAGGTATTTCGTTTTTTAAATAGAACTACGTCATCGGCCGGAAAATTCACTGTGAAATTATCCCGTTTCGCCAAAAATTCAAAAGTGTCCTGATGGAAAAAACTGATATGGGTGGGGTCGTTTTTATAGTGCCAGTTGGTGAAACTGCTTTGGTCTGTGTAGCGTTTGGTCATCAATGCCAGCACAGCTTCTGGCAACAGTAAATCCAGCCATAAACTCCATTCTTTCGCCGGATTAATGAAATGTTCTATGGCTTCAGTGCAACTGACAAAATGATACTTTTGCTGCAGAGCTTTTGGCTCCGGCGCATAAAAAGGATCCCAGACTTGCATCTTTTTACCTGCTTCGCTGAGCATTTGCGCTAATAAGGGCCCGGGGCCACAACCGAAATCCAGTCCGGTGTTTTGTTCAGGCGTGAGGCTGCTCAGCAGAGGCACAGATAAGCGAGATAAGAATTTGCGGTAGCCAGGGTCGTCCAATTGATTTTGATGTAAATCGTATTGGGCCTTTTCCTGCTCTGCAGTCAACAAGGTGTTACGGTCCGCAAAGACTAAAAAACACTGCTGGCATTGAAAGTATGCACGTCTTTTATCGCTGCAAAAAGGCTGGGTTTGTGAATGCTGACACAAAGGGCAAACTGAATTCATGGTGAGCATAAATAAAAAGGGCGGTGTAAGATGTTACCGCCCTCTATATAAGGTGTCTAGCGCGACACATAATCTGCTTTAAGTCATCCTGACGGGAGTTCAACACCCTGTCTGCACAAATTCCCTATATTTTTACGCAAATTCCCTATGAAAATAATTATTCGCGATCGTCCTGATACTTAATGGTCCTTCCGTGCGCTGTGTAAAATACACATTGTCATCATCTTGATGCTGCAAAAAATGTACTGATGCACTGCTGCTTTCCGTGCCAGCTTCCGTGTTTTTTAATGGTTACTAAATGTAACGGACTTAAATCTACTCCGATTTTTCAGAATGGCAATACAACGGTATAAAAAAAACACAAAAAAACTGAACTTTTTTGTAATGTCTTTATAAATCAATTGCTTGGGTTGTTGTTTTGTAGTTTTTGGGTTGCGTAAGTTATATCTTACAAGGTTGTGAGATATATCTCACAAATGGAAAGTAATCGGTTGGTGGATTAGTGTGGGGGGCTGTAGAAATAAAAAAACCAGGCATGAAGCCTGGCTTTGTGCAGAGTAAAAGAGCTGTTAGTGTAAACCACCCACATACTTAGATAATACTTCTATATCTTCGTCAGTTAGTTTTTTCGCAACATCACGCATCATGCCATTCATATCATTGGCACGTGAACCGTTACGGAAAGACTCCAGCTGAGTTTTAATATAAGCCGCATGCTGGAACGAAATTTTCGGGAAGCCAGCTAAGCTATGGCCTACACCACGTGGGCCGTGACAAGCGATACAGGCTGCAATGCCACGATCCAGGTCACCACCACGGAATAATTTTTCACCTTTAGCAACCACATCTTCCGGCGTGCTGCCTTCTTTCATGGTTTGGCTGGAGTAATAAGCCGCCAGATCTTTCATATCCTGCTCAGACAAAGCAGCAACCATACCTGCCATCACAGGGTTATTGCGGCCTTCTTTACCACCTGTAGTGGCTCCGAGTTTAAATTCTTTTAATTGCTTAAATAGATAACCAGCATGTTGACCAGCAATTTTTGGATATAAATCTGTTGGGCTATTCCCGTCCATGCCATGGCAGGCAGCACAAGTCACGGATTTAGCTTTACCTGCTTCTGCATCCCCATCGGCTGCATAAGCTGTACTGATTAACCCTAAAAAGAGCGTGAGTGGAAGTGCGAATTTTTTCATTTTTTTTCCGTCTCTGTCCGCGTTGAACCGCCAGTGATCTGGCAACCAAGTTGAATAACCCTATATTTTATGTCTATTTTACACGAATCTTGCGCAGATAGAATCCCATAAATCACAGTAAAGCTTCTGTGGATCTTCAGGATCCGTTACACTATAGCCAAATTTACAGCCGGAGCTGACAGTGTACAAAGCGATCATCAATTATCAGAAAGCAACTTTTCTGACCAGTGCCCCTGATATTAAGGCTCTGCCCGCAGATACAGGTATCGAAGTTGCCTTTGCTGGTCGTTCTAACGCCGGCAAGTCCAGTGCATTAAATACGCTGACACGGCAAAATGGTTTAGCCCGAACCAGTAAAACGCCAGGTCGTACTCAGTTAATTAATACGTTTTCTTTAGCTGAGAATCAACGCCTGATCGATTTACCAGGTTATGGCTTTGCTAAAGTGCCTTTAGCAGTCAAAGAAAAATGGCAAAAAGCCCTGAGCGAATATCTGATGAAACGCGAAAGCCTAAAAGGCATAGTGATTTTAATGGATATCCGCCATCCGTTAAAAGATTTGGATCAGGATTTAATTCATTGGGCTGTGCAAAGTAATTTGCAGGTTTTATTGCTGTTGACTAAAGCTGACAAGTTAAGCCCTGGCCCACGCAAAAAAGTATTAATGGAAGTAACAGAAGCTTCTATGGCGTTTATGGGTGATGTGACAGTGCAAGTCTTCAGTTCCCTGACTAAATTGGGTTTGTCTGAGTTAGAACAAAAACTGGACCAATGGTACAGCGCAGAACAAGAATAAGTTTTTACCAAGTCTAAAATTGAGAAAGCAGAGCATGTCTCTGCTTTTTTTATTCATGCTATTTATGACTTTCTTAGGTCTCTATCAGTTTTTTGATAAAAATCAGCGTACACAATAAGCAGCACCCTAGCCAGTCAGCCGGAATTGGGTCATGTTGAACATTTTTGCTTGGTCAGAAAAAAGAAAACCGGCCCTTTTTGAGGAGGCCGGTCATAGCAAACGGGGAGAAGCTATTCAATAATTTCAAATCAACAGGGTGTCTTGGATTAACAAGACAACGCCATTATACATAAAATTTTGAATGTTTGAAGTATTTGCTCTAAAAAATCTAGTTTTATTTCAGTTTTTCTGATCGGCAGACAAAAAAAACGCCCCACTGCAAGCAGTGGGGCGGCTAAATAAGCCTTTCTTTCTGGCGACTAAATAGGCTGTTAGGCCTGTTAGTGCTGAAAGATAGAACATCTTACCTCTGTACCCTACGAATTTGATTCTACAAGTGTTGATTAAAAAAGCAAGCCAAGAGCTGTAATTAAACTACAAATATTTAGTTAAACTGTCATTAATTTGAAAATATGTAGCTTTATTACCAATGTGGGACGCTAATTGTTGTATGTAAATCATACGATTTGGCTTGAAAAGCAGATCAGTGTGCTGGTTCTTTATAAAAAAGCCCCAAACAAGTTGGGGCGAAAAATCAAACTACCAGGAATGGGCATTTACACAGCTAATAAGACTATGTGTTTTTAACTAAGTTCAGCCTTAGTGCATTTTTTTAATGCGCCTGATCCCAGTTTGGACCAAAACCAGCTTCTGCAAGTAATGGCACATCCAGTGATGCGGCAGATTGCATGATTTCAACCAGTTCAGAACTTACCCGTTCCAGTTCTTCAGTTTTCACTTCAAACACCAGTTCATCGTGTACCTGCATAATCATTGCAACGATACCTGCAGGTTGTTTGTCCTGCCAGGCTGACACTTGAATCATGGCCATTTTGATAATGTCGGCTGCAGTGCCCTGCATAGGCGCATTGATGGCTGCTCGCTCGGCACCTTTTTTCCGGGCCATGTTTTTGGCATTAATTTCTGGTAAGTACAAACGGCGGCCAAACAGAGTTTCCACATATCCTTGTTCGTGCGCCTGAGTGCGGGTGCGCTCCATATAATCCAATACGCCAGGAAAACGTTCGAAGTACAGATCTACATACTGCTGTGCTTCCCCCCGACTAATGCCTAACTGGCGCGCCAAACCAAAAGCCGACATACCATAAATAAGACCGAAGTTGACCGCTTTAGCGCGGCGGCGTTGTTCTGAACTGACCTGATCCAGCGCTACACCAAAAACTTCAGCGGCTGTGGCTCTGTGAATATCTTTGCCTTGCGCAAAGGCATTCAGCAGAGCTGGGTCACGTGATAAGTGCGCCATGATGCGTAGTTCAATTTGTGAATAGTCGATTGCCAAAATGGTTTTACCCGCTTCAGCAATAAAAGCCTGACGAATACGGCGACCTTCTTCACTACGGATCGGAATATTTTGCAGGTTAGGCTCGGTGGAACTTAAGCGGCCTGTGGCTGCAACAGCCTGATGATAAGAGGTATGTACCCGGCCTGTTGCCGGATTAACTGACAACGGCAGTTTGTCGGTATAGGTGGATTTGAGCTTACTTAAACCCCGGTGTTCCGTAATAAGTTTCGGAAACTCATAATCAAGCGCCAGCTCAGCTAGTACTTCTTCTGCGGTGGATGGTGTGCCTGTAGGTGTTTTTTTCAGTACAGGTAAACCCATCTGTTCAAACAAAATTTCCTGTAGTTGCTTCGGAGATGACAAGTTAAATTCTTTACCCGCCATCTGATAGGCTTCCTGCTCAATCTCGCCTATACGTTTGGCTAAATCCAGACTTTGTTGCGCCAGCAAGTTGCTATCAATTTTTACCCCGGTACGTTCCATTTTGGACAAAATAGGTACCAGTGGCATTTCGATATCACGGAATACTTTCTGCAAGCCTGAATGTTGCTCCAGCATCGGCCACAAGGTTTGGTGTAACCGCAAAGTCACATCCGCATCTTCTGCTGCATAAGGTGAAGCTTGTTCCAGAGCAATTTGGTTAAAGGTGATTTGTTTGGCGCCTTTGCCTGCGATGTCTTCAAAGCTTATGGTTTTATGGCCAAGGTACTTCAGTGACAAGGAGTCCATATCGTGGCGGGAGGCCACACTATTTACAATGTAAGACTCAAGCATAGTGTCAAAGCGAATTCCGCGCAGCGTTATGCCATGGCGCGCCAGTACGCTTTGATCGTACTTCAGGTTCTGGCCTACTTTGGCTTTGCTTTCATCTTCCAGCCAGTCCTTCAACTGAGCTAACACCCAGTCACGATTCAGCTGTTCAGGTGCACCAACATAGTCATGCGCCAACGGAATATAACAAGCATCCCCGGCTGCTAAAGCCAGAGAAATACCCACCACATCAGCTTGCATATAATCCAGGCTGGTGGTTTCGGTATCAAAAGCTACCAGTTCAACTTCTGGCAGACGCTTTACCAGCTGCAGAAAATCAGCTTCGGTTAAAATACATGGGTAGCTGCTGGTATCAATGCCATTGGCTGGCGTTTCACTTGCTTGCTCTTCTGTCTGTTTGGCAGCTGCAGTCGCTACTGCTGTTGCAGTATCTTTACCTGCTAATACTTCGCTTAACCAGCGTCTGAATTCACAAGCTGCAAACAGTTCGGCCAGTTTAGTCTGATCCGGTGTTTTGATATCTAAGCTATCGGGTTGTAACGATAATTCGACATCTGTTTTGATGGTGGCGAGCTGATAAGACAACGTCAGCTGATCTTTAAATTCTTCCATTTTGGCTGCTATGGTTTTGCTGCCACGGAAGTTCAGTGCTGCTATCTGATCCAACTGCTGGTACAACTTTTCTATTGAACCAATACCTTGCAGCAAAGCCATGGCAGTTTTTTCACCGACACCTGGCAAACCCGGAATATTGTCAGCTTTATCGCCCATCAAGGCTAAATAGTCGACAATCAGCTCTGGCCCTACACCAAACTTTTCAGCAACTCCTGCCGGGTCCAAAATAGTATCTGTCATGGTGTTAATTAAGGTGACATGCTGATCTACCAACTGGGCCATATCTTTGTCACCAGTAGAGATCAACACATGGCGGCCTTGTTGGCTGGCTTGAACAGCCAAAGTACCAATCACATCGTCCGCTTCAACACCACTGATACAGATCAGCGGTAAACCCATAGCCTCAATGATTTGATGTAATGGCGCAATCTGGCTGCGCAAGTCGTCAGGCATCGGCGGGCGATGGGCTTTGTATTCGCTGTACATTTCATTACGAAAGGTAGGACCTTTGGCGTCAAACACCACCACCATCTGACTGGGTTTGTATTGGCGCAACAAACTTTTCAGCATGTTGACCACGCCATAAATAGCGCCGGTGGCTTCTCCTTTGGAATTGGTCAGGTGTGGTGGCGAATGATAAGCGCGGAATAAATAAGAAGAACCGTCGACCAAAATGAGAGGATTGTCCGGTATAACAACCATAATAAGGATCCCTAAATGTTTTGCTTAAGCATGCCACAACAGGTCCGGTTCAGCCAGCTGTAGCTACGTTGTCGCCCTATGGCATTGATACTTTTTTATACGAAAAAGCTGTGGATAACTTTGTGGACAGACAATAGCCAATAACCAGATAATCTCTGAAAAGAGTCCGGTGACATGTGTTTAAGTTGTTGTATTTAAAAGAAAAAGAAGGGTAATGCTACAGGTTCCCTTATTGTTTTTCTTATCATTCCATTTTGTGGAAAATTATCTCACTTTGGTTTCCTGTCAAAAAGGCGACAGCGTAAGACAATCAAAGTGGGGCAAACAGACTACCACAAAGATTTTCTTTGCACAGTCCTGATTTGAATTTTTTTTAACTGGAAAAAAATGCCTTTCAGACTGATCAGTTATAAAGCGATTTTGACTGTGAAATTTACCCAACGAAGTCTGGATTATGGGCTAAGTTAAAAGCCAACAAATACAGGGGCTTCCACTATGAAGCATCCCGGCGTTATAATACCCTAACTTTTGTATGGCTTATTGACAGGATTATCCAGATGAAAAAACTCACTTTTGCCTTAGTGCTGATGACAACTGCTGCAATAGCCAACGTTGCTGCACAGGAAGCAGACAACGAAGCAATTAAAAAACGTCTTGAGCCTGTAGGCCAGGTTTACCTGGCTGGTGCACAGGCTGCAGCAGATACCGGACCTAAAGGTCCACGTACAGGCGAGCAAGTTTATCAGGGCGCTTGTTTTGCATGTCACGGTACTGGTGCTTTAGATGCGCCTAAAAAAGGTGATGCAGCCTGGAAACCTCGTTTAGCGCAGGGTCTGGATGTATTGAAGAAACATGCTATCGAGGGTATCCGTTCTATGCCTCCTCGTGGTACTTGTGGCGATTGTTCTGATGATGAAATTGAAGCCGCTATCAAGTTTATGACCGAAGGCGTTTAGAGTTTCTGTTAGTTAAAAAACGCTGCTATGGCAGCGTTTTTTGTTTCTAATTCTTTATAGATCTAATTGTTATCTATTTAGCTCAATTGCTTATAAGAAGATCTGACCAGCTAACTCTTTTTGCCTTCCATCTGGTTAAGCTTTGTGCATAATAGAGATGCTTAACCATCAGCCAGTTTTGGCTACCTTGCCTTTAGATAAGAATAAGAGAATAAGTTGAAGGATATAACAACTCTGGATAAAGCCCACCACCTTGTGGTTAGTCAGTTGCGCCGTTTGCGTAAGCTGGCTGCTGGCTATAAACAGGCTTATATCATTCAAGGCGCTTTACTGAAGCTGTCAGAATTAGCTTCTGGCATTAAAGATATGCGCGAGTTTTACCCTGCCATTCACCGTTTATTAAACCAGCAACTCAAAGCCGATAATTTTTACGTGGTGCTCTGTGATCAGGACCAGCAGTTTATGCTGGAATACTTCGCGGACGAAAAAGATCAACAAGTTTTACTGGATGCGCCTTCCGACGCTTTTGCTTCTGGCCTGACTGGTTATGTGGCGCGGACTAAGCAAGCGCTGTTGTGTGATCAGGACGGTTATCGCCGACTGGTTGAAACCGGTGATATTACGGCGCAGGGCACGGCTTGTCAGTATTGGTTGGGTGTGCCTTTATGCCGTGGTGAAAAAATTATTGGTGTGATGGCGATTCAAAGTTATGACCCGGAGTGTCGCTACAATCAGCATGATTTAGCGCTGATCAGCAATATCGCCATACATACAGTGACAGCCATAGACAGAGTGAAAAGCCGTGAATTGCTGGAGCAAACCGTACGTGAGCGTACTAAGCAGTTGCGCAATACCAATCAGTCGCTGGAAAAAGAAATTCGCGAGCGCACCAATGCAGAACAATTGCAGTCGGCTTTGTATAAAATTTCTGAGATGACAGCAAAAAGCACCGACATGATGAGTTTTTATCATGAGGTGTACCAGATTTTGTCCGAACTGATGAAAGCAGATAACTGCTACATAGCGCTGTTGAATGAAGCCGGTGATCGCTTACATTTCCCCTTTTATTTAGACCAATACACGCCAACGCCGAGAGAGCGCGCTTTGCAAAGTGGCTTAACTGAGTATGTGATCCGCTCTGGTGAAGCCAAGCTCATCAGTCAGGCTCAGTTATTAGACTTAATTAAAACTGGTGTCGTTGATCGAGTGCAATCCAGCTTAGGCCATCATGCCATGTCGACCAGCTGGTTAGGCGCTCCTCTATTGGTGGGGGAACAGGTGCTGGGTGTCATTGCACTGCAGTGTTATGACAATACTTACAGCTACAGCGAACAAGAGCTGAACCTGTTGCGTTTTGTGTCTCAGCATATAGCTGTGGCTATTTCGCGAAAACTAAACACAGAACAACAAAAGCTGCAGCATGAAGAGCTGGAAAAACGTATTTTTGAGCGGACCCGCGAATTACGTCAAACCAATTTATTTCTGCGTTTGCAGGTGGAAGAGCGGAAAAAAGCCGAAGAAAAACTGTTTCACGAAGCCAACCATGATGCGTTAACTGGTCTTGCAAACCGTCAGATGTTTTTAATGCAGTTGCGTCAGCGTTTTTCCTATCGCAACAGAGAAGCAACGCCGCGTTTTGCTTTGTTATTTATTGATTTAGACCGTTTTAAACTGATCAACGATACGCTGGGGCACCACATCGGCGATTTGTTTTTAATCGAAGTCAGCCGACGTTTACAGCAAACTGTGCGTGAACATGATTTAGTGGCTCGTTTAGGTGGTGATGAGTTTGTTGTTTTATTAGGCCAAATTCAAAGCGATATAGATGCGGAAGAAGTAGCGGAGCGTTTGATTGAATCTCTGCGTCAGCCGATGATGCTTGAAGGTCAGCAAGTCTGTTCAGGTGCCAGTTTAGGTATTGCCTGTTGTCAACCTGAATATCAAAACGCCGACGAATTATTAAGAGACGCTGATGCGGCTATGTATCAGGCCAAGTCGTTTGGCCGCAACCGCTTTGTTATTTTTAATGACTCCATGCGTCAGCAAATGCTGCAGGAGCTGGGACAGGAACAAGCCTTACAACAGGCTGTGGACCAACAGCAGTTTGCACCAGCCTTCCGGCCTTTATTGCAAGGCGATGAACAAATCTTGGGTTATCAGGTCGTGCTGGAGTGGCTGCGGGGGGATGCAGAACAAAAAGCTGAATTAAGCCGCCAGGCCACTCAAGCCGGTTTAATGCCTGATATTGAATTGGAACTGGTGCGTCAGATTTGCCAGAAAAATGCCAGCGCAGAAATATTCAGCATTACATTAAGCAGCGGCCATCTGAACAATACCTTGCTGTTTGATAAGCTTTGTAATGTATTACGCCATTCGGTCTTGCCTTTACATCAGTTGTGTATTGGCTTTAACGAAGCCGATTTGTTGCGTTTAACTTCTACCCAACTGGCAAATTTACATCAGTTGAAGCGACTTGGTATTCGCTTATTGCTGGATCAGTTTGCTGCCGAAGTGGCTGCTTTAGGTTTACTGGTACAGTATCCATTTGATCTCGTTGTGTTAGACACTGCCTTTAGCCGCAGTTTACAGCGCAGTGATCATCGTAAACAGCTGCTGCAAGTGCTGTTAAGTCTGGCACAAACCCACAAATACCGTCTGGTCGCTGCCGTGGCCGAAACTGACGAAAGCCGCGCTTATTTGACTCAACTGGGATGCTGCTATTTCGCCGAGAGCAGCCCAGTGAGTGAAACCCAATCAGGGCTTTTTCAACAGTTGGCGTAATCTGTCAATGTGCGCCAGTCCTGTTTCTTGTCGTTGCTGCTCAGTTTTGACTGGGGCCGCTTTGCTCCACTCTAAATCATCCGCAGGCAATTCATATAAAAACCGGCTTGGTTCAGGTTTGATAATTTCACCATACTGACGGCGCTCGCGGGCATAAGTAAAAATCAGCTCACGTTGTGCTCTGGTAATACCCACATAAGCCAGACGGCGTTCTTCTTCCACATTGTCTTCATCTATGCTGCTTTGATGTGGCAGCAAACCTTCTTCCATACCGACCATAAAGACATAAGGGAATTCCAAACCTTTAGAAGCATGTAACGTCAGCAGTTGTACCTGATCGGCTTCATCTTCCTGCTCCTGACGCTCCATCATGTCCCGTAGTGTGAGTTTGGTGACCACTTCGTTTAAGCTCAGTGGTTCTTCATCGTCTTTGCCTTCGAGCATTTCACTGATCCAGCGATACAGCTCATTGATATTTTTCAGCGCCATTTCAGCTGCTTTGGGGCTGGCACTGCTTTCAAATAACCAGGCTTCGTACTGGCTTTGCCGGATCAAATCTTTTACTGCATCTTTTGGATCTGCTCGCAGCGCGTTGTCTGCCACATTATTAATCCAGTTGGCAAAATTCTGCACCGCCTGCAGGCCACGAGCTGGCAAACGTTCTGCCAATTCAGGTTCGAAGCAGGCCGCAAACAAGCTGATATGTTTTTCGTTGGCCAAACTGCCCACTCTTTCCAGCGTAGCTGCGCCTATTTCACGTTTTGGCGTGTTGATAATACGCAAAAACGCATTGTCATCGTCCTGATTCACCAGCAAACGTAAATAGGCCATGATGTCTTTAATTTCAGCACGGGAAAAAAACGAAGTGCCACCTGACACTTTATAAGGAATTCTGTTGGTGAGCAGTGCCTTTTCAAATACCCGTGCCTGATGGTTGCCGCGATACAGCAAGGCGTATTCTTTGTATTGGGTGCGGTTAATAAAGCGGTGCGAAATAATCTCTGCCACTACTTTTTCCGCTTCATCTTCTTCGTTACGAGTCGGTAATACCCGTAAAGGCACACCATAACCCAGTTCGCTGAAGAGTCGTTTATCATATTCGTGTGGGTTATTGGCGATCAGAATATTGGCCGCCTTGAGAATTCGTTCGGCTGAGCGATAGTTTTGCTCCAGCTTAATGACTTTTAAATTCGGGAAATCTTTACCCAATAACACCAGATTTTGTGGTTTGGCACCTCGCCAGGAATAAATCGACTGGTCGTCGTCGCCAACCACAGTAAAGCGTTGACGCTCACCCACCAGCCATTTCACCAGTTCGTACTGACTGGTGTTGGTATCCTGATATTCATCCACCAAGAGGTACTGAATTTTTTGCTGCCACTTCTGCCGCACTTGCTCGTTAGAGGCAAACAAAAGGGTGGGCACCATAATTAAATCGTCAAAATCCAAAGCGTTGTAGGCCCGCAGTTGCTGGGCGTATTGCTGGTAGAAGTTGGCAAAGCTGATACTTTGTGCGTCTGTGGCACGAGCCAGAGCCTGACCAGGCAAGGTTAAATCGTTTTTCCACGAAGATATTTTGCTTTGCAAAGCTTTCAGTAAATCTTTATCACCTTGCAGCTCGTCATCGGTCAGCTCTTTGAGTAGCGCCATGCTGTCCTGATCGTCAAACAGCGTGAAGTTGGGCTTATAGCCAATAGCACGATATTCCTTTTTCAGGATCTCTAAGCCTAAGGTGTGAAAGGTAGAGACTGTTAAACCCCTCAGCAAAGGCCGTGCTAACTGCTGCTTGATCCGCTCTTTCATTTCGCGGGCGGCTTTATTGGTAAAAGTTACGGCCGCTATATGTTTGGCAGGCATATCACATTGCTGAATTAAGTACGCAATTTTATTGGTGATTACCCGTGTTTTGCCGCTGCCAGCGCCAGCCAGAACCAGGCAAGGCCCGCTGATATAATGCACCGCATCGTTTTGTTGAGAGTTAAGTTTCATCAGACACCTTTTGCAGAAGGTGGTTAGTTTAGCTTATTTTTTCTGGCCATACGCCTGCTGATTTCAGCACAAAGCGAGCAAGTCCGGCAAATATGCGGCAGAATGGATCCACCCTGAGCCTAAAGGCTCGTAGAATAAAATGATGCTACAGGAGCTAGACCATGATTGATGCAAAAAAGATTGAAGAAATTGCGAAACAAATTGGTGCAGCTATCCCACCTAAAATGCGTGAGATGGCCGATGATGTTGAAAACAAAGTAAAACAGGTGTTGCAGCAAAAGCTGAGCCAATTGGATTTTGTCTCCCGCGAAGAGTTTGATGTGCAAACTCAGGTGCTGGCGAAAACCCGTGCCAAATTGGATGAACTGGAACGTCGTGTGGCTGAACTGTCTGCGAAAGACGAGTCAGCTAACTAAAAAGTGATGTAAATAAGGACCATTATGAAGTTAAGTCAGGTATCGGTGCTAGTGGCAGGGCTATTCAGCTCTGTGGTTTTGGCTCAGGTTGAGCAGGTAATTCAGGTCGGGCATCTGCTCGATGTACGCACAGGCAATTACCAGAAAAACAAAGCTATTTTGGTTGAAGCGGGTCGCATCAGCGCTATAGTCGATGCGGACCAAGCGCCAAAAAATGTGCAGGTGATTGATTTATCAACACATTATGTAGTGCCTGGCCTGATCGATATGCACGTACATTTAACTTCAGATCCGCAAAAACATGGGTACCGTGGTTTAGTGGAAACCCCAACCCGTGAAGCGATATTTGGTGTCAGTGCTGCCAAAGCTACTTTAAAAGCCGGTTTTACCACAGTGCGAAACTTGGGTGCTGCTGGTTTTGCCGATGTGTCTCTGCGTGATGCCATTGATGATGGTGAAATTCAGGGACCACGGATGCGGGTGGCGGCCAATACCATTTGTATTACAGGCGGTCACTGTGATAACAACCTGCTGCCGCATATCTACAACTCCAGAAGCGCAG
Source organism: Rheinheimera mangrovi (assembly GCF_003990335.1). Taxonomy (NCBI): domain Bacteria; kingdom Pseudomonadati; phylum Pseudomonadota; class Gammaproteobacteria; order Chromatiales; family Chromatiaceae; genus Rheinheimera; species Rheinheimera mangrovi. The sequence continues at coordinate 4,357,963 of NZ_CP034683.1, read as the reverse complement.
GTGTGGCCAATGGGCCGGATGAAGTTCGGGCAAAAGTGCGTGAAAATATTAAATACGGCGCCGATGTGATTAAGTTTGCAGCTACAGGCGGTGTGTTATCCAAAAATACAGATGTGAATGCCAGTCAGTATAACTTTGAAGAAATGAAAGCCTTAATAGATGAAGCGCACGACAGAGGCCGTATAGTCGCGGCTCATGCCCATGGTTTACAGGGGATTAAGCGTGCTATTGAGGCCGGTGTGGATTCGATTGAACACGGCAGTTTTATCGACGACGATGCTATTAAACTGGCGAAAAAACACGGCACTTATTTAGTGATGGATGTTTACGTTAGTGACTATATCTTAAGTGAAGGTGAAAAAGCTGGCATATTGCCAGAGTCTCTGGCCAAAGAGAAAAAGGTAGGCTTGTTGCAACGACAAAACTTCCAGAAAGCTGTTAAAGCCGGAGTGAAGATGGCCTATGGCACTGATGCAGGTGTATATACTCATGGTCTCAATGGTCGTCAGTTTGCTTATATGGTGCAGTGGGGCATGACGCCTTTACAGGCGATTCAGGCTGCCACAGTTAATGCTGGCACCTTATTAAACTGGAAAAATGAGCAAGGCCAACAAAATGTCGGCGTGTTAGAAGTAGGGGCTTTTGCTGATTTAGTGGCAGTGCCTGTTGATCCCCTTACTCAAATCAAAGCGCTGGAGCAACCTGCACAAGTGCTGAAGTCAGGTCAGCAAGTGTTATAAACCACAGCTACAGTAGCATTAGATTATCTAATGCTACTGTCACACTTTTTCTCGTCTTTCTTACACAGAGTTGTCATGGCTTTGCTGAATAATTGCGCTCAGTGAAATGACTTACTATTGGGGAAGACCTATGAAACTTATTACTGCTGCTGTATTTACTGTTGCTACTTTGTTGGCTAGCCAGGTTCAGGCCGCGTCAAACTACACTTATTCAAACACTGAATACTGTGAGCTGGTTGCACAAAATGGCGCTGACAACTTATCAAAAGCTTATGCGAAAAAGTTAGGTTTTACTCCATCGCGCAGTGCTTGTGTGCAGTTACTCAACCCTATGACGGCGCAATTAACACAAGATGCAGAAGCGCAAATTCGTGCTTACTCTCGTGGTTCAGCCCGCAAGTTACCTGCATCCTTGATTCAGCAATTAAAAGCCATGTCTGAACAACAGCGTCGTGCTGCTTTGGTTGAGATCTACGGTTAATTTGCTAGTGCTTATGCTTGAAATCTGCGTACACTAACCCAAGTGTAAAGGCTGGATAGCAAGGCGGAGCATACAATGAGCGAATTTGACTTTGATTTAGACCATCTGGATTTTGATGGTGCTGAGAAAAAAACGGCGCAGCAACAGCTGGCTGCTGATCAGTTAGCCGCAGAACAGGCTGCGATGCAAGACGATGATTCAGATGATTGCGCTGGTGGCGCCTGTAAAATCTGAAGTAAATCTTGTATCAGCTTTATAGCTAAAACCTAAGGGTCTGAGTTCATCACTCAGACCCTTATTTGTTTTTTAGATTAATGCGATTGTTTTATTTTGTTTTTTAAATTGACCCTGGGCCTCTACTCTGTGTTGGCAGGATAGAGCGAACTCCAAAGAGGGTCATAATAATGTTTAATAAATCAGCCTTAGTTTTAGCTTTAGGTTTGTCTTTAGCGGTTCAAGCAAACACCTTAACCAGAGACAATGGTGCTCCGGTTGGGGACAATCAGAATTCCACTACAGCAGGAGCTAACGGCAGTGTGTTACTGCAGGATGTGCACCTGATCCAGAAATTACAACGTTTTGCCCGTGAGCGTATTCCTGAGCGTGTTGTGCATGCCCGTGGTACCGGTGCTCATGGCGAATTTGTTGCTACTGACGATTTATCCGATTTAACCATAGCTGCGCCTTTTGCCAATCAAGGTAAAAAAACGCCTGTTTTTGTGCGTTTCTCCACTGTTATTCATGGTAATCACAGCCCTGAAACGTTACGCGACCCTCGTGGTTTTGCTGTGAAGTTTTATTCTGACCAAGGCAACTGGGACTTAGTAGGAAACAACCTGCCGGTATTTTTTATCCGTGATGCCATTAAATTCCCGGATATGGTGCATTCGTTAAAACCGTCACCTGTTGACAATATGCAAGACCCAAATCGTATCTTTGACTTTATGTCGCACGAACCGGGTTCTACTCAGATGCTGACTTTTGTTTATTCAGATTTAGGCACGCCAGCCAGCTACCGTGAAATGGATGGTTTTGGTGTGCATGCATACAAATTCATCAATGACCAAGGTCAGGTGCATTACGTCAAGTTCAACTGGAAGAGTCAGCAGGGCGTGAAATCCCTGGATGCTGAGGCTGTGACTAAAACTCAGGGCATGGATTTTAACCACCTGACCCGCGATTTGTATCAGAACATCAATGCCGGCAATAACCCGAAATGGGATCTGTATGTACAGGTGATTACACCTGATCAGCTGGATGATTTCGACTTTAATCCACTGGATGCCACTAAAACCTGGCCTGGTGTGAAAGAGCGTAAAGTCGGCACCATGACGTTAAACCGGATGCCGGATAACTTCTTTGAAGAAACTGAACAAGCGGCTTTTGCACCAGCCAACCTGATCCCAGGTATTGAGCCGTCTGAAGATCGTTTGTTGCAGGGCCGCATATTCTCTTATGCCGATACTCAGCTGTATCGTTTAGGGGTTAATCACAGCCAGCTGCCTATTAACAGAGCCAGAGTGATGGTGGATAACCACAATCAGGACGGTGTGATGAACTTTGGCAACAGTACATCCACTGTCAATTACGAGCCAAGCCGGATTGAACCAAAAACTGTAACGACAGCAGCCCGAGCTGTGGAAACCCAGCTGGATGGCACTGTGCTGCAAAAAGCCATCAGTAAGCAGGACAACTTTAGTCAGGCTGGTGCTTTGTACCGCAGCTTTGATAAGCAACAGCAAGCCAACCTGATCCGCAATTTGTCCGGTGATTTAGGTCAGGTCAAAGATGCAGTCACTAAACACAAAATGCTGGCGCATTTCTACAAAGCCGACAGCGACTATGGCACTCGTTTAACCAAAGCCGTTAATGGCGATTTAAAGCAAGTGCAGCAAATCGCTTTGTCTTTGTAAGTCCTTCTCTGGTGCAGGTCAGAAGCCCCTATTCAGGCCGCTGATGCGATTTTAAAGCCCTGCGAAACTCGTATGCTCTGTCCTGCACCCAGGGTGAGTTTCGCAGGCATTACCCCTTCGTACTTTAATTACTTTGGGGAATTCATAACTCTATATTTGAGGAGTTTGTCTGATGCGATTACTGTTACTGAGTCTGATGCTGTTAAGCACTATGCTGCGCTCTGAAGAGCAAGCCGCTGAGCCACTGGAACAACTCACGTCTTACTTTTTTGCTGCTGCCCGTACTGGTGATCTGGTGGTGCTGAATGAGTTTTTACAGCAGGGCTATCCTGTCGATCAGCGCAACAGTCAAAGTTACACCGCTTTGATGGTGGCGACTTATGCCGGTCAGCAACAGGCTGTAGAATTATTACTGCAACAAGGTGCGGATGCCTGCTTACGTGATAAAAGAGGCCATACCGCTATGATGGGCGCCATAGTCAAAGCCGAGTGGACTATAGGAAAAATTCTGTATGCTATTGATTGCAAAGAAGACAACTTAGTGGATGCCAAAGCGCCTGTGACAGACAAAGAGAAGATGACGGTTGCACAGTTTGCTGAAGTTTTTGGGCAAAGCGAAAAACTGCAGCAACTGGCAAAAGAAGCAGAAACGAAACAGCAGAAGAGCCCGAATTAAAGAGCTGCGGTTACTTTAATCTCTACTTTCCACAACGGATTGGCAAGACGGGCTTCCACAGTGGCGCGAGCCGGCGCCTGACCTTCCGCCACCCATAAGTCCCAAGCTGTATTCATCGCGTTGTAATCCGCCATATCGGCCAGATAAATAGTGGTATCGACAATACGGCTTTTTGTGATGCCGACTTCCGTCAGCAACGCGTCAATTTGCGCCAGTACATTAGCCGTTTGTGCTGTGGCGTCAGCGTCCAGATTGTCCGGCACCATACCAGACAAAAATACCAGACCATTGAATATCACCGCTTCACTGTATCTTTTGCTGGGTTGTATACGTTGGATCATTAGTGTTTCCTTGTATCAGATCACGGGTTTAAAACCTTCACTCTGACCATCGATTAAATCATAAGGGGACATGGCCGGGATTTGTTGCTGAATTTGTTGCTCCAGCTGGTCCAGGCTTTTTAGTTGCTGACAAATTTGCTTGCCACGTTGTTGTAAATTTTTGCTGTTTTTTTGCATATCGGTTTTCAGTTGTGTACCGAAGGTTTGCATTTTAGCGCGGAAGCTTTGCATTTTCTCCGAGGCAGACCCCGGACTTTGCAATACATTTTGCCCTAAAGTCAGCATCATCTGGCCACTGATTTTCGCTACGGCTTGCTGAATGCGTTGTTCTGCTTCTTTGGCTAAGTTTTTATCTGCTGAACGCAACTGACTACCGTAGACATAAATAGTATCACCTTGTCGTTGTACCAACTGATTCAGTTGTTGTTCCAGTTGTTCCACAGGTTGTTGTAGTTCCGGGTTTTCGGCCAGACTCATGCCTGTGGCTGTTTGCACATTTTGATCCAGCACAGTGCGGGCCAACTGCAGACTGTCATCCATTAAAGCCGCAGACGCTATAACCTGAGTGCGGATCCCTTGTTGATAGGCTTTCAGTTGTTGCTGAGTTTCAGCATTACTGCTGCTTTTTTGCTGAGCCAGCCACAGCTGCCCTTTGGTATCAATGCGCCATAGCTCCTGATCACCCCGTTGAATGCTGACAATAGAAGGGCTCACTTTTAAATCATCCTGTAGCGTCAAGGCACACTGAGCGCTGGCATAACTTAAGCCACTTAACAGCATCAATGTACTGGCACAAATGTACTTCATAACAACCTCAATCAAGGTTAAAAAAACCATGCTGCCCGACAGGGTCTGAATCACCCCTGAATCAGCTTTCAGCTGTTTTGGTTATAGCGCTCAAACAACAGTGCAATAACGTGCTGGCTTTGTTTCAGGCAAAGCTGTAGCTGGTTGCATAACCAGGGCTCCAGTGCATTATGCTGTAACAGTTGCTGCTCGGTCAGGCGACAAAGCTGACTTAAACGTATCAAGCCTAACTGCCCCATACTGCCGATCATGCGATGGAATACTTTAGGGTCGGCTTTAGTCTGGCTTAATTCGTGCTGCAAAGTGGCAAGCTGTTGCTCTACACTCTGGCTTAGGGCCTGACGTTGTGTTGCATTTAATGCCTGCAAAGCTTGTTGCAAATAATCGATTTGATACAAAGGGCTTAATGGCGGCAGTTGCGCCAGTTGAGCTATTAACGCTTGTAATTGTTCACGCCGCCAGGGTTTACACAGCACAGCGCTGATCTGTGCAGCAATGTCTTTTTGCTCTGAACCAGTGACTAATACAAAACGACTGTTTTCATCAACCTGTCGCTGCAATTTAAGTAGCTCTATGCTTTGCTGTGCGTCAGCGTCCTCCAGCTGGCCATCTAAAAATACCCAGGCCCAAAGCTGTGGTGGCAATTGTTTCAGCTGTTGCAGACTACTGACTGTTGTCACCACAAAACCCAGTTGGGTTAAAGCCTGCTGCAGACTAACCCGGCATAACTCATCGTCTTCCACCACTAAGGCCTGATTGTGTTCTGTGGTTGCTGGCTGCAGTTGCGGCAGTAAAGAGGATTGCTGGCACTTCAGGCTGAAACTGACTTCTGTGCCAAGTCCCGGTACCGATTGGATCTCCAGAACTGAACCCAGTTGCTGCAACAGCTTTTGGCACACCAGCATGCCAAGACCTGGACCTGCCTGCAAAGAACGTTGCTGATTCAGGCGTTCGCCTCTAAGTAACTGGCTGACTTGTAATGTTGTTAAACCTACACCGGTATCACGCACTTTAAATAACAAGTGCAGCACATTGGCTTGTTGTTCAATCAGTTCTACCCGAACTTCAATTTCGCCCTGTTTCGTGTATTTGACAGCATTGGATATTAGGTTGGTCAGTAGCTGAGTGAGTAAGTTTTCGTCCAGCAATAGCAAGTCCGGCACATTGGACGCCACTGAATAGCTTAATTTCAGGCCTTTGTTGCTGGCCAAAGGTTCAAGTAAGCTATGCAATCTGCCAAGTAACTCAGTCAATACAACCTGTTGGTCTACTGGTTGATAGACTCCATAATCCAGCCGGCTGCTGGTCAGAATGTTATTGATAATATTGTCCAGCGACCAGACAGAGCGGCGCGCCAACTGGACTTTTTGTTGGCTGCTTTGATGTTCCAGCTCTGTGAATAACTGAGCCAGCACCGCATCTATGCCCTGCAGCGGCGTGCGGATTTCATGACCTAAGGTTGCAATGAATTCATTTTTCACTGCGATTTTTTGTTGTGCCATTTCCTGCTGTTTTCGCAACAACAGCCGGTTACGCCGTGACTTGTGGTAAAACAATGACAAGAGTAAAGCTAACGCTAAAAATGCGCCAACAGACAATAACAGCAGCATATTGCGCTGATGTTGGTGGGTCAGCTGATCCAGTTGGCTTTGCTGCGCGGCTTGCTGCAGATTTCGCTCCAGTAAACTTTTGTGTTGTTCACTTGAGATCACCAGCGACTGTTTATGAATTCTGTCATCAAATAATTGTTGTTGCAGCTTTTGCACTTGTTCTGCAGCTGCATAAGCCTGTTGGTAATTCTGATTAAAGTCTGCCACTTTGGCTGTTGCAGACCAATAATCCAGCAAGCTCTGAGGTTCGCTAAAATGCGATGTTTGCAAATTCAGTTGTTGGTATAAGGCCGCAGCCTCAGCTTGCTGCTTAAACTCCAGCAAAGCTGTTAAGTGATGCAAGCTGAACTGGCGGAGATTAGCCAGATGTTCGTTTGCTTGCAGCAACTGGCGGATCTGCTGAAACCTGCTGGTGGCCATAGCGGGGCGGTCAAAATATAAATCCAGCCAGGCCAGGCTTTGTAATGCATCAGCTTGTTCAATCTTGTTATCCACTTGCTGAGCGGACAATAAGGCCAGCTGCAACTGCTGCTCACTTTCCTGATACTTATGCTGAGGCAATAAACTACGCGCCAGACTCAAATGATATTGTGCTGTTAAGGCTTGCTCCTGCCGGTTCAAACGCAGTTCCAGCGCTTTGCGGGCAAAGTCTTCTGCAGCCTGATGTTGCTGATACAGCCGGCTTGCTTCGGCCAGCAGATGTAAAAAATTAGCCTGGCGGTTGCTGTCATCCCCAGTCATCGCAAGATTTAAACCGTCGCTGGCAATTTGAATAGCCTGAGGGTAGGCATACAAGTTTAAATAAATATGAGCCAGGTCATAACGAATGATTTGTAGTGGTATAGCATTATTGGCATCGACAGCAATTTGCATTGCCTCGAGCGCTTTGGGCAAGGCTTTATCGGCCTGACCTAAACGATTCAGGTTGTCGGCTTGTCGCCTCAGTGCATTAAATAACTGCTTAGTATCTTGCTGAATACGGGCTAAACGTTCTGTTTCCAGACTGGTTTGATAAGCTTGTTGATATTTCCCTTGCAACATAAAAGCCGTGGTTTGTTGCAACAGTACTCTGTGATAACTGGCACTTTCTCTGTCTGTGCTGTTATCCAGCCATTGTCTGGCATAGCTCAGGCTGAGCGCGGGATCTTGCGTGACAAAAACTTCAGTTAACCTGACCAGTAGGTTCAGCCGTTGTTCTGGTGTTGTACTTTCGGATAGTTGCTGTTGCAATTGCTGACGTTCAGCTGCAGTAGACACTTCCACCTGAGCTTGGTTTTGCGCCATAGCAGGTAAATGCAACATCAGACCTAACCATAGAAAAAGCAGCTTAACGGCCACTATACAGCTCCTTGAACAAACTCAACCCATGCTAACAACAGCTTCTGGTTAGGGCAAGGCGTCCTCTGGTTTTAAGGTTATAAACCAAAAACTTATTTTAATAACTAAAAGGTATAAAGCAGAGAGAAGGGTTATTTAGGTTTATCCATTTAGACGGCTAAAATGGCTGCAACTTAGCTTATTTGTGGTGTTTTTATGCTATTTGCATCGTTAGCTGCTCAGGCCAGTCCTTTGTCCGCTCAACAAATCAAGGATTTACAATCGCTTGTAAGTCAACTGAACCCTATTCAACAGGCCTGGGTTAGTGGCTATCTGGCGGCAGCAGCGCAATTGGCTGGCGGTCAAACTGCTGCGGTTTCGCCACAGAGTCACGAAAGTGCCGTGTTGACCATACTGTATGGCTCACAAACCGGTAATGCCAAAGCTGTAGCGAACAAAATTAAAGCGGCTGCTGAGCAACAAGGCATAGCTGTGAAGTTGACAGATATTGGCAGCTACAAAACCACTCAATTGGCGAAAGAAAAATACCTGCTGATTGTCACTTCTACTTATGGCGAAGGTGAGCCGCCAGAAAGTGCTGTGGCTTTCCATAAATTCTTATTCAGTAAGAAAGCACCAAAACTGGATGGTCTGAAATATGCCGTGCTGGGTTTAGGTGATACCAGCTATGAATTCTTCTGCAAAACAGCCATCGACTTTGACGAACAACTGGCTGCTTTAGGTGGCAAAAGATTACATGCCCGTGCTGATCTGGATGTGGATTATGCAGCGCAGGCGGCCAGCTGGACAGAAACAGCAGTGCAGGCTTTTGCGCCAGAGTTAAAACAAGCTACAGGTTCCGCCCAGGTTATTGCCTGGCCTGGTGCCACAGCCACAGCTGGTCATGACAGTGCTTATAGCAAAGAAACACCTTATCTGGCTGAGTTATCCGTCAATCAGAAAATCACTGGCCGTGATTCAACCAAAGATGTGCGGCATATCGAAATTTCTTTAGCTGATTCAGGAATAACCTATCAGCCTGGTGATGCGCTGGGGGTGTATTTCCTTAATGACGAGAAAGCTGTAGACGCTATTCTGGCCGCTACGGGTCTGGATGGTGCTACTGAAGTGCAGTTGGCAGGCCAGACGTACAGCTTAAAAACGGCGTTAACTGAACACTTAGAGCTGACTCAGTCCTATCCAAGCTTTGTAGAAAAGTACGCTCAGGCGACCGCCAACAGTGAATTGCTGGAGCTGGTCAAAGATAAAGCTGCTTTGCGTCAGTATCTGGACAATCGCCAGACTTTAGATGTGATTTTGCAAAACCCGGCGCCTTTAACTGCCCAGCAGTTAGTGGATGCGTTGCGTAAACAGCAGCCGCGCTTGTACTCCATTGCATCCTCTCAGGCTGAAGTGGGTGATGAAGTGCATTTAACTTTGGGCGTAGTACGTTATGACGCTTTTGGTGACACCCATTTAGGTGGCGCTTCAGGTTTCCTTGCCGAACGCCTGGAAGAAGGCGCTCAATTAAAAGTATTTGTGGAACACAACGACAACTTCCGTCTGCCGGATCATGAAACCCCAGTCATTATGATAGGGCCAGGCACTGGCATAGCGCCGTTTCGCGCTTTCTTACAAGAGCGGGATCAGGCTGGAGCCACAGGCCAGAACTGGTTGTTTTTTGGTAACCCGCACTTTACGCAAGACTTCCTGTATCAGGTCGAACTGCAGGATTATTTGAAACGCGGTGTGCTGAGCAAACTGGATGTGGCTTTTAGCCGCGATCAGGCTCAGAAGGTTTATGTGCAGGACAAACTGTGGTTAAAAGCCGAAGAAATCTGGACTTGGTTACAACAAGGCGCCTACCTGTATATCTGTGGTGATGGCAACAAAATGGCCAAAGATGTACATCAGGCCTTGCTCGACATAGCCCAACAACAAGCAGGTTTTACTGCGGAACAAGCAGAACAGTATTTTGACGATTTACGTCAAGCCAAACGTTATCAGAAGGATGTTTATTAATGACTCAGCCAATTAACCCGGATTTGCAGGTGCAAGGTCAGCTGTCTGATAACGAACGGCTGAAAAAAGACAGCCATTTATTACGTGGCACTATCACCAAAGATTTAAAAGACGAGATCACCGGTGGTTTTAACGGTGACAACTTTATGTTGATCCGTTTTCACGGCATGTACCAGCAGGACGACCGTGATATCCGCCCTGAACGCGCTCAGCAAAAACTGGAACCTCTACATAATGTGATGCTACGTGCCCGTATGCCGGGCGGTATTATCAAACCAGAACAATGGCTGGCCATCGACGAGTTTGCGGCGGATAACACCATCTATGGCAGTATTCGTTTAACCACCCGTCAGACTTTCCAGTTCCACGGCGTATTAAAGCCAAAGATCAAAGGTATGCACCAGATGCTGAACAGCATAGGTATCGACTCTATCGCTACCGCTGGTGACGTAAATCGTAATGTCTTATGTACCTCCAACCCGGTCGAGTCGGTATTGCATCAACAGGCTTATCAGTGGGCTGCGAAAATTTCTGAGCATTTATTGCCAAAAACCAAAGCCTACGCCGAAATTTGGCTGGATGAGCAGAAGGTAGAGACCACAGAAGTCGAACCTATTCTGGGCGAAGCCTATTTACCGCGGAAGTTTAAAACCACAGTAGTGATCCCTCCGCAAAATGACGTCGACGTGCATGCCAACGACTTAAACTTTGTCGCTATTGCCGAAAACGGCCAGTTGGTCGGCTTTAACGTCTTAGTGGGTGGTGGCTTGGCCATGACACACGGTGATAAAGGCACTTACCCACGTAAAGCCGAAGACTTTGGTTTTATTGGCCTGGAGCATGTGCTTGCTGTGGCTGAACATGTGGTCACTGTACAGCGTGATTATGGCGACAGGGTCAATCGGAAAAATGCCAAAACCAAATACACCATAGACCGAATCGGTGTGGACGTATTTAAAGCCGAAGTGGAAAAACGTGTTGGCGTGAAGTTCCAGCCAAGCCGTGCTTATGAATTCACTGGCCGTGGCGATCGTTTTGGTTGGGTCGAAGGCATAGACGGCAAACATCACCTCACTGTCTTTATCGAAAACGGCCGTATTCTGGATTATCCGGGCAAAACTTTAAAAACAGGTGTCGCTGAAATTGCCCGTATTCACAAAGGCGATTTCCGCATGACAGCCAATCAGAACCTGATTATCGCTGGCGTCGCTGCTGAAGACAAAGCCCGTATTGAAGCTTTAGCCCGTCAACATGGTCTGATCAACGACTCAGTCACAGAGCAGCGTAAAAACTCTATGGCTTGTGTGTCCTTACCTACATGTCCACTGGCGATGGCGGAAGCTGAACGTTATTTACCGACCTTAGTCACTCATGTTGAAGGGTTGCTGACAAAACACGGCGTGCCTGACGATCACATTATATTGCGGGTGGTGGGCTGTCCTAATGGCTGTGGTCGCGCCATGCTGGCCGAAGCTGGTTTAGTGGGTCGTGGTCCAGGTAAATACAACCTGTATTTAGGTGGTAATACTCAAGGCACCCGTATTCCTAAGCTGTATTTAGACAATGTGGCCGAAGCTGAAATTCTGCAGGCACTGGACCAGCTGATTGGTCGCTGGGTGCTCGAACGCAACAGCGGCGAATGTTTTGGTGATTTTGTCGTGCGTGTTGGCGTTGTGGCCGAAGTGAAAGTATCAAAAACCGACTTTCATGCCTGAGTTCAGTATTAGATATGCCCTGATCAGTCATTAAAGGCTATTAGGGTAGGAGAGGCAGATCATGAGTCAGTATAAACAGCTATTACAGCTGGACACAGAACAACAGCAACAACTGCTGGTTGAAGCCAACCAGTTGCTGCTGCCTTTAACGCCTGCACAACGGGTGCAATGGGCGCTTGAGCATTTGCCGGATCAGCAGATTTTAAGTTCCAGCTTTGGCATTCAGTCTGCTGTGATGCTGCATCTGGTGACCACCGAGCGGCCTGATATTCCAGTGCTACTCACCGACACAGGGTATCTGTTTCCTGAAACTTATCAGTTTATTGATGAGCTGAAAGAGCGGTTACAGCTGAATCTGAAAGTGTATCGTGCCCATTTAACTCCAGCCTGGCAGGAGGCGCGTTTTGGTCGCTTATGGGAAACTGAAGCTGGTATTAAGCAATATAACCATATGAACAAAGTAGAGCCTTTGCAGCGTGCTTTAAAAGAGTTGAATGTAGGCACCTGGTTCAGTGGTTTACGTCGCAGCCAGTCCAGCACCCGGGCTGACAAAGATATTATCGAAATCAGCCGGGGCACAGTCAAAGTACAGCCTATTATCGAGTGGTCAAATAAAGACGTGTTTTATTATTTAAAACAGCACGATTTACCTTACCACCCGCTATGGGAGCAGGGTTATGTTTCAGTTGGCGATGTGCATTCCACCCGCAAACTCGAACTGGGCATGACCGAAGAAGACACCCGTTTTAATGGCTTTGGCCGCGAATGTGGCATTCATTTGGATGGCGATGGTATTTAAGCTGGCCTCTGAACTCTCAGCCACTGAACGGCCAAGTAGTACCGATTATCGCCTTTGTCCCTTAAGTGAATAAAAATAACTTGTAGTTAACAAGCCGAACCATTACATTTCGTCGGTTAAACAGCCTGCAACGGGTATGTGACATCAGTGCCGAGCTGGCCTGATACATGGAATGAGGGAGCTGCATGTGGGGTGGTTAGGTCGTTTTTTGCGGCTGAGGGCACAGGATTTAGACATAGCTGAAAGTGCGTTCTGGCAACAAAGTGTGCTGCGCATTATCCTGGTGTCTGGTCTTTGCCTGGTGGCTGCGATAGTGCTGCACAGCTCCTGGCAAGCCTGGCAAGCAGGTGCCTATCATGTGATCGCTATCACAGTAACCTTTTATCTGGCTTTACTTTCTACGTTGTTTATTTCTCGCCGTTATGTCAAAGGCAGTGCGGCTGCGTTACTGGCTATAGTGGTTTTAGCCGGCCTCTGTATTTTGCTGCTGGTTGATAATTTTGAGCTGGGTAAACTCGGCATCATTTTTATTTATACCTTGCCAATGATCAGTCTGATGTTTTTTGGGTTTCGAACTGCTATAGCATTTATGGTTCTGAATTTTATTCCCTTTTTCTACCTGCTCCAGAATGAAGCTCCAGGCAATCTGCTGGGTTTGTCTATTACATTGCCCGGTACCCATGACTATCTGCATGGTTTGTTGTTTCTGTTTTTTAATTTGTGTTTGCCTTTGGCCGCTGCCCGTATTTTCAGTACCTTAAAGCGCAGTGCTGGTCAGCTTTCTGAACTCAATCAGAATTTGGCACAAAGCCATGATTATTATGAAGAATTATTTGAGCACAATGGGTCTGCCACTGTGCTGGTGACCGCCGCCGGTGACATCATTAAATCTAATAGCCTGGCGTGTGAGATGTTAGGTCTGGATGTAGGGCAACAAGCCAATTTATTGTCTTTACTGAGTTTTGTGCAGGAGAGTCAGCTGCAAGGGCACTGGCTGAAAGGCAAAGTGGAATGCAACTTAAAAAGCCGTCCTGAATCCAGTTTGGTGCTGAAACATGTGATGCTGACCCGCTCAGGCCATCATGTGGTGAGCTTGCAGGAAATCAGTGTTTTACGCCAACTGCAACAGCAATTAAAACAAAGCCAGAAAGCTCAGGACAGCTGGCTGCATTATGACGGTTTAACCTGTTTGCCTAATCTAGCTGGATTTACTGAACTGGCTAATTACAAACAAGAGCAGTTAGCGCCGCATGAGTTTGCTCTGGTGGCTATTATTCGGCTGCGCCATGTGAAAACACTGAACCAGCAATATGGCTACGAGTTCGGTAGTCAGTTATTGCAACATTTTGCCAAAGTGGCTAAGGCTGCTTTGCCGTCAGACGCTATATTGGCGAGGGTACGGGGTGTGAAGTTTGCGCTCTGGCTGAAAGGTGATTTAAACGTACTGGACCCGAAACAGCTTGCACAAGCCATAGCGACTCAATTACCTGTAGAGTTAACTGTCGGGCCTTACACAGCGCGTATGAGTTATCAGTTTGGTGTCAGCTTCACCGAACTGCGGGATAATCATAATGCGCAACAACTGATTGAACAATGTGAGCTGGCGCTGGAATTGTCAGATCCGAATCAGGCCGTTGGCTTTTATGATCAGCAGCAAGCTCAGCAACTGGAGCAGGACTATCAGTTGTTGAATGCCTTTCGTGATGCAATACGGCAAAAACAGCTGGAGCTTTGGTTACAACCTAAAGTAGACCCACAAGGTAAAATCCAAAGCTTTGAAGCGCTAAGTCGCTGGTTTGTTGATGGGCAGGCGATAGCCCCTGACTGTTTTGTTTTGATGGCTGAGCGCCATGGCTTAATGACCCTGTTTTCGCGTTTAGTTTTGCAGCAAAGCGTCAGTATTTTGCAAAGCTGGCAGCAGCAAGCTTTGCTATACCCCATAGCTATTAACCTCGGTGGGCCAGAGCTTTTAGACGATAGTTTTTTTGCAGAATTGATGAGCTTAAGTGCGGATCATCCATGGTTAACCCGTTACCTGCAGTTAGAAATCACCGAAACCAATATAGCTGTGCAGCAACCTTTGTTGCATAAACGCTTGAAAGCCTTAAGTCAGTATGGTTTTAGTATCTCCATCGACGATTTTGGTACTGGCCATTCGTCTTTAAGCCAGCTGGTGGATTGTCCGGCCGATACCATCAAAATAGACAGACGTTTTGTTAGCTGTATCCCGCAAGACAGCCGTACAGTGCGTATTTTGCATACCACTATTCAGCTGGCGAAAGCCCTGAACCTGAACATAGTGGCTGAAGGTGTGGAAAACGATATTCAGCGTCGTTTCCTACAGAGTTTGGGCTGTCAGCTGATGCAGGGGTATTTGTTTGGCCGTCCAGCACCTGCTGAGTATTGGCAAAACCAAGTGTTACCTGGCTCAGCCGAACTGGAACTTACTTCTAAAAAAGCATAGGAAATGCTGTTCAGTTTCTGTCCATTTTCCTGCAATAAACTGCAAGAAAAATTAAATCAGGGACAGTACAAATGTGGAATACACTGCTGAGAATTGTCGGATTATTGGTTTTGCACTCATGTACAGAGCCTTCGGCACCTGAACTGCCTATCCGCAGTCAAAGTACTGAGACCCTGAATGAACTTCCCTCTGTCAATGAACCTTTAGCCAATGCCAACCTGACCTTATGGGTGGCCGCAGAAAAACGTGAATGCTGGCAACCGGCCCTTCGTATTGTTTGCAAATCCGCTTTAACAGCAGGAAGAATGGCAATTGTTTTATGGCGAAATACAAGGCTTTAATTATGAACCAAGCCAGGTGTATCAGCTTGAAGTCAGCGAGATATTAGTACCGCAAGCTGCAGCAGATGCTCCAGATCGGCAATGGGTGTTGCGACAGGTCATTGGCACTCACTATCAGTAAGTGGCAACTATAGCTATGTTTTCTGAAGTTTACTCTTTGCAACTGTACAACTCTGCAGCAATTTACGGCATGCTATAGTCAACAGAACAACATTGGCTTGTGAGGTCACCGTCTTGAGATTTTGGTGCGCTTTAGTCTTCATGCTGCTGATGCATTGCTCGGCCCTGGCAACTGAGAATTTAACTTCGCGTTTGCTGGAGCTGGAGGAATTAGCCGCCAATCAGTTTGCTAAAGCCGACAAAGAATTTCAGTTGCTGTTCAAAACGGTGTCTGAACCAGAGCAATTATTGCAGGTGCAACAAAGTTATTGTTGGGTCATGACGGATGTCGATGCTGCGAAGGCTTTAAAGCTGGCGCAGAGCTACAAAAATCCGCAACAGGATTTGCTGTGGCAACTGAGATTTTTGTTGTGTGAAGCTTTTGCTAAAGAGCAACTGGATCAAACCGTTGAAGCCATGCAGGACTACCAGCGGGTTTTATCTTTTCAGGAAACCAGTCAGGACAATGAATTACTGGCCAAAGCTTTGGTGCTTCGGGGTGAGTTGCATGCTCTGAATGCAGCATTTGCTGATGCGCTGACCGATTTGCAAAAAGCCTATCAGCTAGAACTGAATTTAGGCAGTAAAAGCCGACAAAATAATGTAGCCAATGCCTTAGCTAATTTGTATTCAGATGAAGCAGTCGGAGATTACGATCAGGCGATCGCTTTGTATAAAAAGACGCTGGAGTACTGGAAAGAAAGCGGCAATTTGCAGGGGCAGGCTACCGCCCTGTTTAATTTAGGTGGAACTTATGAAAGTGCGGGTCAGTTTGAGCTGGCATTAAGCTATTTAAGTCAGGCGCTTGCCATCGATATGCAACGTGGCGATGCGGATGAAATTGCATACGATAAAAGGTCGATTGCCAGGGTGTTGACCAGAGCAGGACAGGCAGAGAAAGCGCTGCTGTTGTTGAATGAGGCTATGGCCCATTACCAGTCCACCCGGGATTTACAAATGCTGGCGTATTGTCAGCTGAGTCGTGCGACCAGTTACAGGGCGTTAAAACAGTACGCACAAGCCCAACAGGATTTTGAATCAGCAAAAAGTTATTTTGAGCACAAACCGGATCTGAGGTTTGAAGCTCTAATGTACAAAGAATATGCATTGTTGCTGGCAGACATGCAGCTGTGGCAAGACGCCTTTATTATGCAGCAAAAACAGCAGCAAAAAGAAGCTGATATTCGGCAACAATTGCTTGACCAACGTACCTCCCGATTAAGGATCCAATTGCAGACCGAACAAATTCAACGTGACAATGTTGAGTTGGAAATCAAAAATGCATCGCAGCAACAGGCTTTGGTTGATGGAGAACAACTCCGGTTCTGGCAGTATCTGGCTTTATGTTGCGCGGTTTTACTGATGTTAGCGATGTCACTGTTGTTTATACGGCAACGGACATTGTCTGCCCGCTTAAAAGATATGGCATTGACCGATGAGTTGACGCACTTGCCAAACCGACGCCATATGTTGGCTTTGGCTCAGCAAATGTGGCAGCAATGGAAGCTGCATCAGCAGCCTTTTACGGCAGTGGCTGTTGATGTCGATTTCTTCAAACAAATTAATGATGAGTTTGGCCACGTCGCTGGTGACCAGGTATTACAAAAAGTAGCCTATTGTTTAAGGCAAGAACTTAGACCCGTTGATAAGCTTGGCCGGGTGGGAGGTGAAGAGTTTTTAATCCTGTTGCCTGCTACTGATCTGAACACCGCCACAGCCATAGCTCAGAGGGTATGTGATGCTGTGGCAGCATTAGGCTGGCCACATCTTGAGGATGGTTACTCGGTCACCATCAGCCTCGGCCTGGCTCAGTCCGACCGTCAAAAAGACTTTATGCAGCTATGGACTTGTGCTGACGATGCTTTGTATAAAGCCAAACAAAACGGCAGGAACAGAATTGAACTGGCTACTTAAACTTATTTTTTAATCCGCATTGTGCAGGTTTTTTCTGTGTTGCTGTAAGGCTAAAAATCTAGCGTCCTAACATTTACGATGCTCTGGTTCATCCCCCTAAGTTGATGACTTGCTCCACCCAGGGTCGTGCAGCATTGACATAGTGTTTCTGCCCCTACAAAGCTAGCAAGGCCAGAGGGGCGTTGCGCAGAGATGGCGCTTTTTCCGGTAGTTTTATAAAGCCTTTGTCTCACAAAAAATGCTCATCAATAAATATGAAAGTTTAAAAAAATAAAACCCGCAGCTTGGGCACTTGGGTTGACCACCTGACTCTGTCGCCGGACAACTCCGACTTGCCCCTCGATAGGATTCAGGGCAAAATCGGGCACTTATTCCTATAACTGTGGCGCGCACCACAGCAGCAACAGAGAACTCGTATGACATCCACCGCATCCCGTCCATGGCAAAAACTTTTGCAACTCGGTTTAGTGCCGCAAATTATTATTGGTATTTTGTTAGGTGTGCTGGTGGCCGTTGTGTCGCCTGAACTGGCAAAGAACTTATCCTTGTTAGGTACTTTATTTGTCAACGCTTTAAAGGCTATAGCGCCTTTACTGGTGTTTGTATTGGTGGCTTCGGCTATTGCCAATAAACAAGCATCTGAAGGCAGTAGCATTAAACCCGTGCTGGTGCTGTATCTGTTTGGTACCTTTTTAGCTGCTGTGGTCGCTGTGCTGTTAAGTTTTATGTTCCCAACGACGCTAGTACTGACGACTGTACCTGAAGCTATTGCCGCGCCTGAGGGCATTAGTGAAGTGTTAAAAGCCTTGTTATTGAAAGTAGTAGATAACCCAATTAACGCTTTAATTGGTGGCAACTACATTGGTGTTTTAGCCTGGGCCGTTGGTTTAGGCCTGGCTTTACAACATGCCAGCAAAAGTACCAAGCTGGTGTTTTCTGACTTGTCGCATGGTGTGTCCTCTTTAGTGCGTTTTATTATCCGTCTGGCACCTTTTGGTATTTTGGGTTTAGTGGCGGATACCATAGCGACTACAGGTTTTGCTGCTTTGGCCAGTTATGGTCAGCTGATTGCTGTGCTGTTGGGCGCTATGGCGATCATTGCCTTTGTGGTAAACCCGCTGCTGGTTTTTGCTAAAACAGGTGCTAATCCTTATCCGCTGGTCTTTACTTGCCTACGCGAAAGTGGTGTGACGGCCTTTTTTACCCGCAGTTCAGCCGCTAATATTCCGGTCAATTTACAGCTTTGTGAAAAGTTAAAACTCAACGAAGAAATCTACGGTGTGTCTATCCCATTGGGCGCGACCATCAATATGGCTGGTGCTGCTATTACCATTACTGTGCTGACACTGGCAACAGTGCATACGCTGGGGATAGAAGTTGATTTTGCCAGTGCTATTTTACTTAGTTTACTGGCCGCTGTTTCTGCTTGTGGCGCTTCTGGCGTAGCTGGTGGTTCTTTATTGTTGATCCCTCTGGCCTGTAGCTTATTTGGCATTCCAAACGAAGTTGCAATGCAGGTGGTCGCCACTGGTTTTATTATTGGTGTGATTCAGGACAGTGCTGAGACTGCTCTGAATAGTTCGACTGATGTGGTCTTTACTGCGGCAGTCTGTCAAAGCCAGAAAGTCTGACCTTCACACTATTTAATTCATCCAATCAGAGGGGCAGAGTTTAAGCTCGGACCCTCTATTCCTTTTAGTTATAAGAGATCGATATCCATTCTTGATAAAAAGACGTTTAGACGTCTAATATGCAGGCTCAAACGAAAAAGCTTTGATTGAGGTCACCACTCTACAACCTAAGTAATTGGAGTTGCAGTGCGGCGACAAGTTGGTGAGTCCCCATGAACATAGCTAACCTATGTGATTGGGGCGAGATAACGCAGTCAACAAAACTGCAGCTTCAAGTCCGACGGTGATAACCAAATCAGAGCATAGTGGTACTAAACCGCTGTCCAGACAGCAGGAGCCTGAAGTGCAGTATTTGCCTATTTTTGCCCAATTGAATAACAGACCCGTCTTGTTGGTGGGGGCTGGTCATGTGGCATTACGTAAGGCTGGTACTTTGTTAAAAGCTGGCGCCCGTTTAACAGTAGTGGCCACTTACTTTTCAGATGAATTCAAAGAGTGGCAGCAACAAGGCAAAGTCACTTTAATTGAAAGCCGTTTTGCGCCTGAACACATCGACGGTCATGTGCTGGTGATAGCCGCTACTGACGATGATGCAGTCAATCAGTCGGTGTTTGAGGCCGCCGATGCGCGCAATATTCTGGTTAATACTGTGGATGACCAGCCAAATTGTAGTTTTATTTTTCCTGCCATTATCGACCGTAGCCCTATTCTGATCGCCATTTCCAGTGCTGGCACAGCTCCCGTGTTGGCGCGGCGTTTACGGGAAAAACTCGAAGCTATTTTACCTGCGCATTTAGGCCCGCTGGCTCAGTTAGTGGGGTCGTTTCGCGACAAAGTAAAACAAAAGATTTCAGGTTTTGCCGGCCGTCGGCAGTTTTGGGAGCGGGTATTTGACTCCTCCATAGTGCGTGAAGTGCAGGCGAACAGGCTGGATGTCGCTCAGCAGCAATTAGAAGCTTTATTAGAGCGGGAAATCCCGACTCAAGGCGAAGTCTATTTAGTAGGCTCTGGCCCTGGCGATCCGGAGCTTCTGACGTTAAAAGCACTGCAACTGATGCAGCAAGCTGACGTTGTGGTTTACGACTACTTAGTCTCAGAACCTATTATGCAGCTGGTGCGCCGTGACGCTGAATTGATTTGTGTCGGCAAAAAAGCGGGGGCCCATTCGGTTGCTCAGGAAGAAACAAATAACTTGTTGGTTTCTTTAGCTTTATCAGGTAAAAAAGTATGCAGGCTCAAAGGTGGCGACCCTTTTATTTTTGGTCGTGGCGCTGAAGAAATTGAAGTCTTGTTACCTCATGGCATTCCGTTTCAAGTGGTACCCGGCATCACAGCAGCTGCTGGTTGTGCCGCTTATGCCGGCATCGCCTTAACTCACAGGGATTATGCTCAGGCTGTGCAGTTTGTCACTGGCCATTGCCGCAAAGATGGTGTCGAGCCGGACTGGCACAGCTTAAGCCGGCCAAATCAGACGCTGGTGATTTATATGGGCCTGATGAAAGTAGAACATATTCAGCAGCAGTTACTCAGCGCAGGCCGTGCTGCAGATATTCCTGTGGCTGTGATTGAAAATGGCACCAGAGCGGATCAGCGCGTTTTTACCGGACAGCTCAGCGAACTGGCCAGTTTAGTGGCAGAGCATCAGGTGCAGTCACCGGCTTTATTGGTGATAGGTGAAGTGGTGGCTTTGCAGCAGAAATTACACTGGTTTGGTGAACGGCCTGATCAGCAGGCTCAGCAGCCTTTAACCAACAGAATTTAAAAACTTTTTGTTTTAGAACTCTTTTTTACAGACTTAATGGGAGCAGACCCTATGGGCCAGCCAGTCAAACCTCTGACACATTTACAACAACTGGAAGCTGAAAGTATCCAGATTTTCCGCGAAGTAGCGGCCGAATTTGATAATCCGGTGATGTTGTATTCCATAGGTAAAGATTCCTCTGTGCTGCTGCATTTAGCGCGCAAAGCTTTTTATCCGGGCAAAATTCCGTTTCCACTGTTGCATGTCGACACCCGCTGGAAATTCCGTGAGATGATCGAGTTCCGTGACAAAGTGGCGAAACAATACGGCTTTGATTTGCTGGTGCATATCAACCCGGAAGGCGTAGCCATGGATATGAACCCCTTTACCTACGGCAGCTCAAAACACACTGACGTAATGAAAACTCAGGGCTTAAAACAAGCGCTGGATCAATATGGTTTTGATGCCGCTTTTGGTGGCGCGCGTCGTGATGAAGAAAAATCCCGGGCTAAAGAGCGGGTTTATTCATTCCGTGACCAACACCACAGATGGGACCCAAAAAATCAGCGTCCAGAGTTGTGGCACACTTACAACGGTCAGGTGAATAAAGGCGAAAGTATCCGTGTATTCCCGCTGTCGAACTGGACTGAGCTGGATATCTGGCAATACATCTATCAGGAAAAAATCGACATAGTGCCGCTGTATTTTGCTGCGGTGCGTCCTGTAGTGGAACGTAACGGTACCCTGATTATGGTGGATGACGAGCGTATGCCGCTGAATCCTGGTGAAGTGCCGGAACAAAAACTGGTGCGCTTCCGCACTTTAGGCTGTTACCCGCTGACCGGTGCCATTGAATCTTCAGCCGACAGCCTGACAGGTATTATTGAAGAGATGCTGTTGTCGACCTCCAGTGAGCGACAAGGCCGGGTGATTGACCACGATTCCAGTGGTTCTATGGAAAAGAAAAAACGTGAGGGGTATTTCTGATGTCAGTCGCCAATGAATTAGCCCAAGTAGGCATTGAGCAGTACTTAGAGCAGCAACAGCATAAATCGCTGCTGAAGTTTTTAACCTGCGGCTCAGTCGATGACGGTAAAAGCACGCTGATCGGCCGTTTACTGCATGACAGCCAACAGATTTATGAAGATCAACTGGCTGCTTTGCACAAAGACAGCAAAACCCACGGCACCACAGGTGAAACCATAGATTTGGCTTTGCTGGTCGATGGTTTACAGGCTGAGCGCGAGCAAGGCATTACCATAGATGTGGCTTACCGCTATTTCTCCACCGATAAACGTAAGTTTATTATTGCCGACACCCCAGGCCATGAACAGTACACCCGCAATATGGCGACAGGGGCTTCAAACTGTGACCTGGCTATTATTCTGGTCGACGCCCGTTATGGTGTGCAAACCCAAACCCGTCGTCACAGCTTTATCTGTTCATTGCTCGGCATTAAGCAGTTTGTGGTGGCCATCAATAAAATGGATTTATTAGGCTTTGATCAGCAGCGTTTTGAGCAAATTAAACAGGATTACCTGCAATTTGCCGCCCAGCTGAATGTGCCTTCTATTCAGTTTGTACCGCTGTCAGCCCTGAATGGCGACAACGTGGTGCACAGCTCCAGCCAAACGCCATGGTACAACGATGGTCCTTTACTGAGTTTATTAGAAAAGGCGCCTGTCACAGGTTTTAACTGGCAGGCTGAAGCCCGTTTACCGGTGCAGTATGTCAGCCGCCCTAACCTGGATTTCCGAGGTTTTGCCGGTACCATCGCCAGTGGCAGTTTTAAAGTAGGTGATGCCATTGTGGCTTTACCTTCAGGCAAAGGTTCCACTATTAAATCGATCGTCACTTTTGATGGCGAATGGCAAGAAGCTATTGCAGGTCAGGCTGTTACGCTGACGCTGAAAGACGAAATAGATATCAGCCGTGGTGATGTGATAGTGCCGGCTGTGCATCATGCAGCGGTATCCAACCGTATTCTGGCTAAAGTGGTCTGGATGCATGAAGAGCCACTGTTGATAGGCAAAAGCTACAACATCAAACTGGCCACAAAAAAGGTCAGCGGCAAGGTCACAGCTATAGCTCACAGCATAGATGTAAATACCCTGGCTGAACATCAGGCCGACAAGCTCGAGCTCAACACTATAGCGCTGGTCGAGCTGGAGCTGACCGAAGCAGTGGTGTTTGACCCTTATGCACAAAACCGCGATACAGGTGGCTTTATCTTTATTGACCGCATCAGCAACATCACTGTGGGTGCTGGTATGGTCGATAGTGCTTTGGCCAGCGTCAGCAGCAAGGCAGAATTCAGCGAATTTGAGCTGGAACTGAATGCTTTAGTACGTAAACATTTCCCACACTGGCAGGCACTGGATTTAAGCCAGCTGACAAAAGGCTAAGCATGAGTTTGGAGCAGTACGGCGTATTCGCTATTTTGGCAGGCTTGATTGCCCTGTTGACGCTGACCAGGCTGTCGGCGGCCTGGGTCTTCGGCGCTGTGGCCGTACTGACTTATCTGACGGACCTTTTAAACGTCCAGCAGTTTGCCGCCAGCTTTACCGACTCCTCGTTATTAACACTGGTGTTGTTATTGCTGGTGTCCATCGCTTTGGAGAAAACCCGGCTGATCAGCTGGGTCGGGCAACAGTTGAATAATGGCGGCTTGCGTACTGTGCTCACCCGGCTTTGGGTGTCCACTGCGTTATTGTCATCTTTTACGGCCAATACCGCAGTGGTTGCCAGTTTAATAGGGGCTATTAAACGCAGTCAGAAGTTTGCGCCCAGCAAGCTGATGTTGCCTATGGCTTTTGCCGCTACTTTTGGTGGCACTCTGACGTTGATCGGCACCTCCACCAACTTAGTGGTCAACAGCTTTTTAGATAAAGCAGGTTTGCCTGTGCTGGAGTTTTTTACCACTACAGCTGTAGGGGCTGGTGTGGTGTTGTCCGGTATGCTGATGATGTGGCTGATCGCGAATCGTCTGCCTGTCACTGAAAAAACTGTGGATGAAGCCGACTTACCTTATTTCCTGGAAGCCCGCATCAGTGCGGACTCAGTGTTGATCGGTAAAACCATTGGTGAAGCAGGGTTGCGGCATTTACGTAAGCTGTTTTTAGCCGAAATAGTAAGGGGCGAGCAAAATATTGCGCCTGTGTGCCCTGAAGACCGCTTGCAACAAGGTGATGTTTTGCTGTTCGCCGGTGATATGGAATCTGTGGCTTTATTGCAGGAAATTCAGGGACTGACCTTATACGGCCATCACAGTATGAATGGGCAGGCCTTGGCTGAAGCTATTATCAGCCACTCATCGAGCCTGAATGGAGTATCGCTGAAAGACGCCAAATTCCGTGAAGAATTTGACGCTGTGGTGGTTGCCGTCAAGCGCGGGCAAGAACGTTTGCAAGGCGGCTTAGGTTCTATAGTGCTGCAAACCGGTGATACTTTATTACTGGTGCCGGGCAAAACCTTTCATCAGAACAGCAAACTCACTAAAGAGTTTTTGCTGGTGAACGGTGTGGACTCGGCCACCCGTTTATCCTTGCGTCGCAGCTGGGGCGTATTATCTGCTTTTGTCGCTGTGATTGCTTTGTCGATGACAGGCGAGCTGCCTTTATTAAAGGGGCTGGTGTTATTGCTGATTGGCTTAATGGCCACAGGCATTATCAGCTTACAGGAAATCAGACGGCGTTTCCCGCTGGATATAGTGCTGATTGTAGGTGGTGCTTTGGTGCTGTCGCAGGCGATGGAAAACACTGGTGTATCTGAACTATTAGGGCAAGGCTTGTTGCAGTTGTTTAGTGGCTATCACTTATTCTGGGCTTTAGCTGCTTTGTATTTTTTCACACTGATTTTAACTGAGCTGATGTCCAATAACGCTGCTGCAGCCCTGGCTTGTCCTTTGGCTATCAGTCTGGCCAAAGCTTTTGGCATAGACCCTATGCCTTTGATTATGGCGGTGTTATTTGGTGCCAGTGCCAGCTTTATCTCGCCCTGGGGTTATCAAACCAACTTATTGGTTTATACGGTTGGTAACTACAAACTCAGCCAGTATGTCAAAGTAGGCTTACCTATGGCGTTGGCCTATTCGATAGCGGTACTGGCGTTAATACCCTTGTTTTTCCCTTTTCAGTCGCTGTAAGGAATTTTTATGAGTCAGGTTGTTTGGCAAAACTATCAAATTAGCCGCGCCGATCGTGAGCAACAAAACGGTCATCAGGGCGTTGTATTGTGGTTTACCGGATTAAGTGGCGCAGGAAAATCCACAGTGGCGAATGCTTTAGAGCAGGAATTGGTAAAACGTAAAGTGCATAGTTATTTGCTGGACGGCGACAATGTCCGGCATGGTTTATGTGCTGATTTAGGCTTTAGCGAAGCAGACCGTACTGAAAACATCCGTCGTGTCGGCGCAGTGGCTGGCTTAATGCTTGATGCGGGCCTGGTGGTGCTGAGCGCCTTTATTTCGCCTTACCGTGCACAGCGTCAGGCGATAAAAGACAGCCTGCCTGATGGCAAGTTTTTAGAGATTTATATCGCCACGTCTTTAGATGTGTGTGAACAGCGGGACGTGAAAGGTTTGTATCAAAAAGCCAGACGTGGTGAAATCAGTCACTTCACTGGGATTTCCGATCCTTATGAAGCACCGGAGCAAGCGGATTTGATCATAGACACAGCTCAGCAAAGTCTGGAGCAAAGTGTTGATCAACTGATTGCCTTACTGACCGAAAAAGGAGTGCTGAGCTAATGCTGGAACTGACACAGGATTTACTGGATCAAGTACGACGTATAGCTGTTGCTGCTGGTGAAGCCATTTTAACTGTGTATCAGCGTGATTTTAGCGTTGAACAAAAAGACGATGACTCGCCATTAACCGAAGCTGATTTAGCCGCGCATCAGCTGATTTTGGCTGAACTGACTAAGCTCACGCCGCATGTGCCTGTATTATCCGAAGAAGCGGCTGATATTGCTTGGTCAGAACGTCAGCAGTGGACAGAATACTGGCTGGTCGACCCTTTAGATGGCACCAAAGAGTTTATTAAGCGTAACGGCGAATTCACCGTTAACATCGCTCTTATTCAACAAGGGGAGCCTGTGCTTGGCGTTATTCACGCACCAGTGCTGGATAAAACCTATGCAGCAGCTGAAGGTTTAGGTGCTACTCGCCAGCAACACGGCTTAACCGAGACGATCAGAGTGGCCGTCACTCCTGCCGCAGGCGAAGTGGTCAAAGTAGTGGGTAGCCGCAGCCATTACAGTGCGGACATTGAAGACTATTTAAGCCGTTTCCCTAAACACGAATTGATCGCTGTTGGTAGCTCACTGAAGTTTTGTTTAGTGGCTGAAGGCAGTGCGCATTTATACCCACGTTTTGGCCCTACTATGTTGTGGGACACTGGTGCAGGTCATGTGATCGCCAAAGTGGCTGGTGCCCATGTAGAGTATCAGGGCATAGCCAATCCGGCTTATCATAGAGAAAACCTGAAAAACCCGAATTTTTTGGTCAGTGCCTTATAATTCAGCGCCTTATAATTCAGTGAGAGAAGCTAAATACTACAAAATAATACTGTCTTGTATTACCAAAGCAGCCGATAATGTTTATGCCAGTCATCTGGATCGCGGTGTCAATAGACGGGCGGGTACAAGACCCGCCCCTACAGGATCTGCAGGTTGATTGGGTATAGAGGCAGTTGAGGTGGGTATGAATCTGTTAAGTCGGTTGCACAAAGCTCCGATCCGGGTATTGCGATTACAACGGCGTAAAAGTATGTCGCGTATTCGCTTTAGCATGATTCGGCTCAGGATGGCCTTGTCGCAGGAAACCGATGAAACCAGACGGATGCTGATTATTTATCAGCGCTCTTTGCAGGGCAAAGCCACTCAGGCTGAATTACGTTTCGCCAATCATCAACTGGTCGACGTATTAAGAGCTACAGGTTTAGGCATATTTGCCGTACTTCCTTTTGCTCCCATTACTATCCCTATCTTAATTAAACTCGGCCGCAAGCTGGGCATAGAAGTGCTGCCAAGCTCTTTTCAACCTAAAGCAGACAAACAGAAAAAGCTGCCGGATTACGAATCTTAATCGCAGCCTTTTATGACTTTGAACTTCTGAATTTCTTCAGTAACTGATCCTGCTCAAACCACACCACAATAATCAGTGAAATGGCAAAAGGGATCAGCAGATAAAATAAGCGGAACACCAGCAACGCTGCAATCACGTCGGCAGGATTTACATCAGGTAACGCCAGCAAAAACATCACTTCCAGCACGCCCAAACCGCCTGGTGCGTGCGATAACAAAGCGGCAGAAAAAGATGCCAGAAATATACCTAACACCATAAAATAACCTGGATTACTTTGTTCAGGCAGGGCGTAATAAATAATGGCGGCAGCAGCTAATAATTCCAGTGGTGCCACGACCAACTGGCGGCAGACCAGAGAAAAACGTGGATACTCCAGCTTCAGTGTCCATAAGTTAATACAGCCTCTGTCAGTCAGACTACCCCATAAATACAGGGCCACCAGAAACAGCATGCCAGCGCCCAATAAGAAGGCGACCCATTCAGGTATGGCTTTGTGAAAATGAGCGGGCAGGCTGGGTTCGATCATCAGGGCTATGCCGCCCAACAAAATGCTACCTAAAGCAAAAGTGAAAGAGCAGAACGCAACCAGAATGCCTACTTCGCCTGCGGTTAAACCTTGTGAACGATACGCTCTGTAGCGCACCACAGCGCCGGAAAATACCGAAGCGCCTAGGTTATGGCCTATGGCATAAGCAGTGAAAGAGGCGACGGAGATAAAGGTCCAGGATACTTTTTTACGTAGATGAGATAAAGCCAGCCGGTCGTAACCCGCTAAGGCCACGTAAGCAAATACGGTAGCTAACCCAGCCATCAACCAGCCATGCAGAGAAATGGCTTCGAGACTGAGCACTACATCTTCATAGGAGATGTCTTTGAGCTGCTCAAGCAACACATAGACGGAAAATGCTACAGCGGCCAAACCTAACAGCGGCCAGAAGTAGTCTTTTTTTATCATCATCTCAATCCTTGTCTGGTTGCAGTGTGGAGCCTGAACGATCAAAGCTGCAACAACATGACTTGTCTTGTCTATATCCGGAAACTTAGACATTACTGACAATGCACCGGACTTTATAATTATAACAACAGGGATATATCAGCATTCACAGCAGGCTTTGGCAAGCAAAGCCGCATTTTTCTGTGTTTAGCTGCTTAAAACTACCGCAGATTAGTTAAAAACCGGCACTTGATACCAAAGCTGCCGGTGTATTGTCTTACTAATTTAACTGCCTTTAATGGTCATGACTGCCACTATCGCAATCAAAACAGGAGAAACTATAGCAGCTAATAACCAGTAAATTTTTTGCACAGCGACAGGCACTTCACCTGCCAGAATAGTCTTAATTTGTGGCCATACCCGCCAACCGACAAAAGTAGCGGCAAACATACCGCCTAACGGCATCAATACATTAGAGGCCATAAAGTCCATCGCATCAAATGGGGTTTTTCCGAAAATTGTATAACTTTCCATACCGCCACCAAAAGATAAAGCTGCCGGAATACCTAACACCACATAATTGACGATAGCGACCAGAATAGTTGCTGTTTTACGCTGTATACCGTATTCATCGATCAGGAAAGCCACTACAGGCTCCAGAATGGAAATAGACGATGTCACAGCAGCAAATAGCAATAAACAGAAGAAAATTAACGCCAGAACCTGACCACCTGCCATTTGCGCAAATAAGGCTGGCATGGTGATAAAGGTTAAACCAGGCCCTGCAGCAGGGTCGACATTAAAAGCAAAGACTGCAGGTAAAATCATTAAACCAGCCAGTACAGATGCCATAGTTGCTAAACCTGCAATCCATAAACCAGCATTCACTACCTTAGTTTCAGGGCTTAAGTACGAACCATAAGCCACCATCAAACCGGCACCTACAGATAAAGAAAACACTGCTAATCCCAGAGCGTCCAGCACCATTTTAATGCTCAGTTTGCTCCAGTCAGGCGTAATAAAATAAATGACCCCTTCAATAGCGCCAGGTAAAGTCAGGCTGCGCCATACCATCACCAGCATCAGCGCAAAGAGCGCAGGCATCAAAATTTTACAAATACGTTCAATACCTGACTGTACTCCTGCAACAACAATCACTGCGGTGATGATCATAAACAAAGCGGTGTAAAGCAGCGACGAAGTTGGGTTGGCGATAAAGTTAGTGAAAGTATCACTTAACACTTTGGCGTCAGTGGTCAGCACTGTGCCCTGTATAGTTTGCACTATATAGGCAATGGTCCAGCCTCCTACCACGCAGTAGAATCCCAATATTAAAAAGACTCCAAGCACAGAGAGCCAGCCTGCGATGTGCCAATAGCCTTTGCCCATAGCACGATAGGCTGAGGTGGCTGATTTTTTTGCTGTACGGCCAATCATCATTTCTGCCAGCAGCATAACGACACCAACAGAGAATACACAGGCCAGATAGACTAATAAGAATACGCCGCCGCCATTGGCTCCTGCGACATAAGGAAACTTCCAGATTGCGCCAAGGCCAACTGCAGAGCCTGCTGCCGCTAAAATAAATCCGATACGCGAACCCCAGCTGCCGCGTGTTGTAGAGTTAGTCATGCTTATCTCTTATTTAGTTATAGTTTTTAATTTTTATAACTGCTGACTCATCAGTACAGAAAAAATGAGTCTGGAAGTCGCAGAAGTTACACCTTGGTGCAGCAGCAAGATAGAGGAAATCTGTGGCAAAAAGCAACCAAAAATCCGCCGCTGTCATTAATCTATCGTTAAACTCTGCTTAGTTTAAGTAAAACATTGAACGAAATTAGCAGAAAGACCGTTCTATAGTAGGTAAGAGCAGTCTGACCAGGAGTCTCTAATGCGTTTTAAACTAATAATCTGGATTTTCATCATGGCCTGTAGTTTAACCTTTGGCCTCGCCAAAGCTTCCGCCCGCACCAATAGTGTCGAGTTCCCGGCAGGTTTGCCCTGGGTCAATGTGACTGAACCACTGACGATGCAACAGTTAAAAGGCAAGGTGGTATTGCTGGACTTTTGGACCTACGGCTGCGTCAATTGTATTCACGTGATCCCCGACCTGCACAAGCTGGAGCAAAAGTATGGCAACAAGCTTGCGGTGATCTCTGTGCACTCCCCCAAGTTTGATAACGAAAAGCAGCTAAGTACTTTAACCTCTATAGTGCGACGTTACGGTATGCAGCATGCGGTAGTGAATGATGTCGACTTCCAGTTATGGCGCTCGTACGCTGTGCGGGCCTGGCCCACTTTTGTGCTGATAGGGCCGGATGGTAAATACGTTGGCCAAACGTCGGGCGAAGGTCGTTATGACGTATTGGATCAAGCCATTGAGCAGTTACTGGCCGAGTTTCAGGGAGAACCTAACCTCCAGCCTCTGCCTATTAAATTACTGGACCCGCTGAACACCATATTAGCAGCCCCAGGTAGTTTAACTGTGGACCAACGTTATATTGCCATCAGCGATACGTTGCATAATCAAATAGTGCTGCTGGATCATCAGGGCAAGCTGGTGAAACGTTTGGGTTCTGGCGTAGCTGAACTGAAAGATGGCCATAGCGACAGTAGCGCTTTTTCGTCCCCTCAGGGTTTGGTTCTGACAGACAAAGCTTTGTATGTGGCCGATACCGGCAACCACGCTATTCGCCGTATTGACTTAGCGACCTTTCAGGTGACGACTATTGCTGGCAACGGTCAATTGGCGCAAGGCCGGTTAGTGCCGGGTTCAGCGCCAACTGAAGTATCGCTGCGTTCACCCTGGGATTTAGTCTTAGATAAAACCACTCTGTATATAGCTATGGCTGGCAGCCATCAAATCTGGACTCTGGATTTGCAAAGCTCACAACTAAAAGCTTTTGCCGGTACAGGTCAGGAAGCTTTACTGGATGGCAAACGCAACGATGCTGCTTTTAATCAGCCGAGTGGTTTAGCTTTAGCTGGCAACAAGCTGTGGGTTGCTGACGCTGAAGCCAGTGCTGTACGACAAATTGATCTAGGTTCTGGCAAGGTAGAAACTTTAGTCGGGCAGGGCTTATTTGAGTTTGGTTTAAAAGACGGTGGTTTCAAACGGGCCTTGCTGCAACACAATAAAGACGTGGTTTCGCTGGATAAAAACACCCTGGCCGTGGCCGATACCTACAATCACAAAATAAGGTTGCTGGATTTAGATGAAGAACAGGTGATGACTTTAAGTTTAGGCACTGAACTGAACGAGCCAGGTGGCTTGGCTGTATTTAACGATGAGCTGTATATAGCCGACACCAATAACAACAGAATTTTGCGCTGGGATTTGAAAAAGCAGAAATTGTCTGAAGTGCAGGTGCCTGCGTCCGCTAAGGCAGATACAAAGCCAAAGTAAGTGGAGTCTGGTACACTGAATGCAGAATAGTTGGGAAACTCAAAATGCGTTTAGATAAGTTTATTTGTGATTGTACCGGTCTGACCCGCAGTCAGGCTGGTAAGGTAATACGTCAGAAACTGGTGACAGTGAATGGCGCAGAGGCCAAACAACCCGCTTTACAGCTACAGGCCTCTGACAAAGTGTTTCTGGATGGTGAGGAACTAGAGCTGATTGGGCTGCGTTATATAGTGATGCACAAACCCGCAGGTTATATCTGCTCGACTGAAGATCCAGACCACAATACAGTGTTTGCCTTAATGGATGAACCTTTGCTGGAGCGTTTGCATACAGTAGGTCGTTTGGATTTGGATACCACAGGTATGGTGCTGATCACAGACGATGGCCAGTGGTCGCACAAAATCAGTTCACCTAAACATCACTGCCCTAAAACCTATCGTGTATGGCTGGCCGACCCTGTGCCTGAATCCGCAATAGAGCAATTTGCCGAAGGTATTATGTTACGTGGTGAAAAAGACTTAACTAAGCCTGCGAAGCTGGAAATTATCGACCCTCATCAGGTCTTGCTGACGATCAGCGAAGGACGTTATCACCAGGTCAAACGTATGTTTGGCGCTATAGGCAATAAAGTCGAAAAGCTGCATCGCGAACAAATTGGCGCCCTGCCACTGGACCCTGATTTGGCGGAAGGCGAGTACCGTTATTTAACTGACGAAGAAGTCGCTTTGTTTCGTTGAGCTAGTGTAAGCAATAAACAGAGTAGCCCCAGTTTGAATGAGGGCTACTCTGTGATTGAGCTAGGGGCGGACCATAGCAGATTGCAACTGCACTGTATTCGTCAGTTGGAATGTCGCCTGATTTGAGGTAGTGGAATCCGTGCCAATAAACAGATTAAATTCTCCAGCTTCTGCAACATATGCCATATCCAGGTTGTAAAAGGCTAAATCTGTGGCTTTGATGCTGAACTGCACAGTTTTACTTTCCCCTTTATCGAGCATTACTTTTTGGAAACCTTTCAGCTCGCGAACAGGCCGGGTAACCGAGGCTGTTTTATCCTGGATATACAACTGCACCACTTCTTCGCCAGCCCGGTCACCCGTATTCGTCAAAGTGACTGACGCGGTGATTTCTTCTGCAGGCTGAAGTTGTGTTGAGCTCAGAGTCACAGCCGAATAGGTAAAACTGGTGTAACTTAAGCCAAAACCAAAAGGGTAAAGCGGCTGATTGGGTGAATCCAGATAGCGCGAGCGATACTTTTGCTCCGGACCTTCAGGCTCGTAAGGCCGTCCGGTATTTTTCATATTGTAGTAAATCGGGATCTGGCCAACATGACGTGGGAATGTGACCGGTAACTTACCTGCCGGGTTGTAGTCGCCATAGAGTACATCGGCAATAGCATGGCCTCCTTGAGTACCGGCATACCAGGTGTGCAGTATTGAATCGAGATTGTCATTCGCCCAGTTGATGGTCATAGGACGGCCACTCATCAAGACTAAGACCATGGGTTTACCAAGCTTTTTCAGCTCTTTCATCAGGGCATCCTGAGTGCCTGGGAAATCCAGTTCAACCCGGCTGGCCGCTTCTCCTGTCATATCCCACTTTTCACCCATAGCCAGAATGATGACATCCGCTTTTTTAGCTGCAGCTATAGCTTCAGCAAAACCAGACTGGTCGGTATCAGTAAATTCATAACCTGCACCTTTGGCATAGTGGATCGGGGAATCAGGGCCTAAGCGCTCGACTAAAGCTTCACGTAAAGTCACAGGTTTAGTGATACGGTCACCTGCAGCGGACCAGGAGCCAATCATATCGGCCTTGGAATCGGCCAACGGACCTATCAAAGCTATAGATTGTTTGGCTGATAAAGGCAGCACTTTGTTTTCATTTTTCAGCAATACAAAAGATTTACGTGCACCATCACGGGCAGCTGCCAGATGCTCTGCTTTGTATATCTGATCTGCCTGACGTTGTTCATCCGAATAACGGTACGGGTCTTCAAACAAGCCTAGTTTGTATTTCATTTCAAGAATACGACGTACAGCCTGATCCAGTTGCGCTTCCGACACTTTGCCCTGCGCCAGTAGTTCTGGCAGGTGTTTACTGTACACTGCGCCTTGCATGTCCATATCCACACCGGCGTTCAGCGCCAGTTGGCCGGCATGAGATAAATCTTCAGCCAAACCATGTGGCACCAATTCATTGATGGAGGTGTAATCCGTCACCACAAAACCATCAAAACCCCAACGATGTTTCAGGATATCCTTGATTAGATAGTGGTTTGCTGTCGCTGGTACACCATTCAGATCGTTAAATGCCGTCATAAAGCTGCCGACACCTGCTTCGACCGTCGCTTTAAAGGGCGGCAGGTAAGTTTCCCAGAGTTCACGCTCCGACATATCCGTCGAGTGATAATCGCGACCAGCCTGAGCCTGACCATAAGCGGCATAATGTTTGGCGCAGGCCAGCACTGTGTTTGTAGCTTTTAAATCGTCGCCCTGAAAACCATGTACTCTGGCTTTAGCCAATTCGGTAGCGAGAAACACGTCTTCACCTGAACCTTCAGAGATCCGACCCCAGCGCGGGTCGCGGCTGATATCGACCATAGGTGCAAAAGTCCAGTGTAAACCTTCAGCAGAAGCTTCGGTTGCTGCAACTCTGGCACTGGCTTTTACAGATCCCAGATCCCAGGACGCAGCTTCACCTAAAGAAATAGGAAAAATAGTACGATGGCCATGAATAACGTCGTAGCCAAATAATAAAGGAATACCTAAGCGGGTTTGTTCCACCGCCACTTTCTGCAGCTCGCGGGTAAAGTTCGCTGTATAAGCGTTAAATACTGCACCTACCTTGCCTGCTTTAATCTGCTGCTGATAGTCGGCTGATAAGGTTGGGCCTGTTTTATCCCAGTCGCTGCTGAGTAAATTGAGCTGGCCTACTTTTTCTTCAATGCTCATTTTGCTGATCAGCTCACTGATAAACTGATCCATGGCTGTTTGTTGCACAGGAGCCACAGTTGCAGAACCTGTGGTCTGTTGCTGAACTGAGCCAGTTATTTCCGGCACAGTGTTCGGATTGCAAGCGCCCAGAACTAAAGCCAGAGCCACACCGCTGGCTATTTTCGAGTAGGTGGTAAATGTCATCTTTTATTCCTTTGACTTTGCCGCGGGCTGAGATTCAGGCTGGAGCTGTTGAATGGGTTTTCCATAAAGAGTGAAGCCAAGTTTATGCAGTCCACTGCGTACATCCGGGTCTCGCATAAAGTAGTTCCACAACAAGGCTGTTCTGTAATTTTCAATCATGCCAACAATAGGGCCTTGATCGATGGCCAGATAAGTCCGGCGCACCTGTTTGACCGGATCCGAACTGGCGCTGAGGTTTATGCCATCGTAAAAACCAGCAGGGCCGAACAGCGTTTTTCCATGGTTGTAGTAAAGGTTCTTCAGCACCCGCATGGAATGTTCTGGTGTGTAAGGCATCGAAGATAAAGCTGCTGTGGGCGCTATGGTTCCTCTGTCGCTGTACATGCCCGGAGCATGAGCACCATAACCATCAGGGACGTGATCACCTGCAGTCAGGCCCCATAAATCCTCACCATAACCTTTCCAGCCAAAAGGGTTGTCTATGCTATAGGCTCTGTTAATCAGCGTATGACGCACATTCTGTTGCCAGTAGTTGGCGTATCTGTCCTGCAAACCGCGAGGATCCAGCCCCATAAAAGAGTAGTGGGCAAAAAACAACGGACCACCTTTTTGACTTTTATCGCCTAAAGGCAGGCTTATACCATAATAATCTTCACCATTACGGAAGGTGTGGACAGTGCTTGCAGCCCAGCCTTTGTGATAAGGAGCGTCGCTGATAGGATAGGTTGGAGAGGCTGCCGCTAACACATAGACAATAAGAGCTTCGTTGTAGCCTTTAATAGGGTGATTCATGGCCCAGCCATGATGCTTCGACCAGTGCCAATACAGAATGTTTTCGCCTTTGGTGTACCAGCTCCATTCCATGTTTTGCCACAGACGGCTAATGTCTTGTCGCAGCTGTTGCTCTTTTGCATTGGCTTTATTGAAATACTGCCGGGCTGTCAGCAACCCCTGTGCCAGAAAAGCGGATTCAACTATGTCTCCACCATCGTCGTATTTACTAAAGTTATGCACTTTGCCGGTCGCCGGATTGTACCAGTGAGCCCACATACCGTGGAATCGCTCTAACTGTTGCGAAGCAGCAGTGATTTTCAGCATACGATCCACAGCGGCTTCACGACTGACCCAACCACGTTCTGAGGCAGTGATTAAAGCGGCTATACCAAAGCCTGTTCCACCACTGGTAATAATGTCACCATCGCGTGGGTTCGGCATGCGTTCTTTGGCCCAGCCTGTGATCGGATCCGCATGATCCCAGAAATAACGAAAGGTGTATCGCTGCACCATTTCCAGTAACTCGTCATCAGAAAAGTCTCTGGTTTGGGTCTGAGCGCTTGCCAGCACTTCTTTTTGATCAGCCGACAATAGCTGATAACGCAGTGTTAAATTACGACCTAAATCCCTGGTAAAGTCTAATTGTGACTGCCCCTGGAACTCTCCTCGGTTTTGCCATGCACCATCATTGATGGATACCCTGAGCTGGTACTTTTGCTCTGCTTTGCATAACTCAATGCACTGCAATTCAACATGACTGTCGTAGCCAGTTGCGTTAAAGGCTGCAGCCTGACAGCCAACACTAACTAATAAAACTGCAGAACTTAGCAGTAAAGTTTTCAGAAACTTTGCGAATAACATCAGATTCTCCATTACAACAAAAAACTGTGCCCGAACATTTCAGGCACAGTCATCAACATGCTCTAGAAGCTCCAGCCGGCAGAAAGTTTTAGCTGGCGCTTACCACCGTTGGTGGAGGTAAAAGCGTTCGGCATGGCAAATTCTGCTGAATCAGGGTTTAAGTTGAAGTTGTTGTAATTGTTTTGGTTAAACAGGTTCTGAATGTCGAAACGAATACGGAACTTGGATCCGTCAACCAGATAACTGCTGCCAAATTCTTTACTTAATGACAGGTCAAAACGCTGGTAATCGCTTTTTGCAGGATCGGTGCGGTCAAAGAAGCAGGCATTGCCGCCTTGTCTGCAGTCGAGATATTCATAGGTGGTTTTTGAAGCCCAGGTGTATTTAAAGGCAGCAAACATTTCCCATGGCAGATCGTAACTACCTGACAACACAATACGGTGTTCTGGTACGCCTACAGATTTCTTCCAGCCATAGTCAGATACGCTTTCATAATCCAGCGCAAAAACTTCACTGAATACCCGGTTCTCCTCGGCGTCGCTGAAGGTATAAGCCAGGTTCAGGCCCCAAAAATCTCTGTGTGGGCGGTCAATTTTAACAAACAGGTTATTAATACGGGTTTGACCATCGTTGGAAGACAGTATTAAGTTGCCCCAGCCTGGTACTCCAAAGGCCCATGGTTGACCCCAAGTTGTGCCATCTGCTAAAAACTGACCATTAGGTCTCCTGTTACCCAGCAGCCAGTTAAAACCGTCTTTGGACTGGGTATGAGCGACACTGACTTCGGTGTTCCATTCATCCCAGTTACTGCGCAGTCCTATGCTAAATTGATCGGAATAAGGGGTTTTCAGATCATTGTTCAGCAGGAAACGTTCACCTTTCACATCAATGCTCGACAATAAGCTATCCAGACCGGCCTGAGTTAAATACGCAGGGTCCCAACTGGTACAGTTTGTTGCAGTCGGGCCACATGGATTCGCTGGATCACCAGCAAACAGATAACTCACCTGCGCAAAGGAGCCTTTACTTTCCTCCAACTGCACAAAGTCGAACTGCTGACGGTCGTAAGAACGGCCATAGCCACCAAATACTGTATGGCTGCGGCTATCGTCCATCACATAGCTAAAGCCAAATCTTGGTTGCCAGGCTCCTTTGAAATAACTGCGTTCTTTGCCAGTACTGATGTAGTCTTCAATATTGTAATTAGCATTGTCCAGATTAGACCAACCACGTAATGCCGCGACCAATTCTGGTGGCGTCTGGTAGTTTTTATAGCTTGGCGTTTCTTCATAATCCCAGCGTACACCAGGGTTCAGCGTTAATCGGTCTGTCACTTCCCAATCGTCCTGAATAAACAAGCCTAGCTGGGTATTTTCGGATTCCACATTACCGCCCACTGAGCCGTTGGCAGGCACACCCCATTCCACCATGTAAGGCTGATCTATCGCAAAAGTGCCTGGACCATTTATTTCAACATTATAGAAATATTGTGGGTTGTAGGGTTGCTGTTGCAGGGTGTTGAGGGTGATCTCCTTGTATTTAATACCAGCTTTAATTACATGGTTACCCTGCCATTCTAAGTCCAGCAGAGTATAGTCATTTTGCACTGCCCAACCTTTTTGGCCTTTGTCCTGAAAATTACGGCCACCGCCCATATTCAAAATGGATTGACGGGTTGCAGTTTGCAGCACAATACCAGGGCCATCTGTATAAGGTTTTGGGTTCCAGCTGGCGTCTTCGTAAGTCAGGCGGAATTCGTTCTGACCATGATCCATATAGTACACATGCTTGACGTTGTATCTGTGGTCTTTGACTTCGCGATTTACCCCATAACTCAGCGTATTAGCGCCACCGAAATCGGCAACATCGCTTTCATCTCTCAATTTGACTGAAGCTTCCAGCGAGTTGTCATCGTTGATCGCCCAGTCCAGTTTGCCAAAAAATAAGTCTTC
The DNA here is from genome assembly GCF_003990335.1 of Rheinheimera mangrovi. NCBI lineage: Bacteria > Pseudomonadati > Pseudomonadota > Gammaproteobacteria > Chromatiales > Chromatiaceae > Rheinheimera > Rheinheimera mangrovi. Next base: position 4,320,140 of record NZ_CP034683.1, on the reverse strand, counting down.
GTCAAAACCTGAGGTTTCCCGACCCAGCATGGCTTCCAGCTCCGCAGGCAGAGTCACCAGATTCACCCCGGCGCCGCCAGGTATATCTACTGGTTCCTGAATTTCTTTACGTTCATACGACATTAAAAAATGCAGCTTGTCTGTCACAATAGGGCCAGATAACAACATACCGGCATGGCGGGTCAGTGACTCAGTTTTACCGTTTTGCTCGTTGGGTTCTGCTTCGCGCAAACTTTCATTGGTGTAGTCTACAAAAACATCGCCTTCAAATTCGTTAGTGCCAGAGCGGGTGACTGCTGTAATGGCCACACTGCCAACCTGGTCAAACTCGGCCTTGTAATTCTGGGTAATGACTTTGTATTCCCCAATAGCGTTTTGAGGGAAGGGATTACCACGACTGGAATCCTGACCTGTCACACCGCCTTTGAGGACATAATCTTTTTGGCTGACACCATCGAGGAACACATTCACATTACGCTGGTGCTGAGCACCACCGCGGATACTCACGTTGCCCTGACCATCGGTATTGAGTTGCACGCCAGGCGCAAGATCAGCAAAAGATAAAAAGTTTCTGTTGTTTTGTGGCAGGCGGGCAATCATTTCCGGAGTAATGTTGGTGCCCACTTCACCCCCGGAAAAGCTTTCAATACGCACGCCACTCACAGCTATGCGTTCGATGTTATCGTCACTGGGCGCTTCTAATGTGATATTCACAGTCGCTTTTTGACCAATCCGCAGCTCGACTGGTTCTGTCGCGTTATCACCTACTTTGACCAGATAAATACCTGGTTTCAGGCCAACGAAGACATAAGAACCATCTTCGCGGGTTTGAGTCGTTTTGCTGTAGCCCCTGTCTTTGTCTGTTGCTGTAACTGTTACTCCGCCAGCTTTGCGCTCTGCGCTTTGTTGGATCACTTTACCCGCTATAGTCGAGCCTTCTATCTGAGCAAAAGCGGCAGGTACCATGCCGCCGAATAAAGTGCTGGCAACAGCAAAAGACAGCGCATTGCGCCGGAACCAGTGTGTTTTATTTTTCATCGTCTTATCCCTGTTGAGTGCGTATTTGCGCGCCCGCTACTGCTTTAGTTTTATTTTGTTATGTTTTGGAAATCGATTTCCATTTGATGCTAAAAAAATATCCTGAACGGACATTTTTCTATTTTCTTGATGGTATGCTGCAACCACCTGAATTCTTAATTGTTTAAAAAATAACTTTTTGTTTTCAAGGTGTCAAGCCTGTTCATTTTATGTGAAATCTGCTTATATTTTATTTATAACAGTGACTTACGTGTGTTTTTGAGTTTGTTTTTGCAAAATGAAAATTGCTTTTGATTATTTGTTACACAATAAATTAGAGTACAGATACCTAAACAGTACATTTCCGAGGTATATTTTTCTAGGATGTTGTGCCGCAATGGGTTACATTTCTGACAGAAAAAATCCTGAGAAAATGAGATATTTTCTCTGTAAACGCTGTTTTTTAACGCCTTTTTATGAATTTAGAAAGCATTTGTGAAAACGATTTCCAATGCAGTTAAAACGCTTAAGAATTATAAAAATCATGAGTTTAAGTGAGCTTGTTATCAGGCTTTGGCGCTGCATGTAGATTTGATGCGGTGGATAAGACTAAGGGGTTGTTAGTTTATGTCGAACAATCAGTTTAAACATTTGGCTATGGGAGACATCGCCAAAAAAGCCGGCGTTTGCATGGCTACAGTATCCCGTACATTAAACAATCCTGATCGGGTTTCAGAGAAAACCCGTGATCTGGTGATGAAAGTTGTTGAAGATATGGGGTATATCCCTAATCGTCTGGCTGCCAGTTTACGACAAGGGCGTTCACGCAATATCGCCATTATGCTGCCTGATATTACCAATCCCTATTTTTCACCTATAGTCCGGACCATAGAGCAAATTTCGCTGGCCAGAGGTTATTCCGTCATTCTGAAAGATACTCAGGACGATCCTGTACTGGAGCGGTCTTTTGCTGAAATGGTAAAAACCCGACAAGTTGATGGCATTATTACCAACTCGCAGCGTATCCCTTTTGATGTTGATCCAAAGCAGCCATTGCACGAGCAATTACCCCCAATAGTGAATGCTTCCGAGTTTTGTGACTTAGAGGGCATACCTAAAGTTGGGGTTGATAATGTGGCTATAGGCAGAGATGCGGCTGAACATCTGTTGAGTTTTGGTCATAGCCGTATCGCTGTGATCACGGGAACATCACATATTCTGAGCAGTCAGCAAAGGGAAAAGGGCTTCAGAACAGCATTACAGCAGGCAAAAGTGCGTTTTGATGAAAAGTTGCTGTATCAGGGGGACTATTCCTGTGAATCTGGGGTGGCTGGAGTCCAGGCTATTATGCAACTCAAAGATCGGCCTACCGCATTTTTCTGTTTTGGCGATCAGGTTGCCATAGGTGCTTTGCATGCCTTGCGTGAGCTGGGGTACAGGGTACCTGAAGATATTTCGGTAATAGGCGTAGATGGTATTGCACTGTCGCAATACAGCGCTCCGCCTTTAACCACTGTAGCTCAGCCTTTAACTCTGATTGGGGAGCATTGTGCGACCTTATTAATCGACTTGATTGAAGGTAAGCAGCCAGAAAAGCTAGTCCATATTTTGCCCCACCAGTTGCTAATTCGCGCCAGTACAGGGCCTGCTCCTAAGTAGTGACAAAGAGGGTTGGTACAACGCAGCACTAATCAGCATTGCTGCAATACCCGCAGCAGAGGCTGATACAACAAAGCTGGTTGTTGGACTTAACTCCCATAGCCAGCCGCTGACAAGTGCTCCAGTTGCTTGCCCTGTGCCGACACAAAGGGAGTAATACAAAGCCTGCCCACGGCCTTGATAATCGTTGCCAAAGTAGCGATAAAGCAACTCAATGGCACAGGCGTGTACAGCGCTGAAACTAAGTCCATGCAACAACTGGCAAAACACCAGAATACCTATCCAGTCTGCACCAAAAGCTATACCCAGCCAACGCAACGAGGTGGCACAGACGCTGACAAGCAAAATGGTCGCGACTGAAAAACGCTTGAGCAACACAGGCATCAGAGCAAAAACCAGCAGTTCAGCCAGAACAGCTAAAGACCAGAGTAAGCCCATAGTGGTTTTATCGTACTTTAGTTGCTCCAGATAAATACTATAAAAACTGTAATAACTACCGTGACTGAAATAGGCCAGCGTGAGGCCGAGCAATAGTGTGATCAATGCAGGTTGGCGAAGCAGTCGCCACAAACTTTGGGTTTGAGGTCGAATTTTTGTCGTTTTAGTCGCTTCCTTGATCGTAAGGGTGCTGCCCCACATCAAAGCTAAAGCGACCACTATCAAAGCTGGCAGCAGGCTAAGCTGCACCCGATCAAATAACCAGCCGCCACCACTTACTGCGCAGACGAAACCTACTGAGCCCCAAAGTCTGATCCTGCTGTAATCCCTGCTGTTCTCACGTAAATAATCCAGAGTAATAGTTTCAAACTGAGCGTTAATACCTTGCCAACACATGCCACAGGCAATAATAGCCAGAGCCATACCCGCCAGGCCAAAGTCTTTCAGTAGCCAGGCAAAACACAACACACTGGCCGCAGAGCCCCAGCGTATTAATGCCAAACGATGACCTGTTTTATCTGCCCACCAACCCCAGAGTGGCGGTGAAAAAATATTAGTAATCATCAACAGTGAGGTGACAAAACCTATCTCTGCAGCATGATAACCAAGAGAGTGCATGTAAAGGCCCCAAAAGGGCAGCATCAAGCCTAAAGCAACGCAATTAAAAAAGTAAAAGCTGGAAAGGCGCCAATAGGGAAGATTGCATTGTGTCACTTGTACGGCTCTCTGCTTGAACTTTAGGGCTGTACTTTAACTCAATCAATTAAAAATGTGAGCTGCCCCTTTTAGTTCATCTGCAATTCAGCCGGCCTGCCTATAATTGATTGCAACACGGCAGCAGAAGCATATAACGGCATAGTCTGTTACAACTTTTTACCTGATGTATGAACACTTCGCCTTGGTCTGTAACGAGCTGTCCGTTAAACTACGCAGGTCTAATTTCACTTTGTGTTATGGAGTTTTGTATGTCAAAAATGAAAATCGCTGTTGCTGCATTAGCTATTGGTGCTTTGATGTTGTCAGGTTGTTCGGCCACTCATACGGCGATCAGCAAAAGGAATTTGCAAGTTCAGACCAAGATGAGTGACACCATCTTTTTAGACCCTGTTGCAGACGATAAGCGTACAGTGTTTGTGCAGGTGCGAAATACCTCGGATCAACAAGGTTTATCTATCGAACCTCAGATCATCGAAGCTGTGCAGTCTAAAGGTTACCGCGTAGTGCGTGACCCTGAGCAGGCTAACTTCTTATTACAGGCCAACGTGTTACAAGCAGGTGAAACTGATTTACGTGCGCAAAATGAAGCCTTTGGCAGTGGTTTTGGTGGTGCATTAATTGGTGGCGCTATTGGTAACCAGTTTGGCAGTGGTGGTGGCCGTGCCGCAGCTACTGTAGGTGGTGCTTTAATAGGTTTAGCTGCTGATGCGCTGGTGAAAGATGTGCACTACAGCATTATTACTGACCTGCAAATTTCTGAGCGTGCGAAAAAAGGCGTGGTTGTGCTGGAAGAAAACAAAGCCAGCTTAAAACAAGGTAACAGTGGCTATAAAAATGTCAGCTCCACTGAAGAAACTGAGTGGAAACGTTACCAGACCCGTATTTTGTCTACTGCCAATCAGGTCAATATGGAATATGCCGAAGCTGAGCCTGAGTTGGTTAAAGGGCTGATGCGTTCAATCTCTGGCATCCTTTAACCCGTCGTCCTTGCAGCTGCAGCGGCGTTGACTTCTGCCTCGTCGCCTTGCTGCAAAGCTCTAACTATTTTGATTTCCCAGTGGCCGCTGTTTTGTAGTCCTCGGTGGCCATTTTTTTCTACTCTGTTGTCCTGAAGAGCAGCTTCCAAGCCTACTGTACTCTTATTTGAAAGTTTTTAATTGATCGTCCTGTCTCTAGTTGCAGTATCTATCGCAGTGATTCAAAAAGGATGGTCCATGAACAAAATTACCTTATCATTATTGCTGGCGTTAAGCCCTGCCTTATCTGCTGCTGAACAGGCTACACCCAATCAATTTATTGATGTCTTTGCCAAAATTTTTGGTGAACATAAAGGTGAGCGTAAAGGCCATGCCAAAGGTTTTTGTGCTGCAGGCAGCTTTCAGGCGTTGCCTGATGCAAAAAACTTCAGCTCAGTCGCCTGGTTGTCCGGTGAAACTGTGCCTGTCACTGCACGTTTTTCCATGGCTGGTGGTAATCCAAAAGCCGCAGAAAATGGCCGTTCGCCACGAGGCTTAGGTTTACAACTCAAAACAGCCAACGGGCAGATCCAACATTTTGCCATGCTAACCACACCAGTTTTTGGCGCTAAAGATCCGGAAAACTTCTTAGGTCTGCTGCAAACTCAGATCCCAGACCCGGCCACAGGCAAACCTGACATGGCTAAAATTCAGGCCTTTCGCGCTGCTCATCCGGATACCCAAGCCCAGGCTGAGTATTTAGCGAAAAACTCGCCACCCTGGAGCTATGCCACTACAGCTTATTTTGGTATTCACACCTTCTTTATCAAAGACAACAGTGGCGTGGAGCAAAAAGTGCGTTGGCAGTTTGTGCCTAAAGATGGCGTGAAGGGCTTAACTGAAGCTGAAATTAAAGCGCCGCCAACAGACTTTCTGCAAAAGCGGTTAGCAGATCGTTTAGCCAAAGGCCCTACTCAGTGGACTATGCAGCTGGTGCTGGGTGAAGCAGGGGATACTGAAACCGATCCTTCAGTGTTATGGCCTAACGAGCGTAAAACTCTGGATATAGGGCTGTTATCTATCACAGAGCAAGGCGGTGAAGCCTGTACTGGCCTTAACTTTGATCCAAACGTGCTTAGTACAGGTTTACGTGCAAGCGCAGACAGAGTGCTGCAGATGCGCTCTCCGGCTTATGCCATCTCTTTTGGCAAGCGTTTAACCAACCAATAAGCCTAATTTGCGCTAAATAAGATGCACCTTTCGGGTGCATTCGTATGCAGTCTGGCCCTGTTGGCTGAATTTGACTAAGCTGGGTCAAATTCAAAAAAAACAGGGATCTTCGAATGCTGAATAAATCATTGCTCGCGCTGGCTTTAGCGCTGGCTTTAACAGGCTGCGGTAAAGCGCCGGAACAAAACACCACTGCTGTTGTAAATCCAGCAGAATCCAGTCCAACCGCAGTTCAAAGTACTGCAGCAACAAAACCCTGGTGGCAGGATGCAGTGTTTTACCAAATCTGGCCCCGCAGTTTTTATGACACCAACGGCGATGGCACAGGCGATTTTAAAGGTATTGAAGCTAAGCTGCCGTACTTGCAGGATTTAGGCATTAACGCCATCTGGCTGACGCCTATGTTTGAAGCGCCTTCTTATCATGGCTACGACTTCACCGAGTTTTACCAGGTAGAACAAGATTACGGTTCAATGCAGGATTTTGAGCAGCTGGTACAGGCAGCCAAAGCTAAAAACATTAATATTATCCTCGATTTAGTCATCAACCACATTTCCGATAAACACGACTGGTTCCAGCGTTCAGCCAAAGGTGAAGCCCCGTATAAAGACTATTTTATCTGGCGTGACGAACTGCCGACAGAGGGCTGGGGGCCGGCCTGGAGCACTGAAGTCAAGCCTGAAGCCGTCTGGCATTACAACGCAGAACGCAAAGCCTATTACTACGCGGCTTTTGGTGCGTCGCAACCTGATCTGAATTTAAAACACCCAGACGTCATAGCTGAAATGAAAAAGATGGCCAAATTCTGGCTGGATAAAGGCGTTGCAGGTTTCCGTTTAGATGCAGTGCGTTATGTACAGGAAGATGGTCCACAGCAACGTGCTGATACCCAAGGCACCATCGACTATTGGGTCGACTTTACCCAGTACGTGAAAAGTGTCAAACCAGACGCTTATCTGGTGGCTGAAGCCTGGGTCGATTTGCCTATAGCGGCCAAATACTGGGGCGATGGCAAAGGACTGGACGCAGGTTTTGATTTTGAGTTTGGTTACAAGGTGCTGGAGCTGCTGAACGCGGGCAAACAAAATGCTGAGTTTGGCACTATGCAACAAGCTGCAGGTCCGCAAGCCGACAATTTGCTGATGGCTAACTTGCAACAACGCAAAACGACCTCTGCTCCTATGGAGTTTTTCAGCCCATTCCTGACCAACCACGACCAGCCACGTTTAAGCTGGCAAATAGGGCAGGACTTTAACAAAGCCAAGCTGGCTGCGGCTTTGTTATTCAGCTCACCGGGCACAACCTATATCTATTACGGTGAAGAAATTGCGCTGACTCAGGCCTCAGACAAAGAGCATTTACACCGCCGCTCCCCAATGTTCTGGGACAACAGCGCTCAGGCTGGTTTTAGTTCAGCAGACAAAGTCTGGGTGCAGCGCGATGACTTATTCCCGCCTCAGGCTGAAAGTAGCTGGTGGACACCTTTCCTGGCCGCTCAGCAACAAGGCCCGAATAACGTCGCAGCACAGCAGGCGGATGCGAAGTCGGTCTGGTCTTTGTATAAATTCCTGATCAAACAAAAAGCTGACCGCGCTGAGTTTGGGATAGCAGGAGATTACAAAGCAGAGTTCTTAGCCGAAGGTAAGTTACTGAAAATAGTCCGGTCTTTAGGCGATAAACAAAGCCTGATGCTACTGAACTTATCGGCTGAAACTATGGCTGTCCCAGCTGACATAGTGCCAGCAGGTTTTACAGCGACATGGCAGGAAGATGAAACCCCAGAGTTAAATGCCCACCAACTGCAAATCTGGCAGAACTAAATGAAAATGGGTCCAGAACACTTTGTTAACCGTTAACAATGTGTTCTGACCCTAATTTTAAGTCGATAAAAAAAGTACTGCCTTTGCCTAAGCTGCTTTCAAACCAGAGTGTTCCGCCGTGCTGTTCCACTATAGATTTGCTGATACTCAAACCTAAGCCTGTTCCACCAAAGCGTCTGATATCTGATGTATCTGACTGACTAAAAGGTCTGAAAATCACCGATTTAAATTTGTCTTCTATGCCTGAACCATGATCCTTAATAGCTATTCGCACAAAGTCTGTAAACAGCTCGACACTGATATGTACTGTGGCATTGGCAGGTGAGAATTTGGCTGCGTTAGATAAAATATTGGCCAAGACTTGCATTAATCTGTTCGGATCGGCGTATAACCACACATCATTTACGACCGGAGTTAGTTCAAAATGCACCTGGTGCTTCAATGCATAACCTTCCAACTGCTTGATAGCATTGGTCAGCCAGGGTGCCAATTGCAGTCGGGTCAAATGAAAGCTCATTTGACCCGCTTCTACCTTTTGCATATCAAGTATGTCGTTGATTAACCGAATTAAACGCTGGCTATTTTGTTCCGCAATTTCCAGCATTGCTCGTATTTTGGGTTCAGGTTCTCCCAACGCATTTCCCAGTACTAAACCTAAAGCTCCGTGAATTGAGGTTAAAGGAGTGCGTAATTCATGACTGACGGTTGAGACAAAATGGTTTTTTAATAAATCCAGCTGTTTACGGTCGCTAATATCTTCATACACTGAGATACCAAAAATCAGTTCGCCTCCAGCGTTATAGCCAGGCCTTCCCCAGGCTTGAATTGCTCGTCTTTGGCCTGCCTGTTCAATTTCCATATCGTCCAGCTTACAGGTTTTGCCTTGCAGTGCTTGCACTGCTGGCATTTGTAGAGCGGGATAAGATTCGTGGCTACCTGCTACATAGGCTTGTGGCTGGTGTGGTTTGGCACCTAGTAAGTCTTTAGCAGCCTGGTTGCTATAGTAGGGTTGGTTATTGCTACCTTGCACTACTATGCCTAAGGGCAAATCATCAATCCATTGTCGGAACTGGTGTTGCGTGGTTGCTTGTAAAGAGGCGTTATAGCTAATAAAACATCGAACTACGACGTAAAAGGCGATCAGATTCACCAACAGATAAGTAGCCCAGGTTGTGGGGTCTGCCAGATATTTACTGGAACTAAGGGGTAAGCTCAGGTAACCACTGATAAAGCCTGAGGCAATGATCAAAATACTAAGCAGTGTGGCAACAGCCAGAGCTATGGCAACTTTGGTCCTGAACAGCACATGAGCAACCAAACAGCTTAAGATCAACCACCAAATACCAGATGAAGAAAAACCGAAGGTAACAGAGCTTGGGATACCTATTAGCCAGAATAGTAAAATCAGCAGACTGCCTTTGAGTTTTATTGACATGCGATTATAAAAAAAATAGCCAAGAACGAAGCTGGCACCAATAAACAAATGCACGCTGTATAAATGCAGCCAGCCTGTATTGACTGCTCTGAACACAGAAAGTGGAACACCAATCAGCGCTAATAAAGCAAAGCTACGCCACAAAGAGTTAGCAAACTGATGGTGGATTAACCGGAGTTGGTTTTGCAACTCAGCTGTAGATGAGTGATGCGACTGGCTCAAAGCACAAAGTCTCTGCGTTGAAGGTGACATCACTCTAACCAGCATCTCTGGTCTGCGCAATCAATCCTGTGACCAAAGCTGCAAAATAACTAAAGAGTCCTGGCCCATCAGCCTTAAAGATGGATACCACCAGATACTTCAATGCGCTGGCCATTAATCCAGCCGCTTTGTTCTGACAGCAGCATCTGCACTACACCGCCAATATCGTCTGGTAAACCAACGCGGCCCAATGCAGTTTGTGAGGCAATATACTGATTAATAGTAGCGTTATCGCGCACTGCGCCACCGCCAAAATCAGTTTCAATAGCGCCAGGTGCCAGAGTGTTTACCCTGATACCACGAGCGCCAGACTCCAGCGCCAGATAACGGCTGAAGATTTCAACAGCACCTTTCATCGCGGCATAAGCGCCATAACCAGGCAAGGCAAAACGGGTTAAACCTGATGAGAAGTTCAGAATACGGCCGCCATCTGCAATCTGTGGCAACAATTGCTGAGTTAAGAAAAACACTCCTTTAAAATGCACATTCATCAGCGCATCAAATTGTTGTTCTGTGGTGTCCGCCAGTGCTGCCTGAGCGCCAAAGCCTGCATTGTTCACTAAAAAGTTAAACTGATCACGTTGCCAAACTTGCTGCAAATGAGTAGTTAATTGTGCTGAAAAATTTGCAAAAGACGACACATTGCCAGTATCCAGCTGAATGGCTACCGCCTTTCGGCCCAACCATTGAGCTTCAGCCACCACAGCGGCTGCTTCGTCGGCTTTACTGTGATACGTAATAATTAAATCCACACCGGCTTTGGCCAAAGCTAAAGCTGCATTTTTACCTAAACCCCGGCTGGCACCTGTAATTAAAGCGATGTTCCGACTCATACTATTTACCCCTTGTTTATGCGTGGCTAATTCAACAACTGCAGTGTATTGTTAGATTTAATTCGGATAAATAATGTATAAACGAAATCACTGTCCGAAAAATCCGGATAGTTGCTGTGGGGATAAAGCAGTATGGACAGAATTCAGCAGATGCAGATTTTCCAGCGGGTGGCCGAACTGGGCAGTTTTGTCCGCACCGCTGAACAATTGGGCTTACCAAAAACTTCAGTGTCGGAAGCAGTACAGCAGTTGGAAACTCAGCTTAATGTGCGGCTGTTAAATCGCACCACCAGAAGGGTTGAACTCACTCAAGATGGTCAAAACTATTACCAGCGTTGTGTTGAACTGCTGGCTGACTTTGATGAGTTACAGCAGTTATTCCAGCAACAGCCGGAACAACTTAAGGGCGTATTGCGTATTGATATGCCAACAGGTCTGGCCCGTGAAGCCGTGATCCCGGCTTTGCCCGGTTTTTTAGCCCAGCATCCGCATTTGCATATTCAACTGAGCAGCACCGACAGGCGGGTCGACTTAATAGCAGAGGGCTTTGATGCTGTGATTCGGGTAGGTCAGCTCAGCAGCAGTAGCTTAATTGCCAGGCCTTTGTCGCAGTTTCGGCAGGTGAACTGTGTCAGCCCATCGTACCTGGATAAATTCGGTTTACCTGAAACTCTGGACGATTTAAGCAGTCACAACTTAGTGTTTTACAGTCAACAACTTGCAGGCAAGCCGGATGGTTTTGAATATCAGCAGGATGGCAAAACTAAGTTCTGGCCTATGTCTGGTGCTGTCACTGTCAATAATGCCGAGGCTTATACTGCGGCTTGTCTGGCTGGTTTAGGCATTATTCAGGTGCCGGAAGTGGGGGTGCGACAGTTGGTGCAACAAGGCCGGTTGGTGAAGGTATTACCAGAGTATCAGCCCGCAGCCATGCCGGTTTCAGTGTTGTATGCACACCGTCGGCAATTAAGCCGCAGGCTAAAAGTTTTTATTGATTGGTTGCAAGCTGTGGTCAATTCAGACTACAACTAATGAGTGCTAACACTCAAGGTAAAAGCTGTTAGTCTGATTATCCAGTACAAACTTTTGAAGAATCTAACCATAACCCGGGAGTGTATATGCGCTGTTTTTGCATCAGTCTGTTGTTGTGGTTCAGCACTGTGACCCATGCTGCTATCCATATGTCTGATCAGTTTATTGTGGATGGTGTGCCACATGACGTTGACAGTAGTCCACTGGCAAAACTCTATGCTTCTGATGAAATTCAGCTGAAGTTGCAAAACCAGCAACGATGTGAGGCAGAGCAAAATGGTTATAAAGGAGTTTGGGAATTAAAAGGCCAGCAGTTGTTTTTAAATACCTTGCTGCAAAGTAACTGCAACGCCACTACGGCCAGCATAGATCCGCAGCTGCTGTTCAGCGAAAAACAGTACCCGCTAAAAGCTCAATGGTTTACAGGTGCGATCAAAGTGCCATTAACCGACAAAGACTATAAACATTGTCTGACCGACGAAGGCTCAGACGAAACCATAGGTTATGCCTATTTGGCGATGGTGTACGAGTTTATTGGTGGTGAACTGGTCCAGCAGTCCGAGCAGCTGGTCACAGAAAACTGGCAAAGACCCCGCAGTAACTGCGCTAACGTGCCGACAGCCCGGGTTTAAACCCCCGCCCGTGGTGACGATAGCGTCGTATTCCACACCCAAATACAACGCGGAACAGAGAGACGGGCCGGGACAAGCCGCGGCCCCTACAGCCCGCCGGTGTTTAATCCCGATCCAATGTCAGAGTTCTAAATCCCAGATAATAGGAATACTGTCGTCCGGCGCTGGTGCGTCGCCCAAATCCAGTTTTTGCTGAGCTGCTTTTTCTGCAGCAAGTTGAGCCAGTTTGGCATCACGGCGGGCTCTGCGTTGTTCCAATAATTTCAGAATGCGGGAGCGTTCCGCCACAGGTTTGTTGTGCCAGTTAAAGCGTTCGTCACGCGAGCGCAAGCAGCCAAGGCAATAGCCTTTGCTGTTGTTTTCGCAAACCCCAATACAAGGATTGGGTAAGTCAAACAGCTCTAATTGATCCATTACACCAACAATGCACCACACTCTGCTTAAGATTCTGGCTTATTCTGCCTAAAAATGCAGCTTTTGTAATTTTTTTACAAAAATTGGCCAAAAGCAAAAATATCTGTTGACTTAAGATGGTTAGACGGCTATTTCTATAGGCATAAATTTTCGGCACCTAACGTAAAAACACCGCCGAAGTAAAAAATAAACTTAACCAAAGAGTTAAAATTTAAAAATGCGTTTAGCTTCTATTCTGAACATTATTGTGGTCCTCGTAATCGTGGTGATTAGTCACTGCGGGGGCTCGCGTTTGGAATTTTAAGCAGCAAAAAAATTCTCAACAAAACCCCCGCACCGAAAGGTCCGGGGGTTTTGTGTTTTAAGGTCCCCGGAAATTTCGAAACAGGTTTTGTTGTACTGACAACAACACGATAAATGCCCAAAGCAACTGACATTGCAGGGCCAATGAAAACAAAAACCGTAGGGGCGGGGCTTGTCCCCGCCCGTCCAGCAGGTGAGTCGGAACCGGATGGGGCTTGTCTCCGCCCGTCCAGCAGGTGAGTCGGAACCGGATGGGGCTTGTCCCCGCCCGTCCAGCAGGTGAGTCGGAACCGGATGGGGCTTGTCCCCGCCCGTCCAGTAGGTGAGTCGGAGCCGGATGGGGCTTGTCCCCGCCCGTCCAGCAGCCGAGCTGGAGCCGGATAGTTTTCAACAGTCAAAGCAATGTCGGTAACCCAGGGTGCAATGAAATAAGGACGGGATGATGAAAGGCGCAGAACTGGTTATTAAGCTGCTGGAGCAAAAGGGAGTCGAACATATCTTCGGCTATCCTGGCGGAGCTATTATGCCAATCTACGACGCGCTGTATCAGAGCAAAGTCAAACACTACCTGTGCCGTCATGAACAGGGTGGGGCTTTTTCTGCCATAGGTTATGCCCGCAGTTCAGGCAAAGTTGGCGTTTGTATGGCCACTTCTGGCCCTGGCGCTACTAACCTGATCACTTCCTTAGCCGACGCTTTATTAGATTCAGTGCCTTTAGTGGCCATCACAGGTCAGGTGTCGCAGGCCGTGATGGGCACAGATGCGTTTCAGGAAGTTGACGTTTTAGGTTTAAGCCTGGCTGTGACTAAGCACAGCTTTATGGTGACAGACGTAACCGAACTGGAACACACCTTAAACGAAGCTTTTGAGCTGGCCATGTCAGGTCGTCCAGGCCCTGTGTTAGTTGATATTCCTAAAGACGTGCAACTGGCCGAAGTGCAGTTTAAGCCACGTTTAGTTGAAGATGCTGCTTCAGCCCAGCATCAGTTTTTACCGGCAGCGGCGTTGGATCAGGCACGTTTGTTAATCCAAAACGCTAAACGGCCTATCGCCTACATAGGCGGTGGTGTGCATATGGCCGATGCGGTGGAGCAACTGCAAAACTTTTTAGCTGCCAGCCCAATGCCTTCTGTGACCACTTTAAAAGCCATGGGTACAGTTCCGCCATCTAATGCCTATTACTTAGGCATGTTAGGTATGCACGGCACTCAGGCTGCGAATTTGGCGGTGCAGCAAAGCGATTTATTAATCTGTTTAGGCGCCCGTTTTGATGACCGTGTTACAGGCAAACTGGCCGCTTTTGCGCCGGACGCCAAAGTCATTCACATCGATATAGACCCAGCTGAGCTGCACAAATTACGCCGTGCCGAATGCGCCATGCTAGGGGATTTACGTCAGTTATTGCCGGCTATGTCAGTACCCACTCACTGTGAAGACTGGTTAAAACATTGCGTGAAGCTGAAACAGCAACATGGTTGGCGATATGACCATCCGGGCGAACGTATCTTCGCGCCATTAATGCTGAAACAGTTAAGCGAGCGGTTGCCAGATAACTCAGTGGTGTGCTGCGACGTCGGCCAACATCAAATGTGGGTGGCGCAGCATATGAGCTTTAGTCATCCACGTAATCATTTAAGCAGTGGCGGTTTAGGCACTATGGGTTTTGGTTTACCAGCGGCTATAGGTGCGCAGTTGGCCAGGCCAAAAGATACGGTAGTTACAGTGAGCGGCGACGGCTCTTTTATGATGAATGTGCAGGAACTGGGCACCATCAAGCGTTTCCGTTTACCTGTGAAGATTGTCATTGTTGATAACCAGCGTTTAGGTATGGTGAAACAATGGCAGGAGCTGTTTTTTAACGAACGCTACAGCGAAACCGATTTATCCGACAACCCGGATTTTGTCTCTTTAGCTGCTGCTTTTGCTATACCAGGCCACAGCATCAGCCGTAAAGACGAAGTATTACCAGCGCTGGAAGCCATGTTTACCTGGCCAGGCCCATACTTATTACACGTTCGAATCGATGAAACAGACAACGTCTGGCCCTTAGTACCGCCAGGTGCAGCCAATCAGGATATGTTAACGGAGAAAGCACAATGAACCACGTATTAACCATTCAGACTAAAAACCAACCTGTGGTATTAGAGCGGTTATTGCAGGTTACCCGTTACCGTGGCTTTGAAGTGGCTGGTATGGAAATGAAACCAATGGCCGATTTCAGTGGCTTACTGGTGACTTTGTCTATCGTTAGCGACAAACCTATCAGCCTGCTGACCAATCAGTTAAACAAGTTATACGATATCGAATATCTGGATTGTGTTGAGTCTGAACTAACACAAGCCGAAGCAGGATCAATGCGAGCTTAAGCCGCTAAACTTAAGAAAAATAAATAAGGCTCTGCGTCAAATATCAAGTAGCAGAGCATGAATCAAACAAACTGTAACCAAAGTAATTGGAGTCGCAGCTAGGCGACAAGCGAACGAGGCCCCAGGAGCATAGTCGTCTATGTGACTGGGGCGAGAGAACGCAGTCAACAACGCTGTGGCTTCAAGTACGAAGGTTAAATGCACCCCAAAGTAATTGGGATTGCAGCTAGGCGACAAGCGAGCGAGACCCCAGGAGCATAGCAGTCTATGTGACTGGGGCGAGGAGCGAAGTCAACAACGCTGCGGTTCCAAGTACGCAGGGGAACAAAACAAATTGGAGTTACCTAAATATGCCAAAGTTAAGATCCGCCACCACTACTGAAGGCCGCAATATGGCGGGAGCCCGTGCTTTATGGCGTGCCACAGGGGTAAAAGATACCGACTTTGGTAAACCTATTATTGCCGTTGTGAACTCCTTCACCCAGTTTGTGCCTGGCCATGTGCATTTACGCGACTTAGGCAAACTGGTGGCTGAAGCTATTGAAGAAGCAGGTGGTATCGCCAAAGAATTTAATACCATCGCCATAGATGACGGCATCGCCATGGGCCACGGCGGTATGCTGTACAGCCTGCCGTCCCGCGAAATCATCGCCGACTCGGTGGAATATATGGTCAATGGCCACTGCGCCGACGCTATGGTCTGTATTTCCAACTGCGACAAAATCACCCCTGGCATGTTAATGGCTGCGCTACGCCTGAATATCCCGGCCATTTTTGTCTCTGGTGGCCCTATGGAAGCAGGCAAAACCAAACTGTCGGACCAAATTATCAAGCTGGATTTAGTCGACGCTATGGTGTCGGCCGCTAACCCGAATGTCAGCGATGAAGACAGCGAAAAAATTGAACGTAGCGCCTGCCCAACCTGTGGTTCCTGCTCTGGTATGTTTACCGCCAACTCGATGAACTGCTTGGTCGAAGCTTTGGGTTTAGGCCAACCGGGCAATGGTTCTATGCTGGCGACCCATAGCGATCGTAAAGCGCTGTTTATCAGTGCTGGTGAGCGCATTATGGACTTATGCAACCGCTGGTATAAAGACAACGACGCCAGCGCTTTGCCACGTAATATCGCCAATAAAACTGCCTTCGAAAATGCCATGATGCTGGATATCGCCATGGGCGGTTCCACCAACACAGTGCTGCATTTACTGGCCGCAGCTATTGAAGCCGAAGTGGATTTTGGCATGAACGACATAGACCGTTTGTCGCGCATAGTGCCGCATTTATCCAAAGTGGCGCCGAGCACGCAAAAATACCATATGGAAGACGTACACCGCGCCGGTGGTGTTATTGCCATTCTGGCCGAATTAAACCGCGCCGGTTTACTCAACCCAAATACACCTCATGTGGCCGGTTCTTCTCTCGGTGACGTGTTAGAACGCTTCGACATTATGACCACCCAGGATCAGGCGGTAAAAGACTTCTACCGCGCTGGCCCTGCCGGTATCCGTACCACTAAAGCTTTTTCGCAGGATTGCCGTTACCCAACGCTGGACGACGACCGGGTTGAAGGTTGTATTCGCAGCAAAGAACACGCCTATTCACAAGACGGCGGTTTGGCTGTGCTTTACGGCAACATAGCGCCGAACGGCTGTATTGTAAAAACCGCTGGTGTGGAAAAAGAAAACCTAGTGTTTAACGGCCGCGCCCGTATTTTTGAAAGCCAGGACAGTTCTGTAGAGGCCATTCTGGCTGGAAAAATTGTTGCAGGCGACGTGGTGATCATCCGCTACGAAGGGCCAAAAGGCGGCCCTGGCATGCAGGAAATGTTGTATCCAACCAGCTACTTAAAATCTATGGGCTTAGGCAAAGCCTGCGCCTTAATCACAGACGGCCGTTTCTCTGGTGGTACTTCGGGTTTATCTATAGGCCATGTATCGCCAGAAGCCGCCAGCGGCGGCGCCATAGGTCTGGTCGAAGAAGGCGACGCCATCGCCATTGATATTCCAAACCGCAGCATAGCTATTGGTGTCAGCGACGAAGTATTAGCAGAGCGCCGTGCCGCTATGGAAGCCAAAGGCAAACTGGCCTGGAAACCTGTAGATCGCGTGCGCTCCGTCAGCCCGGCCTTAAAGGCCTACGCTATGCTGGCAAGCAGTGCCGACAAAGGCGCAGTGCGTGATTTGAGTAAATTGGAAGACCTATGAGTGCCGTTAATAAAGAGCCGGGTGCCGTACAAAACTCTGTAAAAGACGCTGTAAAAGATCAAGGTAAAACGGCAGCCGACTGGCAGCGCCCTGCGCCTAATCCAACTTTGATGCAGCAGTATTTACGGGAAATTTTATTGTCGCCTGTGTATCAGGCTGCGATAGAAACCCCGCTGCAGGCTATGCCAAAACTGGGTCAGCGTATTGGCCAGCATGTGCTGTTAAAACGTGAAGATATGCAGCCTGTGTATTCCTTTAAGCTGCGTGGCGCTTTTCATAAATTGCATAAAGTGCGTGAGCAACAGCCAGGCGCCAGCGTAGTGTGCGCATCTGCAGGCAATCATGCCCAGGGTGTGGCTTTGTCTGCCAGCAAACTGGGCCTGAACGCTACTATAGTGATGCCTATCACCACACCGGAAATTAAAGTGGCTGCAGTCAAAGCCCTTGGCGGCAAAGTGCTGCTGCACGGCACCGCCTTTGACGAAGCCAATAAGTTTGCCATCGAGTTATCCCAAACTCAGGGCGCCACATATATTCCACCTTTTGACGATGCCGACGTGATCGCAGGCCAGGGCACAGTCGCCAAAGAGCTGCTCAGCCAACATAACAAGCTGGACGCAGTCTTTATTCCGGTTGGCGGCGGTGGCTTATTGGCCGGTATGGCGGTGTATATCAAAGCCGTGATGCCAGGCGTAAAAGTAATAGGGGTAGAGCCAGACGACGCCGCCTGCTTAAAAGCTGCAATGGACGCGGGCGAGCCTGTGACTTTAGACAGAGTAGGACTATTTGCCGACGGTGTGGCGGTAAAACGTATAGGCAACGAGACCTTTAAACTGGCGCATTTATACTGCGACGATGTGATCACAGTCTCCAGCGACGAAATTTGTGCCGCCATCAAAGATATCTTTGACGACCTGCGAGCAGTAGCCGAACCTGCTGGTGCTTTGGCTTTAGCTGGCCTGAAAAAATATGCGGCAACTGCTAGCCAAACGCAAAACCTGAGTGCAGTGTTAAGCGGCGCTAACCTGAACTTTGATACTTTGCGTTATGTGTCAGAGCGATGCGAATTGGGCGAGAAAAAAGAAGCAGTATTTGCCGTTACTATTCCGGAAGAAAAAGGCAGCTTCCGCCGTTTCTGCCAAACCTTAGGCGGCCGCGCCATCACCGAATTTAACTACCGCTATGCCAGCGACAACAAAGCCCATATTTTTGTCGGCATCAAACTACGCCACGGCGCAGAAGAACTGCAACAGGTCAATCAAGCTTTGTCCGCCGCAGGCTACGACTATCAGGACTTATCCGACGACGAACTGGCCAAACTGCACGTCCGCCATATGGTCGGCGGCATGCCACCGCGTTTAGTCAAAGAGCAGGTCTATCAATTCAACTTCCCGGAATACCCAGGCGCGTTAATGAACTTCCTCAACACCCTGGGCGAAAAATGGAATATCACCCTGTTTCATTATCGTAATCATGGGGCTGCTACTGGCGATGTTTTGGCAGGGTTTGAGATAGCTGATCATGAAGAGATAGCCGAGCATTTGGATACATTGGGCTATGAGTATCGGTTGGTGACTAGTAATGGGGCTTATAAGGTGTTTTTGACGGCTGGGTGAGGCCGGTCTTTCGTGACGCAAACTGCTTTGCGTCACGCCGTTTGAATGCTGGATTTCGTTGATTTATTCAACGATCCTAAGATGAGGTTGAGGAACTTTCAGTGTATATCGTTGAGTTAATGTGAACTCATTGAGTCCACTCTGTGTTATTAGTGTTCTCCACGTAGAATAATCAAGTATATCAATGGCTTTTTGGATGACTGTTGGTCTTTCTAAGCTCAATCTTTCATCACCATTTTCTTCTCTAGTTTGTCCACTTCTGGATAAATATGTAAAACCAGAGGCTGCTTTTTCTGGAGATATTAGCCCCAGTTTGCTTGCTCGGTAAATAATTGCTTTAAGGCTCACCCCCCAACGTACTTTCATGTCTTCTAAGACTGACCAATTGAAATATTGGCCACGCATTTGGGGGAATTCAGAGCTAAATGAAATCCTAGGCATTAAAAATGCGCTGGCAAAATTGTTTGCTTGTTCTTCTGTTTTTCGGCATCCAGTTTCAATACCTTGGTGCATTAATAAATGACCCAGCTCATGTGCTACATCAAACCTTTGTCTACCAGGGCTCTGCTTTGATGAGTTTCTTACAATCAAAGGCCTATGATTAAAAATAGAAAATGCATCAATCTTCTCATCTGCATCAGCTAAATCTAAAACCAAACATCCAATTGATTCGCAAAATCGTACGGCGTTTGAAATCGGTCCGAGCCCTAGTCCAGTTTCGCGTCTGAATCTTTCAGCTATTTGTTCTATCAGATTTACTGAACTGATATCTAAATCTTCGGCAACGAGCAGTTTTACTTCAGGAAACTCTACCTCTTCATTTAATAATCGCAGAAAATTATCTTCAAATATTTCTACTTGAGCCATAACCATTTTCTTTAATGTCATTGTAGATGAGCGAAGACTTCTAAAGTGACATTGATCCACTTCAATTGGTTTTTTGCGGCTACCAAAGAAAAAAGCTTCGGAGACGTTAAGAATTTGTGACAGCTCACTTAACTGTTCTTTAGATGGTGTAGCTCCGTTTTCAAGTCTGTGAGCGTACTGTCTTGTTACTCCTAATGCTTCTCCGATCTCACTCAGAGAATATCCTGAAGCTATACGAGCAAGTCTTAATTGTTCGCAATTGAAGTTTCCGGGGAATTCAAAAAAATTAAGTTCCATTTGCTAAATTATCATCATTTTTACGGATTTTACGAGTTACAACAGGCTCTTCGATTTCTGATGGCTCAACAACGTTTACGCCCATAGGAACTTTAGATACTGTTTCATACTGCCAAATACAAAGAGGATTTTGGTTGATATCAAAACCAATCAGGGTCGCGCTAGGACTGACTCCAACTCCTGCATCGCTAAGGCCTACAAAGATTCTCCAGACAACAGCGAGAGTTTGATTATTATCTTCCAAATCGAGACTAATCTGCATATTTTCTAAAGCATTAGTTTTTAAACGATGTGTCTTTTTCGGACTAAAAGCATCATCAACAATAAACTGGATATATGTGCTGCCGATTTTTGCGGTGAAGTCCATTGTATTGTTAGCTAAAGTTAGCCAAGGATAGTCTTTATCTATTGCAAGGCGTTTCATAAGCCCTTGCAGTCGGCCATATGACAAGCAGCCTTTTGTCCAAGCCGTGTCATTTGGCGAACTCGCATCTAGCTGGCTTTCCCTTACAGTATCTAACACGCACTCACACAAGGTTTCTAAACGATCAATCGTCAGATCTTTAGAAAAATCGGTAGGTTGGGTAGTTGTCATCTTCTAAAGTCCTATGCAGTTGATGTGTTTATTTTGTGCTTTATTTTAATTTTGTCAACTAAATTTCTGCACATTTGATTTTTTGTCAACTAGGCAAGCCAGAGCTGTTTACAGAGATTGTGTCAGATCTGAAAGCGATATTAGTTTCGAAGTGAAGTGACAATGTTGACGCGGGGATTCAGTTAAGGCTTTTTGTTAGATGAATGAATAGATTAAAGCCTGCGTCATGCAGGCTCAGACTGCTGACAAAGGTCTGGACGTAGCTCCAGACCTTTGATCTAATAGAATCAGTTCAACACAGGACTGATTATCTATGTTACGAGACACATCTCCCCAACAATATCAGCTTGAGATGGTAACTTTGGAGCAACTGGTTCCTAAAGACCATCTGGTTCGTAAGATTGATACTGCTATTGATTTTGAATTTATCCGCGCTGAAGTGGCTCACCTCTATTGCAAAGACAATGGCCGTCCGGCGATTGACCCTGTGGTGCTGTTTAAAATCATGCTGCTCGGTTATGTATTTGGTGTGCCAAGTGAGCGGCGACTGATGCAGGAAATCGAAGTCAATGTAGCCTATCGCTGGTTTTTACGGTTGAGCCTGACGGATAAAGTGCCGGATGCCTCGACCTTAAGCCAGAACCGTATCCGCCGCTTTAATGGCACTGATGTATTTCAGCGTATCTTTGACCATATTGTGGAGCAGGCCATATCCCGCCATCTGATTGGAGGACGCACGCTGTACACCGACAGCACCCATTTAAAAGCCAGTGCGAACAAGGGGAAGTCCATCAATAAACTGGTGTCTGCCAGCACATCTGCGTACATCAGGCAGTTGAATGAAGCGGTTGAGGAGGAGCGTAAAGTCGCCGGAAAAAAGCCGCTGAAGGAGAAGCAAGAACAGGTCTGTGAACTGCAATCTATCAAGAGTAGCACCACGGACCCGGACAGTGGATTTATGACACGCGAAGGCAAGCCACAAGGCTTCTTCTACCTGGACCACAGAACCGTCGACGGCAAACATGGCCTTATCACCGATACCTTTGCAACCCCTGGTAATGTGCACGACAGTCAACCTTACCTTGCCCGATTAGACCGGCAACTGGAGCGTTTTGACCTGAACCCGGTGGCGGTCGGATTAGATGCTGGCTACAACACGGCCATGTTGTGTCACTTAATTCAAGAGCGCCAGATTGAACCTGTGATGGGGTATCGTCGACCGAATAAAGGCAAGGGACTGCTGCGTAAAAGTGCGTTCAGCTATGAGAAAGACAGCAACAGCTACCTCTGCCCACAAGGTCAGAGTCTTCAGTACAGCACCACCAACCGTGATGGATACCACGAATACAAATCAGACCCGGCGATATGCAGGAATTGTCCGTTACTCAAACAATGCACGCGCAGTAAAAACCAGACCAAAGTGTTGACGCGGCATGTGTTTGAGCAAGCCAAAGAAGCCGCAAACCAGACGAGACTCAGCGCTTGGGGTAAGAAAATCTACCAACGACGAAAAGAGACGGTAGAGCGTAGCTTCGCAGACGCTAAACAACATCATGGTCACCGATATGCACGCTTCAGAGGATTACAGAACGTACAAATGCAATGCCTGATGGCAGGCACCGCGCAAAACATCAAAAAAATGGCGTTGCTACTGGCCGCCTGAGGAAGAAGCCCTTCAAACACCTGCTAATCGACCACAGACACACGACCAGACCTCTTCAGAACAACCCAACGTGCCAAAACACTCAGTCATGAAGTCATCGAGCTTCAGCCGTCAACTGTCGTAAAACTCGCGCTAAAAGTCCTTAAAAAAACAAACCCCATCAAAAAGGTGGGGTTTGTCATTAATCTGAGCCTGCGTCATGCAGGCTTTAACTCAACTTGAGAGTTAGACTCAGTTTTCGGTTTTGTGTACTCCTGAGCGTGTCCTTCTCGTAAATTCAAAAAAATCTCTTTTTTCCACGATGGCCAACTTAACACTGCTTGGGTTGATTTATTGAGATGCTCTAGGAATTGTTGTTTATCATCCATTTCGGGGTTCCCTATGTTGTGTTATATAACTTTGAACAGATGTTGCTGCGAGCGTTTCTCGTTCTATATAAGATGAAGGTAGCATTTGCATTCGCACATTGGTAGTCCCCTCATCCCAACTAACTGTTTCACCAGCTTTTGTTTTTCTTGTGATTGGGTATCCGCTACCTAGGCTGGTCGAAAATAGGTTGAAAAAGCTGCGAGGACCAACCCCTACAAATGGTTCAAACTTAACTGCATCGGCAGAGTCTGCCTGTGAGATTGAGTCTGAATGAAAGTCAAATGCTTTACTTTTTGGATAAGGCTCCACATACACAACTCGTTTTATACCTGCAGCGATGATGTGTTTTGCACAGTTATGGCATGGAAAAGTCGTGCAGAACAGTTCAGCGTCTTTTGTACTGATATTACTTCTGGCACAAGCTAGTATTGACTCCATTTCTGCATGAACAACTCTGCCATATTCAGTAATATCTTTAATTCTGCTTTTCTCAAGGTATCCTTTGAACGTTTCTCTATCACTTTCTGGAATTTTATCCAAAATATTTTGAATTATGGCTTTCTTTTCTGCTGCATTGGAATCAAACCCTCTTTTGTAATCTCGTCCATCGTCTGAATCTTCTATGCTTGATGTCTCGGCATTATATTCAGGCCAGTAGAGCCCTCCACCATATTTAGGGACGTCATTTGCACCTGTAGAAATAATATTACGATCTTTTGTCATCACGGCACCTACCTGTCTTGACAAATCTGCAGACCGTAGGGAAGAGGAGAAAGCCATAAACATTGCAAACTCCTCAAATGTTGGTGTTACATAAGGTTTTCCAAATACAAGGTCTATAATCCGCCAAATATCATTTTGGAGTTTATCTGCATCTCCATCAAAGTTCACAAAAAAATCAGATAGATGAAATGTGTCTCTTGTATGCTGACCTGAATGTAGTGATTCGTCAGCATCTCGCTCAATAAGTTTTAAAGCATTATTATTTTCTATTCTTTTGTTCTTAGTAAGGTACTCGTGCCTACGTTTCTGATCTGAATAAACACCTATAAGAAAAAAACCATTTGAATAAATTTTTCTTAATGCTTGAACTTCATCGGGATGTTTTAATGAGCTAATGATAAACGCGCTTCTTCTCAACGGCTCTGGTTCTCCATTTTTAGAACGCTGAGTCCTTATCTGGTTTATTTTTGCTGCTGCTGTCAACGCTAGGATACTGTTATCCTCGGCATTTGTTCGAATCTCATTACCTTTTGTCATCAAAGTGTCAATTCGAAGATAGTTATCATTTTGAAATTCGGGCAAATCAGTTAGTTTTGGGATAACGTCCCGAGAAATCTTAATTTCTTCACCGATATATTTAAAAGCTTGAAGTCTCTCAGAGATCACTCTCACAACATTTTCAAGTTCAGTACCAACTGCACCAACTAATCCAATTATTAATTCTGAGTCATTAAAATCATGAGATTGATTATTAAGTTTAGACAAAGCATCTGTGACTTGTAAGGGGGGAGTCTGTACTGTAGTTAATTGATCTTCTTGATAATTATTTAATAGGTCGGATACTTCTTTACTCAGTTGCTCGCATAATACGGATGGTCCTTGAAAATTAATTGTTCCTGTACTCGGATACCAATTCATAATTGCGCCGTTATGGATTCTTAATTGGATCTGATTTTCATTTAGTTTTTTCAAGTTTCCGAGGTCGATAATTTTTTTTAGTTTGTTTTCAAACTCGATATATGTACCTATAAATTTCATATTATTACCTATGCTAATCAACCCAAAAACAGTGTCATACTCTGTACCCCACACTACAAACCAACCCCATCCGTCACTTTGACTAATTCTTTAAAAAACTTAATCGCTTTTTCCACTTCGTCTCGTTTAATTAAATGCGGGACTTTGGGGTCGGCGTTATTACGGCCTTGATGCACAGCATCACCACGTTTACTTAACCAGCTATTGAGTTGGGTGCATGCTATTTTGGGTTGATAGCCGTTCCACACCCAGCTTTCTGTGATATCGCGTTGCAGAAATTCCAAGCTGAGTTGCCTGACTTTTTCAGAATTGGGGTTATTGAGCCGCTTAATGTCCTGATCCAATTTCTTTTGAATATAGTCGCCCGCAAAGCTGCCTTTAAGCACTGAAATCTTTTGGCAGAGTTGTTCGTTTAGCCAGGCTTCAATATAAGTTTCCCATGCCGTCAGCGTCATAATAAGCGCAGCACGTTTCAGTACTTCATTGGTTTGTTGTTCTGGTTTGGGTAGTTTATCGAACAGCACTAGCAGACGCTCGGCGTCGGCGATAGCGGTTTCAAAAGCTTGATAGGAGGTTGATGCCATGACGTCCTTTCCCGGCAACTGCAGCCATCTTTAGTGGCTTGAATAGAACCAAATTAGAACAACTGAAACCAAAGCACAAGTTGTTTTTCGGGACTTGCAAGTGGTGACGACTCACTACTGAGGCGAAGCATTGTTGTTGCTAGTCGAATTTGTAGTCGATAAACCAGCCGTTGGCCAATGCTTTGGTAAACCTGATATCTGTTTTCATATCGCGGTTTTCTTTTAAGTGAATAGCGGGGTTAAAAGGGTAAAGCTGTTCTGGCTGAAATCTGAGCCCCATTTCGTTAGAGTCGCCAGCAAAACCGTATCCCCATACGGGTAAGTACAGGCTGCAGTTTGTATTACCTTCAATGACAATCGAGTCTGAACCTACCTCTTCCAGCAGTGGCTCAAGCTCTTTATAAAGCAATAAAGAATGCTCAGAACTCTCGCCCTTCGTAAAATGCTGCCATCTGATGTTGGTTGTGCTCCATATTTCACAGCCAAGGCGCGATATTTCGTTAAAAATGAAGGCCTTTTCTGCGTACTTTGGCTCAAGCTGAGGAATATCTGGGTCAGAAGAGGGATAGATAAGCCATAATCCAGCGCCCAGTAGTGGTGTCGCTATCCATAGTTTTTTCACGGTACATCCTTATTCTTTATATCAAAACCTGTGTCAGGTTTTACCACGTATATGAGACAAGTCCTCCAATTTTAGGCATACCTCAGGCTCTTTGTTGGACGTCTTGTTTCAACACCAAAACTGCCACATAGCAGAGCCCTATCACAGGTAAAAAAGACAACACAAAGCCTAATAAAGTGGCTAAAGCAGGAGTAGTGGTCTTTCTATTTGCCAGTAATGCACTTATCACACTGACGCCAAGCACCTGTAGTAGATATAAGGTCAACATGTACATAGTTCCTTTAGTTGGCAAAACCGCTGTCAGGTATTGCCCTGTGCCCCGGTGAAATCTGAAGTCGCGGATAAAAAATAGAAGATTTAAAGCGGGAGATCTAAAGGCTAAAAGGCCAAGGAGAACTGAACGGCCATGACTTCCTTTTCCGGCAACTTCTTTATAGTTGTAACTCGTTTCGAACCAAGTTAATTCAGCGCGAATAAAACAGCAAGCTCTTTTTCGGGACGGTTTAACCAAGAGGTTAATGCGCCAGATGAAAACCATCAGCCGTTAAAGCCTGTTTGGCGAAAGCGGTAATAGCTTTGGTGTCGTTATAACGAATGGTATGCAGGCCACACTGAGCAAACTCTTGCTCTACCTCTTTAAAAGCGCCTGCCAGTTTAGTGTTGGTTTGTGTTGGGCCTTGCAATGGCAGCAGTATGTTGTCTTTTTTCAGTACATCGTTTTGCGCTAAACGGTCAAAGCGTCCCAGCCAGGTTTGAGCGTGATCCAGAATTTTTCCGGCATTTTTATGCTGGAATGCCAGAGGGCGGATCACAAAGGTGTCGTTGGTTTTTGCTACCAGTGGGAAGGTTATTTCGTCATAGCGGCCAGCAAGTGCCTGCTTTTTAAAATGAGTCAGCTTTTCAGTTTTCAGCTGCGCTCTGATGGCGCGAACCATTAACTGTTCCTGATATTCTTCGGTTAAAAAAGTACGGTGAACCAGCTGTTCAAATAAATGGTCTGCTAATTCGGCTGGCTTTTTATCCACGTACATAGTGCGAAGGTCTGAGTAACGCACCAGCGTTTCCCTTGGTCGCACCAATTCCTGCATTGCTGCCACCAACTCTTTGGGTAATACAGTGGTGGTGTAGTCTTTAATGCGTTTTAGCTCGTTTTGCACTGTAGTAATAGTGGTTTTGTATAACTTACCTTCAACATCTTCAAAGAAATCGGTCACGCGGGCAAAGCGGGTTGGAGCTAAGCGGAATTCAAAAGCAGCTTGTTCAGGAGCGCACAGCACTATGCCGACGTTGGCGAATTCGCCCGTCTCGGCATGAGGTAAAAACCTTACTATTGCATACTGATATAAAGTCTTCATATCAGAGCCTCCCAAAAATCGTTTGTTCTGAACAATGCCAAAGTGGCTGAAATATGAGCCAGATAATCAGGCTCCTCAGCTAACCATTCTTCCGGCAGACTGGCAGCATACTGGGCTAAACCGTCGAGCGCAATCTCTAGCTTAGGACTGTAATAGTCACGCCAAAGTTGATCGTGCTGCTGGTTAAACCAAAACGGGTAACCCAGGTGTAATGGTGCATTTTGTGCAAAGTTGTAGTTTGGGTCAAAAGCCAGATTATGATCCACCACTACATAACTGTTGGAACGCCCGTCCAGGAATAAGTTCGGATTCCCACCGCTTTGGCCCATAGTTCTGTCTTCGTTTTAGATCCAATAATCAAACAGAAATAAATCTTTTGCGAATTGTGTGGGCAGGTTTTGCTGTGATGAAGGCGAGAGTTCAATCATGCCTTTCACTTGCCTCGAAGCAAAAACTACAGAGTTGCCGTCGCCCAGTATTTGACGCGCTGTATCATGATAAGTCAGTAGCTGTGCAGGTAAGTAAGCGGCATGATGTGCTGGCACATTCAGGCCAAAAGCTTTGCCTAAGAACGCACACACCGCTTCGTTAATTAAACCTTTGGTGGTGGCTTGCGGGCCTTTAATGTAATACAGCTGATCATCAGACAACCGACAAAGCCAGGGTTGTGTGCGGCCCTGAGTTGCCTTCTCCTGCAGTTCTTCCACTTCAAGCAAAGTTAAACCCCGGCAAGTGTCTGCTGTCGCTGTTGAATAAAACCAAGTTAAAACAGCGTTGTGGTAAGTACAAGTTGTTTTTGGGGACTGACTGGAAAAGAGCAAAGCAGGGGTTTTGCTTTGCCTCTTGTCCTTGTCGCGCTGAATTAGCCTTTAAAACCACTGTCATCGACTTGGGGTTTGGCTTGCAGGATCACCACAGTTCCGGCCAGTTTGTCGTGCCAGCCTTGTTTTCTTTTATCAAAGATTACCCACAACAGGCCAATAAAAAACGGAATAGCCGCGACAAAGTAGCCAAAGTAGCGCCAGATATATTGGCTGGTGCTTGGTTTATTGCCGGTACGGGCATCGACAATAATGGCTGACACCAGTTTTTTCCCCGGGGTACTTTGGGTTTTTATCCAGAACAGCACTACAGCTAACGCCGGAAATAGCCAGGACAATAAAAAATCAGCAGGCCCCTGAATCATTTTTTCGCTGTTCCAGTAGGCTTCGCCATAGGCCATATACAGCAGGGGGCCTGTGACAAGAAATATAAGCAGAGAGTCGATCAATGAGGCGCCAAGCCGTGGCCATGAGCCCAGATAGGTAGGTTCTTCGTTTTGCATGAGGTTCCTTGTTAGCAAAATATAGTATTGGGTGTTGCTGTATAAAACCGGCTTTAGGTTTTGCCCTTTGTCCCAATTAAATCTGAAGTCGCGGATAAAAAGCAGAAGGTATGAAGCGGAAGGTCTAAAGGCTGAAACGCCAAAGAGAACTGAACTGCCATGACTTCCTTTTCCGGCAACTTATCGATGGTTGTAACTCGTTTCGAACCAAGGTAAAGCAGCTTTTCAGAAACGGCAAGTTGTTTTTCGGGACTCGCGGCGAATGTCTTGGTGTTGATTTAAAAACAGTTGTTTTGACTTTGTCGCTCGGCTAAACCTGCCTACTTTAACCAATACTCAACACAAAACCATCAGCTGGGGATTTGAGAGCAAAAGAGATGCAAATAGTCCATCCTTACCCCGAATGAACTGCCCAGGATAGGGTGGGGCGCGTCATTGGTGCAAGTCAGGCTCTGTGCGGCAGGGCCAATAATTGCCATTCCTGCCGCGACTTGCTTAACTGATTAAAACATTCGAATGATCAGTTATTTACAGGTTGTTAATTCAAGAAATGTTGTATCAGTACAAGCGCTGGCAGCACCTGTATTTGTACAGGTTCGCACCGTTTTAGATTGCGTACAAAAGCTTGCTGGGCCCTTACCAAAATTATAGGTAGCAGGTGAGCTGATTGGACCCAGGTCTACAAAGCTCAAATCACCTGGTTTTACCTCACGAACTAGTTGTGCAAGGCAGCTGCCAGGGTTTTCAATACGAACTTGTGCCGCACCAAATAAAGTTGATGGTCTAATCCCTTCAATTTTAGAGATATCTGTTCTTAGCTGAAAATGCGGTAAAAGTGTATTGATACTTTTTGTCGTAATATCACCGCTATAAGTTACTTTGTAGTGAATTTGGTTATTCACATCTCCCTCTTTGCACCACAGTCCAAAACCATTACAACTGCTGGCTCTTACTGGTGTGATAAGAGATGTATATTCAATAAATTGTTGCTCAACAGCAACACTCGCCATACCAGAAACTCCGGGCCTGGTTCCTGCCGTAATGGTCAAGCTACCGGCAGAAACACTGCCTTTAGACGGTAATGATGACGTAAAATCTCGCGATGTTTGACGTTCCATCTCGGCTCTGATTGCAGTTCGCATTTCATCTAATAAACGGTTTTTGTTCTGTTCTGAGCTGTAAAGATATGCCGCAGCAGAGTTAAGGCAAGCCTCGCTTACGCCTGATGATGTATTGCTAAAAGCTTCAAAGTGGTTTTTTACTCCACTTTTGGGCAAGGTTGAAGCAGGTGGTGTTGTACTTAATTCGGCAATACTAGTTGTAAATGCTTGATGCAGGTCGTAATAGGTTTGGATAATCTCTAGTTCATCTGCATTGATTGAAAGTGACATAACATAACCGGGTTCTCCCATTTTGAGGTTGTCAGCTTTAACCCGGTACTTAAATGCCTTTTTTGTCAAAGGATTAGCAACAAAGAGATCTTTTGTAGGTGCGTAACAGGTGGCATTATTTTCCCCCTGCTCACTATCTGCAGCACCCGTATCAGGGTTTATCCCTTCCTCACACTGTAATAATGGAGCTTGTAGCGCTGCTATTTGTTGCATTTGCTGTATATCGCAGGAGTCACAGCCAAAAAGTTGTAACTGATTACTGGCACTGACATTCATAGAAAGTAGCGATAAAAAAACTAATAGAAAAACCTTTTTAAGAATTGGCATGTAACATCCTTATAAAACCAGTATCAGGTCTCGCCCTGTGCCCCAGTTAAATCTGAAGTGGTGTTAGAAAAAAACGGTATGAAGCGGGAGATCTAAAGGCTGAAAAGCCAAAAAGAACTGAACTGCCAAACTTCCTTTTCCGGCAACTTCGCTACATACTCTTCGTCCTTGACGCCGCAGCTTTGTTGGCTGCGTTCTTTCGCCCCAATCACATAGTGCATCTATGTTCATGGGGACTCGCTCACTTGCCGCCGCACTGCAACAGCAATGACTTTGGGTAGGGTTGTAACTCGTTTAGAACCAAGGTAAATCACCTTTTTAGAAACGGCAAGCTGTTTTTCGGGACTTTTAGCGAGCTATCCTTGGGGCGGCTGATTACTCAACCACAGACAAATTGACGAGTGAAGCCTAAAAGGCTACATTCGTAGCTTATTTGGCTTCATTTGGTGCTGCTATGTCTGCTCTTACGGATTTGCTTTTTACAGGTTATCGCCGTCAGGTGTTGGGTTTGTTATTGCTGAAACCCGACGAGGCTTGGCATGTGCGCGAAATTGCCCGTTTAACTGACACACAGCCTGGCACTTTGCATAAAGAGCTAACGAAATTGGCACAGGCAGGCATTTTGAAGAAAACACAGCAAGGGAATCAGCTGTGTTATCAGGCCGATACCAGTTGTGTGGTGTATGAGGAGTTGGCCAGTATTCTGCGTAAAACGACTGGTTTGGCTGATGTGTTACGGCAGGCTTTGTTGCCTGTATCCGATCAGCTGAACTTTGCTGCTGTGTTTGGTTCTGTCGCCAGTGGCAAAGCAACGGCCAGCAGTGATATCGACCTGCTGTTGGTGGGTGAACTGAGTTTTGTGGATGCAGTGAAGAGCTTGTATCCAGCACAGCAACAGCTTGGCCGCGAGATCAATCCTAAACTATATTCCGTAGCCGAATGGCAGAAAGCGTTGGCAGAGCAATCCGGTTTTATCCGTGAACTGCTTGCCAATCCGCTACTGATGATCGCTGGAGACAAGGATGACCTTAGACAATCTGATTGGCAAACTGCTGGAACGCATTAACCCAGATAGCGCCGCTATTCAGCGGCTGCGGAAGCTGCGCAACGTAATATCAAGTATTCAGAGCTTGCTGAATTAAGTAATGAAAACCGCTTTGATGCTGCATACAAAGCCATTATGCAACTGTCGAATGCTGCATTGCAGGCCGCAGGGTTTCGAACCCTCACCAGTAAACCCGGCCACCACCAGACCATGTTACAGTCACTGATAAAAACTGTGGGCATAGAGACAGACAGGCTTATCGTTCTGGACGCCTTGCGTAAACAACGTAATGTTGCTGATTATTCTGGCGATCTCGTTGAGGACGCTGCCGTTGCTGAATGCATCAGGCAAGCAAAAGAGTTGTTGGTTTTGACACAAGATTGGTTGCAGCAACGCTGATTTGCCTAACTTCTTTTTTCAGCAACCTGATGATGACTGCTGGTTTATATTCTAAGTGATACAGCACTTTAGCTACGATAATCCGTTTTTAGGGGCTTGCTATCATTGTTTTATCACTCTTGGTGAATGACATTGCTTTAATAGATTTCCGCTGCAAAGCACAGCTAGAATGGCGTGTCGTTTTATCACAAGGACTGTCTGATGCCGAGCCCCCGTTATTTTTACTGCACTCTGGCGATAGCTGTGGTGATTTTTATCGCCTGCTTATTAATGGCTGGACCTATGCGGCCGGGTTTGCCTGTGGTGACTGATTTGCCTGTCCGTTTAGCTTATATTCAAAGTCATTTGGCGGTATGGCAATTGGGCTGGCTGTTTTGGATGGCGGCGGCTTTAAGTTTATTGCTGTTTTGTTGTCTGCTGGCATCTGCTATTCCGCAGAGCCCTGTCCGGCAATTTGGGTTGTTGTTGGTTGCGCTTGGCATAGCGCCCGATCTTGCCGCTGAAACTTTATATGCCTTTGTGTTTCCGGCCATGATAAGTGCCAGCAGTTCGGTCGAGTTACTGCATTTTATTGACCAGTTGGCGATGCACCTGACGGGTTTTCTTGGTAATGGCTTGTATAACATAGGTGGCTTAATTCTGACGCTGTTGTTGCTGCTGCATAAACCCGGCTTAAAACTCTGGATTTTCCCCGGTATTCTGGCTTGGGTGGCAGGGCTTGGTTTATCAATGGCGATAGCGTTACAACAGATGGCACTGGCCGAAGCTTTAACTGCTTTTAGTATGGCGCTTAGTACAGCCTGGTTTGTATTGATTGCTTATAAACTTTGGATAAAAGCCGATGTATAGCCTGCTAAAAGTGATTCATATTGGTTCGCTGATTTTGTGGCTTGGCCCTGCGCTTGGGTCATGGTTGGTACTGCGGTATTTTCAGCAGCAACAGGGCGAAATAAGTAGTGGAACATCGCTGGTGTATAAGGTGTTTTTCCTTACCTTAACGCTAGAGCATCTGGCGCTTTGTACCTTGTTGATGAGCGGTGCATGGATGGCTTTTGGTTATGGCTGGATTGATATGCCATGGTTGCAAAACAAGTTGTTGCTGGTGTTGCTATTGATAGTACCGCTGGAAATTGTCGATATCTGGCTAGGTAACTGGAAAGTGCAACAGCTCATCAAAAAGCGCAGTTTGGGTGAGGCGCTGACCAGCAGGCAACAGAACTTAATTCAGTTTTACCACAAAGGTTTTACTAACCTGGCGTTACTGACATTACCTGTAACTGTGCTGGCTATTATGTGGCTGGCGGTGTCAAAGCAGCCGCTGTGGTAGCTTTGTTCTCTTTTCACGAATAACAGCAGGACTTTTTAATGCAACAAGCCAAATGGCCTGGTATGGCTGCAATGTCTTTATTCTCTATGGCTATGGGTATTTTTTTCCTGTTGTTTTATGACTCACAACTTCAGGCCGAAGACAATTTATTGCAAGCCAGTGGGCAGTTGAGTTGGGTGGAAAAACACCGTTATGATTTGCGTTTTGCTTTAAAAGACCAGCCGCAGATGTTTGCTTATTCTCGTAATTCAGGGGCATCTGATAAGGTGAAAAAAGTGCTGGAGGCTGCAGGTGAAAAGATAGTGTCGCTTCGGTATGAAAATGAAACTCATGGTCCGATTTATTCTGATGACAGATACCACAGTGTGTGGGAAATACAAATTGATCAGCAAGTGGTCAGAACTTACCCTCAAATAAAGGCTGCTATAACAGCGGATGAAAAACTTGTTCCTTGGTTAGGCTGGGGATTTTTTTGTTCAGGTCTTTATTTTGCGCATATTGCCCGAAAATCCTATCGCATCATGAAGCGTAACGCCCAGTACCATCATTTGTTTCCGTGGAGTTAAAGTAAAATCTGTGAAAACTGAAGTTGCATAAGGACGCAGAGGGTGCTCAGCTGGAGATCGCAAGACTGAAACGCCAAACTTCCTTTTAACGCCATAAGTCAGGCTTTGTAGTGCTTCAAAACACTAAAACAAAACCTGACTCAGCTGGGCTTTTATGTTTTCTGTTCTGCTTTTTTAGTTTCTTTCGATTCTTCAGTTGTGGCTTCTTCGTCTTTCGCAACGGCTATTTCTACTTTAACCACAGCTCTGCTGCCGTTTTCGCTGACTACCATAATATTTGCTGTGCCTTGGGCCTTTGGCACAATAGTTAAAGTAGATCCAGTGCAATCAGCCACCAGCGCAATAGCAGGGGAGTCCGAGCTGCATTGCGCCAACTTGGCGCCACGGACCACACTCACCACTTTGGTGTAATAAGTCTGGGCAGCTTCCGTCAGGTTAATTGATGTCTCTGTTGCGGGTGCGAACTGGCTGAGCGGGGTTTCTGTAATGGTAAGCACATTTGTATCCAAAGCAAACAGGCTATATTTGCCTGTCGCTTTGGCCAGGTCTTCTTCGCTCGGCAGAGCTTGTAGTAAGGCGTCTCTCATTACTTTTAACGTCGACATCACGCTGACAAATAAGGCTGCACCTTCAGGAGTGAGTGAATCTGGCACTATGGCCCCGTTTGCACCTGCAGCCGCTTCACTTCTGGCCCTGATGTAGTTAGCGTTAGCTGCCTCTATCAGTTCTAAGCCCTGGGAATAGGCCTTGGCTTTTCCTCCGGCATTAATAATGTTTGCTATATCCGGCGTGAGTGCGCTCAGCCCCGCTAATGTGGTGACCACATCCGGATGCACACCTGTTGAGGCTGAAAATGCTGACGCAAAAGCGGCCAGAATCACCTGCATAGCCGACAGGCCCTCTTCCCATTTACGGCCATGGTCCACACGTTTGCGCATGGTGTCTTCCACCAGATAAGCAAACTTATACACTTTTTGGTCTGTGATGTTGTAGTCAACCTCTGGCAGCCCCTCAATATTTGTATCGTTGTCATCGATTTCCAGCAGATGCAGCGGTGGTGTTGGTTTTACATCCAGCCAACCGGCATCTTTATGATCATAGGTGTTTGAACAGCTTGCCAACGCTAAACTCAGAGTCAGTAGCAGAATTAGTTTTTTGCAGTTCATAACTTGTCCTTATTGCTCAGTAAATGGATAGCGCTTTACGCAGTTGTTGC
Source organism: Rheinheimera mangrovi (assembly GCF_003990335.1). NCBI lineage: Bacteria > Pseudomonadati > Pseudomonadota > Gammaproteobacteria > Chromatiales > Chromatiaceae > Rheinheimera > Rheinheimera mangrovi. Next base: position 4,285,498 of record NZ_CP034683.1, on the reverse strand, counting down.
AGGTGGCTGGGCACACCGGGTTTAGTGCTGGATTTTTCCCAATACCGGGTGTGGCAAAACCCGTTGTAAATATCTTTCCAGGGCAGTTCTATTTCCTGAATAGGCGTATTGCCTATATCTGTCGGAGCTTGAATATCCTCTGGGTTTGTTGCGTTTTGGTAGCTGAAAAGTCGTGATACGGGGCCGGAAATAATATCGCCCTTGTAGAACCTGCTGTGCTGCATATACAAATTGGTCCAGCGGACCGGCGCAAACACGGCGGCGTGATGCAAAAAATACTGACCAGCTTCGCTGTAGTAAAAATGACGGTTGTCGGGCACAGGGGGCGAGGTGGGGTATTCTCTGTCCAGCTTACGTTGCCTGAACTGTTCTTCGTTATCAAACAACAGAAAATCGGCGTAGGTTAACGGGCTGCCTAAAGATATAAAATCAGAAATCAGCCAGTTACCCGCAGGAGCGTCCTGACAGAGCTGTGAAAACAACTGCTGCTGTAAAGTACGGTACTGCTGCTGTTTAAAGTTTGATGTTCCACATTCTGTGGCTAACTGCTGTAATTGGTTAAGTAAAACAATAGATTGTGCCGAAAGCGCTGTGGCTTTGTTGTCATTCTGCGGGTTTTTGAACTTGTTATGTCGTGCCCACAGATGGTTTAGCAGGTCGTAGGAAATAATGCTGCCCAGACTATGGCCTACCAGAATGATGCGATCGTAGTCGCCGGTTTGGTGAATACGTTCCAGCAGATCGATGCCTCCTTCCCGTATTGCTTGCCTGATGCTGATATTTTCAGGTTCTGCCCTTACGTATCTGGCGACATCTCCCAGATATTCGGTCAGCCGCAACTGAACCCAACCCATAAAAAAAACCATGGCGGCTTCTGTACCACCAATAAGCCAAAGCCACCATTGGCTGGCGGGTTCATTGATGTGTTTAAAACAGAGCCCAAAAGTGATCAGTGATATGACAACCAACAGAAAGATCGCCCAGGTGAAATACCACAGGCGCTGAATGCTTTTCGGGTGGTTTTTATACTTCCAGGGCGGACACAGCACTAAGGTTTTGGCCCAATCTGTTACATGTTGCCAGTTGCTGCCAACAGTATGATGCGCCCAATAATATTCGTAAAAATCGATACGGGAGCGCACTGGGGTTTGGTTTGATTTTAGCAGTGGTGTGTCTGTGGTCAGCCTGCGCTGCTCAAATGAATTTGAAACAGTGCTTGGTTTGTTCCAGAACTGAGGGTTTTCCAGGTTATCGTCATCTTTCCAAACCGCTTCGACAAAGTCCCTGATAGTTTGCATTGGTTGTTGTTCACCAATACCGTGTACTACGACCACAGCTTGTTTTTTTGCAGTCATATGATTTCCTAAGGCTGCTCAAACCGATGTTTTGCAGCATATTCCATTGGGTTAATGTTTATGCAAGAGGCTGCCGACTAGCTTGCGTACGGATGAATTATCGAGGAAATACATTGAGGTATTGAACATTGTCCCGAAATTCGCCTGTAAGCATAGATCATAATTTGAGGAACAAGAATAAATTTTGGAAGTATCTTATGGTGGCGAATAGCCTCAGCCAGCACCAACAGAACTGGCTTTTTCTGGTAAGGCATTGGGTGTTAAAGCGCTGAGCTGTGTCTGGTTGCACGGCATCAAAACGCCGGACATTGCGGGCCTGGCGCGCTGCGACAACCCGCTGGATTAATTTACTCTGTAGCTAAGGCTATGGAAGTTTTTCGAAACATTCCCTTTTAACGAAACCCATCAAAGCTGAAAATCTGTTCTACCGGCACTTCAAAATAACGCGCCATTTGCAACGCTATCACCACTGAAGGGGTAAAACGGCTGGTTTCTACTGTGCTGATGGTTTTACGTGATACGCCAATGGCATCGGCCAGTTGCTGCTGCGACAGCCCTCTGGCCGCGCGCAGCTCTGCAATTCTGTTGTACAGGGTTTGCTCTTCCATTAATTCGTTTCCTGCGCTGCTTCATCTTGCTCATCCAGCACGGTGCGCAAACTCAGATAAAAGCTCAGGGTGCCGATGAATACCGACAGCAATAAGAAAGGCTGGAAGGCGATCCACTGTGGGTCACCATGTTTGTTGATTAAATGGGTTGCAGCATACCCCGCAAACGCTATCGTAATCGTTAAGTGAAATGCCAGTGTGGTGGCCCGCTGAAAACGACTGCGTAAATACTCGTCCTGAAAATCACCGCATATTTCCCGGATCCTCCAGCCGTATGACAGCAGTTTGGGGATTTTCCTCACTTTGACCAAAAAATAAATCAGAGAGAGAAAAATGCCAAAACCGAATACATCGCTGAGCGTACTCATTTGAAACCAAAATAAACTGATGTCTCTGAGCAGTTGAAAGCCAGTGATCAGCGCAACAAAGAGTGCACCAAAAAGAGACGCTTTCACACAATTTTCCTGATCTTCGATAGTCCACGTAGCCATAATAAGTGTTCCTTTTTTATTAAGTTTAGATACCTTGAGGTATCAATATGAAACCTCAAGGTATCAATGTCAAGTTTTTTTGATACCGAAAGGTTACAAATTGTGTGGTAAGAAAAGAACGTAAATGAAGGGATGCAGTTTTTATGTGGTTGCAGTGCTTAACTGCCCAACCAATTCCTGGATCTGATGTCTTTGCTGCTGTAACTCCTGCATCTGCAGGTCTATTTCTGTCAGCTTTTGTTGCAGCAGAGGCAATAGTAACTGGCAGTCGACCGGATGTTGGTCGCCGCTGTGATTATGGCGTTGTACTGAACGGATTTGCTTTAGGCTAAAGCCCATTTGCTGAGCTTTTAAGATCACTTCCAGCCGGTTTTTGCTGTCTTCGCTGTAATAACGGTAACCGCTGTTTTCCCGTAGCGGACTGATCACCCCTTGTTGTTCCAGAAAGCGTAGTTTTGATTCCGATACATTGAGTAGTTTGGCAAGTTGACCAATACGATACATGTTGTTCTTCCTACGGCAGAAAAATATTGCTGGATACTGGCCGGATTTTGGCACGGTAAAGCTTGACTCTCAACCTAGGTTGAAGCTTTACACTTGCGTTGTACTTGAAGTCAGGCGGCCTTTATTGACATCGGATTGGGATTCGAGACGGGCGGGTGCAAGACCCGCCCCTACAGTCAGCACCAGATTGAAACGGGGGCGTAGGGGCTTGTCCCTGCCCATCCATCGATACCGCAGTGTCGTTATATCGGGCGAAATTGCCATAAAGGTTAAAAAAATTAATACCAAGAGGTGTAACTATGTTGTTTGAAGCCACAACCCTGCCCAATGGCGTATTGCTGAAAAATCGGCTGGTAAAAGCCGCTATGGAAGAGAATATGGCCGCTGCCGGGCAAAATCCGTCGGCGCAGTTGATTGAGTTGTATCGGCACTGGGCTTTGGGTGGCACAGGCTTATTGATTTCCGGCAATGTGATGATCAGCCGCAAAGCGTTAACAGGACCAGGTGGTGTGGTACTGGATGCCAAATCGGATTTAACTTTGTTCCAAAGCTGGGCAGAAGCTGGCCAACAAAACGGCACTAAGCTGATTTTGCAGCTGAATCATCCTGGACGACAAATGCCAGCGAATTTGGGCCAACAGGCGATAGCGCCTTCGGCTGTGGCTTTAGATTTAGGCCAGTTCTCAAAGATGTTTGCCAGCCCCAGAGCTATGACGCTGGATGATATAGCCGATTTTAAACAACAGTTTTTGTCGAGTAGCCAACTGGCGTTGCAGGCAGGTTTTACCGGAGTGCAAATTCATGCGGCTCATGGTTATTTGCTTAGCCAGTTTTTATCACCGCTGGTGAATCAGCGTCAGGATCAGTACGGTGGCCCTTTAGAAAACCGTGCCCGTTTATTGCTGGAGCTGGTCACTTTATTGCGTAATGAATTGCCCGCCAATTTTATTATCAGCCTGAAGCTAAACTCAGCTGACTTTCAGCGTGGCGGTTTTTCCACAGAGGATGCGCGTCAGGTGTTGTTATGGCTCAACCCGCTGATGCTGGATTTTGTCGAGTTATCAGGCGGTAGCTACGAAGCTCCGGCTATGCAAGGCGATAGTCGTGATGGCTCGACGCTAGGGCGTGAGGCCTACTTTTTAGACTTTGCCAAAGAACTGCAGCAGTCTGCGCAAATGCCGTTGATGGTGACTGGCGGTATTCAAAGGTTAGAGGTGGCAGAGCAGGTGCTGCAAACTGGGGTTGCTTTAGTAGGCATAGCTACAGCTTTGGCTTTGGCGCCGGATTTACCAAATCGCTGGCAGCAAGGCGAAGCAGTAAGCCCGGTTTTACCTGCCTTTAGTTTTGCCAAAAAACCTCTGCAATCACTGGCAAAAATGGCTTATACAAGACTGATGTTACGCCGCTTAGGCCAGGCTTTGCCATTTTGGTCTATCCGCCGTTGGCCTCTGGCAATGCTGGTGCTGGATCAATTGCGGCTGGCCCGTCTAAGCCGTCGTTATAAAAAGCAGATGGGGTTGTGATAAGCGACTGTGCAGCTAATGTTTTTCAGCTTCTGACAAAGTCTTGATGAATCAGCTTATATCAGCCTAGCCTTCGCCAACACTGCAGATCTGAATTTTTCTGGTAAAGCATTGGGTGTCAGAACATCGACCTGAACTTTCAGCAGTTTCAGCAGTTTGTGGCGGATAGCACCGATGTCCAGCATGGTCATTTCTGGTGTTGGGTCGACCAGCAGATCCAAATCGCTTTGTTCTGTGTCTGTACCTTGCAACACAGAACCAAAGACCCGGACATTGCGGGCGTGGTGCGCCGCTACAACCTGACGGATCTCTTCACGGTATGTTGCTAAGGCAACTGAAGGTTTTATACCTTTGTTTTCCATATCAAACTTTCCTGAAAGAGTTCTCTGCCGAAGTTGTGCAGATTTTAGCCTTGTGAGCAATAACATACAACCCGGCGATTGGGAGCGTTGTTATTCCGCCTTTCCTCAACTCGCCGGAATAGCCCTGAGCTCTTTGCTCAGAATATCAATGGCGGCTTTTACTTTGGCGGGTTGCGAGTTTCTGCTGCTGGTGATGGCACAGATATCAATGCTTGGTAGTTGCCAATCGGGTAAGAGTTGCACCAGGCTGCCATCGCGCAGATAGTCCTGAATTTCCAGCTCTGGCAAGATGGCAAAACCTAAGCCGTCATACACCAGCTTGACCAGGGTTTGCATATTGTTCAGCCGCATTTTGACCGGGGCAGCTAAAGTGCTGGGACCGGCAGGGTGTTGCAATACCAGATGGCCAGCTTTGCTATTGGTGTGAACCAGCCAGTCCATATTGCTCATATCTGTGGGTTGTTGTGGTAAACGCCCGGCGCGAAAGCCTTGTTCTGCCAGATAAGCCGGGGACGCCGCCAGAATCATCTTCATGCACACCAACTGCCGCACTATCAGGTTGGAGTCGGGCAGTGGGCCAACTTGTACACTTAATGCCAAATCGATGCGGTTGGCTATTAAATCCAGTTCGTCATCTGTGACAAATAATCTGATACTTAGCTGCTCATGTGATTTCAACAGTTGTTTCAACGGCTGACTTAACAAACCACAGCTGCCAAATCCTGCAGGCACCGAAATACGCAATTCCCCCTGAGGTTGTTCACGCAATTCACTTAACTGCTGTTCTGTGTGTTGCCACAAACTGATGCTTTGTTTGCAGTTTTGGTAATACAGCTGGCCTGCTTCGGTCAGGGTAATTTGTCTGGTGTTGCGGTGCAGCAGGCTAATGCTAAGTTGTTGTTCCAGCTTTTGAATTTGTTGCGTGACTGCAGAACTGCTTAAATCTAACAAACGGGCTGCTGCCGCCATTGAGCCGGATTCTGCCACTGCCACAAAGACTCTCATACTACGGATCATTGTGTCCACAATTCAGTTTCTCTTAATTCTGTATTCAGCGCCGGACGCTGTTTCGAAGTCCATCAGGCCTGTATTATTGAGTTATTGATAATGATTTGCAATTAGAAACATTGTGAATTAGTCCAGCCCCACGTCAAGGAAACTACAGATCATGTTTGTTCGTCGCCGTACCTGCCTGAGTTTAGCTATTGCCTCTGTGTTCACTGCCACTGCCGTTTATGCTGATGACGATGCTGTGAATCCTATTGAAGTAATAGTAGTCACAGCCTCAGGGTATGAACAAAATCTGCTGGAAGCGCCAGCTACCATTTCTGTGATTAGTGCAGAAGAACTGAAGAAAAAATCGTACACCGATGTCACTGATGCGCTGAAACATGTAGCTGGTGTACAGATCATGGGCGGCGGTGTGGAGCAGTCTATTATGCTGCGTGGTATGTCGTCCGACTACACCTTGTTTCTGATCGATGGCAAACCAGCACAAAGCAACGAGGCTTTTGGTCTGAACGGTACTCAGGCAGGCACTCCTATTCACTTTTTACCTCCTATTGAAGCCATAGAGCGGATTGAAGTCATTCGTGGCCCGGCTTCGTCTTTGTATGGCTCCGACGCTATGGGTGGTGTGATTAATATCATCACCAAAAAAGTGCACAACGAATTTAACGGCAGTATCACCTCTGAATACAGCAGGGCCGACAGTTCGAATAAGGTTAATGAAGACGGTAATCAAACCAGCCTGTATCTGAATGCACCTCTGATTAAAGATGTGTTGTCGTTACAGCTGACGGGAGCTGTGCAAAACCAGCAGGAAAGTTTGTTTTTGGGTGGTGACGACAGCGCAGCCTCAGACCCGGATTACAGCAAAAAGAATGTCGGCTCTAAACTGGGCTGGCAGCTGGATAAAGATAATGTGCTGACTTTAGGCCACAGTTACACCGAACAAGAGCGAAGCGCTACGCCAGGCAAAAGTATTGCGGTGGACAGCGAAGCTAGCTACAACAAGTCGATTAAAAACAATTACTTTGTGACGCACGATGGCAGCTACGGCAGCCTGCTGCTGAAAAGTTATCTGAATTACGACAGCACAAAAAACCCAACTCGGGTCAATGAAACTACAGGCAACGGCATCAGTTTTGATGTACTGACCGTCAACAGCCAGGCCAGTTATTTTATGGATCACCACAGCCTGTCTGCTGGCGTCAGTTACGAAAATGAAAGCCTGGAAGATGGCGCTAGCAATGGCTTACGTCCACCAGTGGTGCCGGATGCCAATGCTGTGGTGAAGATGGATCGTTACCAGTATTCGCTGTATCTGGAAGATCAGTGGCAGGCGCTGGACAATCTGACGTTTACCTTCAGTGGTCGTTACGATGATAACGAAAAGTTTGGCAGTGAAATCAGCCCTAAAGCTTATGCGGTGTACAACCTGAATGATGAGTTTGTGCTCAAAGGTGGGGTTACCTCTGGCTTTAAAGCGCCCAGCCTGCGTCAGAGTGCGACAGATTTTGGTTCAACCTCCAGAGGCGGCGTGATTATAGGTAACCCGGATTTAATGCCTGAAACCAGTCTGAACTATGAGATTGGTCTGGGGTATCACAATGCTGAGCAGGAATTAAGCGGGTCTTTAACCGCCTATCAAACCAACTACAACGACAAAATCAACAGAACAGGCCGAGTCTGCCTGCAGAATGAAGAGTGTTATTACAAGGGCACTTATTACCCTGCACATCAGTTTGGTTACACCGCCTATGAAAATGTCGACAAGGCCGAACTGCGTGGTGTTGAAATGACGCTGGATTATCAGCTGCTGGACAACCTGAGTTACAGGCAGAGCTACACCTACACGGCGACAGAACAAAAGTCAGGCACTTATGCCGGTGAGCCGCTCAATGACGTGGCCCGTCATATGTTTAATGCGTCGTTAGACTGGCAGGCGATGGACAAGTTAAACCTGTGGGTGCAAACCAACTTTCGCAGCAAAACCACAGGCCGCTGGCAAACCGGCACCAGTGGCTCGGCCAGCAATGGGGTGCAATACCCAGCTTATGCCTTTACCGATCTGGGGCTGATGTATAAGCCTCAGGAACAGTTAAGCCTGAAAGCCGGTATTTATAACCTGGGTAATAAAGAGGTGACGTCTGAAGAGAACTTCGCCTACATACTGGATGGCCGCAAGCTGGTGCTATCTTTTACCTACAATTTCTAAATAAAAGCTGAATAAAAACAAGGCTCTGCAGCTCCTTTTGGACTGCAGAGCTTTTGCCGTTCTGCGGCAGGGGTGTGGATGACAAGAGGATGTCCGACATGAATAAACTACTACAAACTTTCGCTGCGACTGAGCTGGCGCGTTATCGCTGGACTGTGCTCTGGCGGGTTTTTCTGGCCAGTGCCGGCGGTTTTCTGATCGCCAATCTGACAGCGCCAGTGCTGGCCTCATTGGCTGACGAGCAGCGGGCTTTACTGACTCACGGCGCCACTGTGTTCAGTTTTCTGGTCTGGTTAACTGTGATTATGGCGGTGTTTTCTTTGTCTAAAACCCGGCATGCAACACTACTGGTGCTGGGGGCTGTGCTGCTGATGTCTGCTGTGGTGCTGTTGGCGTCAGGAGGTTCGCAGCGATGAAAGCAAGTTTTCGGCAGTCTATGACCTGGTTACATACCTGGACTGGTTTGGTGGTGGGCTGGGTGCTGTTTTTTGTGTTTGTGACAGGCACTGCCAGTTACGCCACACAGGAAATTACCCGCTGGATGCAACCCGAACGGCCTATGGCCCCGGTGCTGGTGCCTGATGCTGCGACTCAGTTTGACATGGGGTATCAGCAACTGCGCAGTTTGCCGCAAAGCCAGCAGGCACAAAGCTGGACTGTGACCCTGGCCAGTGATGCCCGCAACAGCAGTGCTTTAAGTGCCAGCTGGACTGCAGCGCCAGAACCTGGCGAGCGCCGCGGCCGCACTGAAACTTTGTATCTGGATACCAGCAGCGGTCAGCCAATAGAGCTTGCAGAGCCAGTGCGGGAAACGGCGGGCGGCCGGGCTTTGTTACGTATGCATTATGCCTTGCACTATATTCCGGCGGACACCGCTATTCTGCTGGTTGGGCTCTGCACTATGTTGATGCTGGTGGCTATAGTCACTGGCGTGGTAGCCCACAAAAAGATGATTCAAGACTTTTTTACCTACCGTCAGCAGAAGGGCCTGCGCTCCTGGCTGGATGCGCACAACCTGATCAGCCTGTCGGCTTTGCCCTTTTATTTAATGATTACCTACAGCGGACTGCTGTTTTTCCTCTACTCCTATATGCCACTGGCAGTGCCTTTGACTTATGGTTTTGCACCTGATGATCGTCAGGCCTATTACTCGGAGCTGGTCAGCCAAACCGGTAGCAACAGAATAGTTGGGATGGGCGGTGGTGGCCCACGTCAGGCTCAGTCGGAGCAAGCGGGTCGCTCTGGTCGGGAAGGGCGTTCTGCACGTCCTTTGTCGCTTGGTCAACAAGCAGAGCAGTTTGCCGATTTCAGACCTTTGCTGGCGCAGACAGAAGCCTTGTGGGGTAAGGGACAAATCCGCTCGGTAACGCTGTTGCCAGCCACCAGAGGGCAAGTTGCGCAACTGCAAATTACGCCAGCTTACGCACAGACTATACGCCGTAGCCGTGGTGCCGGTACTCTGAGTTTTAATGCGCTGACAGGACAAGCTATTACCGCAGCTCCGGCTGATATTGCTGCAGTTGAGGTCTTTGGCAGTTCCATGTTGGGTTTGCATGAAGGTTTGTTTGCAGACTCCTGGTTACGCTGGTTGTACTTGGTATCAGGCTTATTAGGTTGCGGCATGATTGCGACTGGCCTGGTGCTCTGGACAGTGAAACGTCGGCCTAAGCTAGCGAAAACCGGTGAGTACGAAGCTGGGCATCAACTGGTAGAAAAACTCAATGTCGCCACTATTGCCGGTTTGAGCTTTGGTCTGGCTGCCTATTTCTGGGCGAACAGGTTGATCCCTGCCGATCTGGCCGGACGACAGCAATGGGAAATTCATTCGCTGTTTTTGGCCTGGGGCGCGCTGGCGCTTTACTGCTTTAGCCGACCTGTCTTTATCGCCTGGCGTGATTGCCTGAGTCTGGCCGCTGCTGCATTTTTACTTTTGCCGCTGCTGAATGCCCTGACCACTGAACGTCATCTGGGGCAGACCTTAGGGCAGCAGGACTGGGCGCTGGCCAGTGTGGATCTGGTGTTTATTCTGCTGGGCCTGATGCTGGGCTGGGCGGCGGTGAAAGTGCAGCGCAAACTGGGCCAGACAAAACGCAACACAGCGACACGAAACAGAGCTGCCACTGTGGCATCGGCGGAGGTGCTGTAATGGACTTGCTGTTGTTGTTTGGTGTTCTGGCGTCCGGTTACGCGGCTATGGCAGCTTTAGGACTGTCGATGGATAAACATTTTGAACAGGTGTTTGGCACAGAGCCTAAAGCTTTTGAGCTGAGGGTACTGCAAAGCGCAGGCTGGTTGTATTTGTTGCTGGCTTTGTGGCTTTGTATTCAGGGCTGGCAGTTGGCTATTGGTTTTGTGGTCTGGTTTGGCACTTTAACCCTGATGCAGGGCAGCTTTGCTTTACTGCTGGCCTATCAGCAGCGACTGACCTCAGTGCTGTTATGGGCTGCAGTGCCACTGGCAACCTTGAGTGCGGTGTTGTTGTGGAGTAGTAAGGGCTAGTCACTTATTAATGTTAAGAAAAAGCAGGCCTTAAGCCTGCTTTCTTATGAGTTGAACTCAGCGAAACATTAAATCTTCGTCAACCAGCCGTGCTTATCTTCGGCTTTGCCCCACTGAATATCGTTCAGGGTTTGGCGTAATTTGGCAGTAGTGCTGCCTGGTTCGCCGTTGCCTACTTTGTATTCTTTGCCCTGGTGGATCAAGGTGCCAACTGGTGCTAATACAGCAGCAGTGCCTGATAAAGCCGCTTCTGTGCCTGGTTTAGCGGCGCGCTCTAACAGTTCTTCAACTGTCAGTTCACGCTCTGACACTTTCATGCCTAAGTCACGGGCCAGTGTCAGAATAGTGTCGCGGGTAATACCGTGCAGGAACGAGGCGTCCAGTGCTTTGGTGATAATTTCGTCGCCATCGATTAACAGGAAGTTGGCTGCGCCAGTTTCCTGAACGTCACCGTTCGGGCAAAACAGCACCTGATCGGCCTGATACTTGGCTTTGGCTTGCATAGTTGGGTGCAAGGCGCTGGCGTAGTTACCACCGCTTTTGATCATACCCATATGAGGCGCGCAGCGGGCATTGTCTTCCATCAGCAAACGTAAACCGCGGCTGCCACCGGCAAAATAATCGCCAACCGGAGATAACAGTACATAAAGTAAAGACGTCAGAGTTGGTGTTGCTGCTTTACCAATAGCAGGTTCAGTGCCGATATGAGTTGGACGGATATACATAGAACCAGGAGGTGTTGGCACGTCGGCGGCATAATGGCGCACCACGTCGACAATCATCTGGCTCAGCAGAGCTGCGTCAAAAGTAGGCAAAGACAACAATTCAGAGCTTTGTTGCATACGGGCAACGTTTTTATCCATGCGGAAAATAACCACAGAACCGTCTTCATGGCGGAATGCCTTTAAGCCTTCAAAACAAGTGCTGGCGTAATGCAACACGTGAGCGCCCGGATGCAGACTGATGCTGTCGGACGGAACTATTGCGGACTGACCCCAAGCTGTACCATCGAAACGGGCCATTGCCATTTCAGGCATAAATACACTACCAAAAGCTGCCATTTTTCTCTTTCCTGCTGATGTTCTAAGGCCATGATTGATGGCCTGATTAAAATAGGGTGCGCTTTGTTATATGGGTTGGGGCTTTATAGCGGCTGCCAGCTTGGTGCTGCGCCACGGCCTTGGTAAATGAAAAACATAACCCTGAGAATTATTAACGCTTGGCTATTGTACTCAGGCTTGCTGTTTTCGGCATCAACTAATTGCCTATTGTCGTACCCGCGTCGTCGGCATGATAGCTTTACAGCGGTAGCTCAACAGCGTGGAAAAGGCAGTTTGTCAGCGTTGTATATCACTCAGAATTCAGCTGTGGGTTTGCCTATTCGTTAACGATTTCAATCTGAGGTGCATGCTGGCGGAAAAAATGTCGTACTTGTTGCAGCTCATCCAGCTGAAATATCCACTGATGCCCTTGATTCCAGGCCAGTTGTAAAAAAGCTGGCCCCTGAATATCCATGCGACCAATCACAACTTTGCGGACTGTATCAGGAAGCTGGTAGTCGCCTATCCAAATCGTGTTATTTTCCACTTTAAGCTCATTCATCAGACTGCCCAGCTCTTCTTTGGGGGCGCCTTTAGCTTGCAAGACAAGTATTGTTATATACAACGCAGTGTAGATCCCCACCACTAAGCTCAATACACTGCCTTGTGCATTGTAGTTGTACAGCATTAAGCTCATGCATATTAAATTGCCCAGCATCAGCCACAGCTTTCCATTTCTGCTTAAGTTTTTCCAGCCGCGTTTTAGCGATGAGCGTGATGGAGTTTGATTTCTCCAAAGGATTTGGGGCTTTTGCATTATTCTTCCTTGAAACATTCAGTTTTCGCTGTGATTTTTACTAAGTATCAGATTTGTAAACCTATTTAACTCATTTATTAACCTTTATGCAATAAGATTTTCTTTATGTTCTGTCAAACTCAAATTTCTGCTGATGCCTCAATCCGGTGCCGTTTTGCACCAATTCAACGCAAGCTTTTGATAATTGCTTGAGCATAAATTAACCATTACCCAATAAAATCAGCAAGTTAATAAACTGGCATTCTTTGTGCTTTTACATAGTCAGCAACACCAGCGCAGACTGGTGCTGACACAATTTGAATTGAGGTGCAAAGCTTAGCTCTGCACGGGCAACGAGGCCCAGGTTCTGACCATTTTTTAAGTGGTTCAGGCCTGGGCTTTTTTTATGGGCAAAATTTGGTGGCTGAGCCAGTCGCCAAAGGCCTTAAGGACATAAAAATGCAGCAGACCAAACAAATTCTGGTGATCGGCAACGGTATGGTGGGGCATCATTTTGTTGATCAATTACGAGCCAAAGACCCATTGGCACAAATTATTGTGCTTTGTGGTGAAGCTCAGCTGGCGTACGACAGGGTGCATTTATCCGGCTATTTCAGCGGCACCAGCGCAGAGCAGCTGGCGCTGACGACAGAACAAGCCTATCAGGCTGCCAATATTCAATACCGCTTAAATTGTTGGGTAGAAGAGATTAACCGCGAAAAGCAGTTGGTCGTCACCCGTCAGGGCGAGCAGTTTTATTACGACCAGTTGGTGCTGGCGACAGGCTCTTACGCTTTTGTACCGCCTATTCCGGGCAATGACCAACCGCATTGTCTGGTGTACCGCACTTTGCAGGATTTAGACGCGATAGCGCAAAGTGCAGCAGTCAGCAAAGTGGGTGTGGTGATAGGCGGTGGTTTGCTTGGGCTGGAAGCGGCCAATGCGCTGAAACAACTGGGTTTACAGACTCATGTGGTGGAGTTTGCACCTCAACTGATGGCGGTACAGCTGGATCAAAATGGCGGCCAGATGCTGAGCCAAAAAATTATCGAACTGGGTGTGCAGGTGCATACAGGCAAAGCCACGCAAGCCATAGTGGCTGGCACTGAATGCCGTTATCAGCTGCAGTTTGCTGATGGCGAAAGTTTAGAGACTGACTTAGTGTTGTTTTCCGCTGGCATCCGGCCTTATGACCAGTTGGCACGCAGCTGCGGTTTAGCTGTAGGCGACCGGGGTGGCATTGTGGTGAACGATCAGTGCCAGACCTCTGATCCACATATTTATGCCATAGGTGAATGTGCCTTGTGGCAGCAAAAGATTTTTGGTCTGGTGGCGCCCGGTTATCAGATGGCGCGTGTGGTGGTCAGTCAACTGACTGGTGGCGAGCAATGCTTTAGCGGCGCTGATATGAGCACTAAACTGAAACTGCTGGGTGTGGAAGTGGGTTCTATTGGCGATGCCCATGCCAGAACGCCCGGTGCTTTAAGTTATGTCTTTACCGACCCAAGGGCTCAGGTCTACAAAAAAATGGTGGTAAGCAAAGACGGCAAACGCCTGCTGGGTGCTGTGCTGGTCGGTGATACCAGTAACTACGACAGTCTGCTGCAATACGCCTTAAACGATATGCTGCTGCCAAAACAGCCGGAACAACTGATTTTACCTGCAGCATCCGGCGCGCCTTTGGCGGCTTTAACTTTACCCAACAGCGCCACCATTTGTTCCTGCCATAACGTGGCCAAGGGCGACATAGTGGCGGCTATGGACAGTGGCTGCTGCGATTTAGCCAGTATCAAAAGCTGCACTAAGGCCAGCACAGGCTGTGGTGGTTGCACGGCTTTGCTCAAATCCGTGGTGGATGATGAACTGAAAAGCCGTGGTGTGGAGGTGAAAAACCACCTCTGCGAACACTTTGCCTATTCCCGTCAGGAGTTGCTGCATTTAGTTCAGGTCGGCGGTATTAAAACCTTTGCCGAGCTGTTAAGCCGCCATGGTCAGGGCTTGGGCTGCGATATTTGTAAGCCGACTGTGGCTTCCATCCTGGCGTCGAGCTGGAACGATTATGTGCTGAAAAAAACTCATGTCGGTTTACAGGACACCAACGATACCTTTCTCGCCAATATGCAAAAAGACGGCTCATATTCAGTGGTGCCGCGTATTGCTGGTGGTGAAATTACCGCAGAAAAACTGTTGGTTATAGGTCAAGTGGCGTTGGATTTTAACCTCTACACCAAAATTACCGGTGGTCAGCGGATCGACTTATTTGGCGCCCGTTTAGAGCAATTGCCTGCCATTTGGCGACGTTTGGTCGATGCGGGTTTTGAAACTGGCCAGGCTTATGGCAAGTCGCTGCGCACCGTGAAGTCTTGTGTCGGCAGTACCTGGTGTCGTTATGGCGTACAGGACAGTGTCGGTCAGGCCATTGCCATTGAAAACCGCTACAAAGGTTTAAGGGCGCCCCACAAAATCAAAATGGCAGTGTCGGGTTGTACCCGCGAATGTGCTGAGGCGCAAAGCAAAGACATTGGCATTATTGCCACCGAAAACGGCTGGAATTTGTATGTCTGCGGTAACGGCGGCATGAGGCCACGCCACGCCGACTTATTTGCCACCGACCTCGATACTGAAACCTTAATCCGCTACATAGACCGCATTCTGATGTTGTATATCCGCACCGCCGATCGTTTGCAGCGTACTTCAGTCTGGATGGAAAAGCTCGATGGTGGCCTGGATTATCTGCGTAAAGTCATTATCGACGACGAGCTGGGGATAGCCGCAGAGCTGGAAAACCAGATGGCTGCCTTAGTCAATACCTATGCCTGTGAATGGAAAACCACGCTGGACGACCCACAAGCGCTGAAACGTTTCCGTCAGTTTGTAAACAGCCCGGATGCAGATGAAAACATCGTTTTTGTCGAAGAACGTTCGCAAATCCGCCCTGCTACGGCTGAAGAAAAGCGCCAGTGGCAACAACAAATTCCGATTAAAGAGCTGCCTGTAGCCGCTTTAGCAGAGGAGAACTAACATGGCCTGGACTGATATTTGTGCTTTTGAAGATTTAGTCGAAAACAGCGGTATTTGCGCTTTGGTTGATGGCCAGCAAGTGGCGGTGTTTTTGCTGGAGCTGCAAGGCGAGCCGCAGATTTATGCGGTAGGTAATTACGACCCTATTGGCGGCGCTAATGTGCTGTCGAGAGGGATTGTAGGCTCTTTAGGTGAGCAAATCGTAGTGGCATCGCCTTTGTATAAACAGCACTTTGACCTGACCACTGGCCGGTGTGTAGAGCAACCTGAAGTGCAGATCCCTGTGTACGAGGTGAAACTGGAACAGGGTAGGGTATGGCTGAATGCAGTCAATCAAGCCCAAGCGGCGTCAGCGGCCTGATCGCAAGATGCAGCAAATGCAGTGATGACGGCAAAGGACAAGGGCAGACTAGCAAGGGGTATCAAGATGAGCGTAATCAGTAATTTACTTCGTGCACCACTGGCAGGAAGCTGGTTTTCCGGCTGGAACTGGAAAGCTGAAGTGGCTGAAACAGAGCAGAACAAGCCAAAAGTTAAAGGTCAGGTGGTGCTGATAGGTGCTGGGCCTGGTGATCCTGAACTGCTTACCGTTAAAGCTCAGCGTTTATTACAACAAGCTGATGTGCTGCTGTTTGACAGTTTAGTGTCGGCTGAGCTGCTGGCTATAGCGCCACGGCGCTGCAAAAAAGTCTTTGTGGGTAAAAGAGCCGGCCGTCATGCCATGCCACAAATCGAGATTAACCAGTTGTTGGTGCAATACGGCCAACAAGGTGGTTTAGTGGTGAGGTTAAAAGGTGGTGACCCGGCGATTTTTGGCCGGGTGTCAGAAGAAGCCGCTGCTTTGCAACAGGCTGGTATCGCCTTTGCGATAGTGCCGGGCGTGACCAGTGCCTGCGCTGCTTCGGCTTATTGTGGTATTCCGTTGACTGCCCGGGGTTGTGCCACTGCTGTGCAGTTTTTAACAGCGCAGTTTGCTGATCCGCAGAAACAGCCAGACTGGTCTGGTTATCACTACAGAGCCAATGCTTCTAATCCAACGCTGGTGGTATATATGGGACTGAACCGCTTGCAGCAATTAAGTGCCGGTTTAGTCTCTGTTGGCTGGCCGGATGATACGCCTATAGCGCTGCTGGATCAGGTCAGTACAGCCCAGCAAACCCAGTTGCAGGGCACTTTGGCTGATATCAATGATCGTCTTGCTGCTTCTCCACTGAATGGCCCAACCCTGATTGTGGTGGGCGAGGTGCTGAAGCAGCGGATGAAAGTAGATTTAAGCCTGTTGCAACAGGTCACTGTAACCAGTTAACCCTTTAGTAAAAACCCATTTGTTTTGCTTTCTGGCTGCTTTAAAGCGCCAGCCGGCGAAGCTTTGCCAAAAATAGAAGGAATCCTTATGCGCTGTTACTCTTTACCCGCTTTGGCTGTAATGGCCGCTTGTACTTCAGTTTGTGCTGCTGATGTTGCTTCCACCGCTTTAGCTGCCCCTGAACTGAAAATGTTATTCCGTTACCGGCTGGAAGCAGTGGACCAGGATGGCCTTGCCGAAAATGCTTTAGCCAGTACCTTGTTATCGCGTTTTAGCCTGACACAAAAATTCGGCCATGGCTGGTCGGCTGGTGGTGAGTTTGATTACGTGGCGGCTTTAGGGGATAAAAATTACAACGACAGTATCAATGGCAAAACAGCTTATCCAGTGGTAGCAGACCCTGCTGGTGCTGATTTAAATCAGGCTTTTGTGCAGTATCAAAGCGGTGAGCAGACACTAAAAATTGGCCGGCAGCGTATTAACTTAGCCAATGAACGTTTTGTCGGTGGCGTAGGCTGGCGTCAAAACGAACAGACCTTTGATGCAGTGCGTTATCAGGCCAGTGTATCTGCTGAACTCAAACTGGATTACAGCTACAGCAGTAAAGTGAACCGGGTGTTTGGCAGCAAAAGCCCACAAGGCGACTGGAGTTCGGATTTACATCTGCTGGATGTACGTTACCAACCGAATAGCAACCATCAGCTTGGTGCTTTTGTTTACCAGATGGAATTTGAAGATGCACCTTTAGTGTCCAATCAAACGCTGGGGCTGGACTATCAATACAGTCAGGCGTTATCCCAAAGCAGCCGTTATAGCCTCTATGGCTCTTATGCCCGGCAGCAGGACGCTGGTGATAACCCAAATTCGTACGACGCCGATTACTGGACTGTAGAGGCCAACTTGTGGCTGGGAGCCTGGCAAAGCGGGGCAGGGATTGAAGTCTTAGGTGCTGATACGGGGTCTGGCACCAGCATTGGCTTTGCCACACCGCTGGCGACATTGCATAAGTTTCAAGGTTTTGCCGATAAGTTTCTGGCAACCCCGGCCAATGGCATTGAAGATAAATACCTCAAGCTGGGCTATAAACTGGAGCAGCTGGAGCTGATGGCTTTTTACCACTGGCTGGATGCGGCGCAGGGCGACGCTGACTATGGCAAAGAGCTGGACTTACAACTGAGTTATAACCTGAATGCTCAGCACGCGGTATTGCTGAAATTTGCCGATTATCAGGCCAAGTCGTTACACACAGACACCAGCAAATTCTGGTTGCAGTGGCTGGCTAAATACTGATGAATCACTGTGGATCTGGCCTGTTCGTTCAGGCCAGATCCCTTAACAGCCATAGAATAATCAAAGTTTGCAGTACGCACAGGCACTGCCAGAACCAAAGTGGATGCAGTTCAATCAGGCTCAGAGGTTTTTGAAATTCGGCATTGGGGTGGCGTAAGTCGTATAAAAACTCCGACAAAGCCTGGTAGCGTTTATTCGGGTCGGGTTGCAGTGCTTTTTCTAAGGTTAAATCCAGCCAGACCGGCAGCTCGCTGTCTTTGCTGAGTACCGACTGATAGCGCAATTTTTTCTGCGCTTTGATGCTTTTACCACGCGCCACATCAGCGCCATAAGGATAACGGCCGGACAGCAACTGGTAAGTTAAAACCGCTAGTGAATATAAATCCGACAGCTCTGTGCCTGCCAAACCTAAAAAGTACTCAGGTGCTGTGTACAAAGCTGTGCCGGGAATATCCCCTGCCACTTCGTCATCTGTTTGCAACCCTGCCAGTCGTGCAGCGCCAAAGTCGATAATTTTAACTATGCCCTGAGGGGTCATCATCAGGTTGTCGGGTCGGATATCCTGATGCAGAATTTCACTGCGGTGCAAAGCCTGCAGCCCTTTACCCAACTGTTCAATAATGTCGCGCACTTGTTCCAATGTGGGATTGGGGTGATCCAGTTGCCACTGTTTTAGCGTCTGGCCTTCGACATAATCAAACAAGGTATAAAGCGCAGTGCGAGGCCTGTTGCTGCTGGCCGGGCGCACTACATGATTGCTCTGTACTCTTTTGGCAATCCATTCTTCGCGCATCAGCCGCTCCAGATAATCCGGCTGTTCAGCTAAATCAATGGATGGAGCTTTGAGCACCAGAAACTGCTCTGTACTTGTATCCTGCACCAGATACACATGGCTGCGGCTACTTTGTTGTAGTGGCCTTATCACCTGCAAGCCGTCCAATGTATCGGCTGGTTGCAACAAAGGTGGTAAAGGTAATTGCTGATCCAGGCAAAGAGGTAAATGGTTGTCTGCCGGCAACTGATCAATTCGTACCAATTGCAGCGTAATATTATCTTCGCTGCCTGCAGCTAACGCGGCTTCGGTCAGTTGCAAGGCCAGCAGGGATAAATCGGATTCTGTCTCAAGCAGATTGATCAGTTCAGTCTGAGATAAAGCCTCAAATAACCCGTCTGTTGCCAACAGAAACAGGTCACCCTGTTGCAAAGGCTGGCTATGATAATCCGCTTCCAGCGCTGCTCCTGCGCCAAGTGCCTGACTTAAAAAGCTGCTGCTGCCTCGCCAGACTCTATGATCCCGCGTCAGTTGTTCCAGTTGCTGATTACGCAGCAAGTAAATCCGGCTGTCACCCACATGCAGCAAATGAGCATGGCGTTGTTTTAGTATTAAGGCACTAAAAGTGCAGACATAACCTTTGTCCGGATCGGATGCAAAAGGGCCATTGCGGCTTTGGGCATACAACCAGTTATGGCTGGCTTTAAGTACTTGCAAGGCGGCATGAGGTACAGACCAGGCATCGCTGGTGCAGTAATAATCATCCAGAAAACTTTTCACTGCTGTTTCACTGGCGATCTGACTGACAGTGCTGGTGCTGATGCCATCGGCCACCGCCAACACTATGCCTTTACTGCTTAATTCCGGCTCTTTTGGCAGATAAGCGCCAAAGCTGTCCTGATTTAAAGCTTTACGGCCAGCAGTGGAGTGCTGGCCTATGGAGACTTGTAACGATGCTCCATGCCACATGATCAGGCTTTGGCCAGAGTAGCAACAGGGCTTTCTGCTGTTTTAGCGGTCAGGTTACGTTTTGGTGCCGTTTTATAGTGGGTGCTGTACAGGGTCAAACCGGTAAAGGCCAAACCACCCACCAGATTGCCTAATGCTGTTGGGATTTCGTTCCAGATCAGATAATCCATTACTGAGAAATCACCACCCATCATCATGGCAAAAGGAAACAGAAACATATTGACTACTGAGTGCTCAAAACCCATAAAGAAGAACAACATAATAGGCATCCACATTGCCATCACTTTGCCGCTGACATGAGTGGAAATCATAGCGCCCACCACACCCATAGACACCATCCAGTTACACAACATGCCACGCAGGAATATGGTCATCCAGCCGGCCACACCATGTTCGGCATAACCTAAAGTACGAGCTTCGCCTACGCCAGCCAGTTTTGTCCCCACAGGCCCGGCTTCGGTATGAAAACCCATAGTCAGCACAAAAGCCATCATGGCGGCGACTGTTAAAGCGCCAAGGAAGTTACCGGTAAATACCAAACCCCAGTTACGAAGTACGCCTTGCACTGTAACGCCTGGACGACGGTCGAGCAGGGCCAGCGGAGTTAATACAAAGACACCGGTCAGTAAGTCGAACCCCATCAGATACAGCATAATAAAACCGACAGGGAACAACATGGAACCTACTAAAAAGGAGCCGGTTTGCACAGCTACTGTCACTGCAAATACTGCAGCCAAAGCCAGAATAGCTCCTGCCATATAAGAGCGGATCAGCGTATCCCGGTTGGACATAAAAATTTTTGATTCGCCGGAGTCGACCATTTTGGTCACAAACTCGGCTGGAACTAAATAAGCCATAGGTTCACCTTTTCCTGTTGTTGCTTTTTTAAATTCAGGAGTTGTTTTTTAAAAAACAAAAAAGGCGTCCGGATCATTCTGTTGCCAGAAGATCACGGGACGCCTTTGTCCTGAAATATGTTGGGAGGTGGTTATCACCTCTGCCGTTTTAACAGAGCAACTTTGATGCCAGCCAGCTGCTTTTTATTAATGTATTGATTTTACTTGGCTTTTACGAAGTTGTGCTAGTGCAAGAGTGACAGAGGGGTTCCATTGTTGTGCATTTTCTGCACCGTTACAGGGCAGTGCAGCTTTGTGCTCTGCAGAAAAAAGACGAACTAAGTCTGACAATCCAGCATTGGCGCGGCCTGTCAGCTGTCGCGGGCAGCGTGGAATAACCATTGCTAGAGTATGGGATTATCAGCACTACAGAGTGATCCATGAATTATTCGACAGCTCAGTTTTTGCTGGCCGCGAAACAGGCAGAAATAAAAGCCCTGCAGCAGCTTTCGGCTAACTGTTTGCTGGTTACCAGCGTCAGTGAACTGGTGCATCAGTTACAACGTGAGCGTGGTATCAGCAATATTTTTCTGGCATCAGACTGTGAAGTGTTTGTGATGCAGCGCCAGCAGCAATTATTGCAAAGTACTAAAGCAGAGCAACAATTGCGAACCCAACTGAATCAGCAGTATCTGCAGGCAACCGAACCTTGTAGCAGCAGCCGTTTATTGAGTGCTGTTTGTATGGCGTTGCAGGGCATGGACCATCTGGCTGAGTTACGCGAACAGGTAGGCAAACAGAAATTTACGCCGTTGCAATCAACAGAAGCATACAGCAGATTAATTACCGCCTGGTTGGCTGTAGTGCTGGAGTCGGCTGATTTAGCCTGTGACGCTGGTATTACCCGTTTTTTAGTGGCGTTATTTAACTTACTGCAATCCAAAGAATACGCTGGGCAGGAACGCGCATGGGGAGCTATGGGCTTAGCTTCGGGTCAGCTCACGACAGAGTTGGCCGAGCGTTTGTTATTGCTACAGCAAGCACAGCAACATAGTGCCGCTGTATTTTTGGAGTTTGCCACTGCATCACAGCAACAGCAGTGGCATCAGCTGGAACAAGCGACTGCGGCAAAACAACTGCAGCAATTAAGAACTATGATCCAACAACTGTCCGGTACTACAGCACCAGTGCCTGCGGTTAGTGATTTGTGGTATCAGTTTGCCACTGAACGTATGGATGAAATGCATCTGTTGCAGGCTGGATTAACTTCAGAGTTGCAGCAACTTACATCAGACACAGTAGCAGCGGCACAGCAGCAATTGCAGCAACATCAACTGAAGCTGACCGAACTGACAGAGTTGCCAGCCAGCCCAGGTTTAACCTTGCTGATTGATCCGGGTATGCTGGGGTTGTACGGTGCCTCTATTGTGCCTGCGGGACAGGTTGAACAAAATCTGCAGGTACCGAGCCGGTCCTTTTATCAGCTGTTGTCTGAGCAAGCTCAGCATATTCGCCAAATGCACACAGAGCTGACGGACGCCCGTCGTGCTATTAGCGAACAAAAGCTGATAGACCGCGCTAAGTTATTACTGATGCAGTATAAAAAACTGACTGAAGAGCAGGCTTATCGTCAGTTACAGCAAAGTGCGATGAAACAACAATGCCGTATTGCTGATGTGGCTACTGCTGTAGTGAAAGCTCTGGTACCGGCGAAAACTTAGTTTTAGTATCCCAGTTGCGGGTCAAACCACAGGGCTTTATTTTTTAGCGGTGTTTCGGCTGGTAAAATTGGATTGCTTAACTGAACCACTGTTCTGGTTTTTAAATCTGCCTGCTGTATGGCGCTGCTGAAATGTTGTAAAAACAACTGCTGCATACTGCCATCTTCAATGGCGCGCAATAGCCCAATTTCAATGGCGTTGGCCAGTTCGATATTGTCTTTTTGCACAAAAAAATACAAAGCAGCCGGATAATGCAATACCCACTTCGGCGCAACGGTTAGCGACATGCCTGTTTTTTGCTGCAATTCGGGCCAGATTTCTGTGACTGAGCGGGGGAAATAATCAATACGTTTGGCACTCAGCATCTTAAACATAGCGTCAAAATCACCACTGCCAAGTACCCGAAAATGATTGGCTTTTAAAATAGGGTAGTCTGGCCAATCGCTCCCTTGTACAGAAGGGCTGGTTCTCAATTGTTTTTCATCCAGTTGCTGAATTTTTTGTTCGTTATCGTTGTGAATTAGCAATAAACGCCAGCCAATTAATCCTCTGTCTATGGGCACCCGGATAGGCCTTAATTCCTTTTCGCGCTCTGGTGAGGTCATAGTCCAGACAACATCTAAGCCATTATTAGAACCCAACTGACGCAAAGTTCTGTGTTGGCTCATCACCTGACCACTGGGAACCAACTGATAATCAGCACCGGATTTTTCCACCGCCAGATGTAATAACGCGATCGGATAGCTGCCGCGGGCGTCCCCCAACATCGACATAGGCCATGAGTAGATCACTTGTTGCGGTTGTGCCTTACTGAAAATGGGCAGCAGCAAAAGAACAGACAGAAGCAGGATACAGAACCGGGCCGTCATCACAGACATATGATCCACTCCATGGCGTTGATTTAGAAACTATAGAACATTTCAGCTACAAGGTTAGGTTGTTGTCTTTGCATGATGTTATTTCGCCGCATATTTTTAGTTATACTCAGCGGCAAAAATTGACGGCGGGAGCAGTAATGACGGCTGAATTAAAAATTGAAGATCTGGTGTTGGGTGAGGGTAAGGCGGCTGAACGTGGTGCTTTAATTACCGCGCATTATCGCGGCTGGCTGGAAGATGGAACAGAGTTCGATTCGTCGCATAGGCGTGGCGAAGCTTTTCAGTGCATTTTGAGCAATAACAGAGTGATTCAGGGCTGGATTTTAGGCTTAAAAGGCATGCAGGTGGGGGGCAAACGTAAGTTATGGGTGCCAGCTCATTTAGCTTATGGTGAACGCCAGATTGGCACTATGATACCGCCACATTCTAATTTGATTTTTGAAATAGAACTGTTGGAAGTGCTGACCAGAGACTAGAGATTTCTTTGTGAAATACAGCTTTTTGTTATCAGTCGGTTATAAATTTGAAACCACTTACATCGCATAGGTTTTTCGCGCCGCTCTTTACCTTAATCTAGTTGATAACAATTCGTATTAGTGTATTATTCGCTCGATTTTATTGGGGGGGTAATCATGGCGTTACAACAGAAATTCAGCAAGCTGCCAGTGGTACTGGCAGTTCAATTGGCTTGTATGGTGGGGGCGGTTCAGGCCGCTGACGATAAAGCTGAAAAAGACATTGAAAAGATTTCGGTGAAAGGCCACTACACAGTGAATGAAAACATTGATACGGCTACTGGTTTAGGTTTGTCTTTATTTGAAACCCCTCAATCCGTAACTGTGATTACCTCACAACGTATTATCGACCAGGGTTTTAGCGGTATTAATGAGGTAATGAGTCAGGCTGTAGGTGTGTCGGCTAAACAGCTGGATTCTACTCGTAATGTGTTTAGCTCCCGTGGTTTCGATATTGATAAATACCAGATTGATGGTGTGCCTTTAGCTTGGTCTTTAGCTGGGGATTCAGGCGAAACCATCACTGACGTATCGATTTATGAACGTATTGAAGTGGTGCGTGGCGCCACAGGTTTACTAACTGGTGCTGGTGATCCTTCTGCTTCTATCAACCTGGTTCGTAAACATGCCAATTCCGCTGAACTGAAGGGCTATATCAATGCTGGTGTAGGTCGCTGGAATAACAGATTTGCTACTGCAGACGTATCGACTGGTTTAGACAATCAAGGCGATGTACGAGCGCGCTTTGTTGCCAAAAAAGAAGTGGGCGACAGCTTTATGGATATCCCTGAAGACGACAAAACGGTGCTTTATGGGGTAGTAGATGCTGATTTAACGAATCAAACTTCCATTAGTCTGGGGAGCAGCTATCAGGATAACGATCCTAAAGGTTCAACCTGGGGTGGTCTAACGCCCTGGTTTAGTGACGGCACTCCCACTAACTGGGATCGTTCGGTTTCGTCAGCGGCAGACTGGACCTACTGGGCTTCTACCAATGAGAACAGTTTTGCAAACCTGAACCATAACTTCACGAATGGCTGGCAAGCAAAAGTAAGTTTTAACCATACCAAAAATACTGCAGATGCCCAACTGATGTATTTGTCTGGCGCCGTCGACAAGGCGACAGGTGAAGGTTTAAATCCATGGGCGTACAAGAGCACAGGGTTTAGCAAGCAAGACAGTGTTGATTTGCAGTTAAAAGGCGATTATCAGCTGTTAAATCGTCAGCATGAATTTGTGCTAGGCTACCTGCACAGTGAGCAGGACGCTGAAACCAGCACTTTCGCAGTAGAATCAGCCTATCCGTCTACAGGCAGTTTTTATGACTGGGATGGCAGTTATCCTGAACCTGAGTTTGCAGATAGCAGCAGTGTAGCTGTTGATTTAGACACCAAACAGACCGGCTATTATGCCGCCACACGTTTGTCTTTAACTGATGATCTGAAATTGATTGCTGGCGGTCGTTTATCCGAGTGGAAACGTAATGGTTTTAGCTACGGAGTACCAGAAAACTATGGTGATGACAGTGTCTTTGTACCTTATGCTGGTTTGATGTACCAGTTGAGTGCAAACCACAATGCCTATATCAGTCAGACTGAAATTTTTAAACCACAAAATGCGCGTGTGGCGTCCGGCGAATTTATCGATCCTCTGGAAGGTACAAATACTGAATTGGGTTTAAAGAGCTCTTTTCTGAACGGTGCGGTGCAAACTGCTGTGGCCGTGTTCAAGGTGGAACAAGATAATCTGGCTCAGGATACTGGTACTACTTTCCCTCAGGTAGGAAATAACCTGCCAGAAACTATATATCGTGCTGCGCAGGGGGTGGAAAGCACCGGTTTTGAACTGGAAGTGATTGGCCAATTGACAGAGCAGTGGAATATTTCTGCTGGCTATTCACAGTTTAAAGCAGAAGATGCTGCTGGCATTGAAGTGAATACAGATCATCCGCGTAAAAAGCTGAATATTTTTACGACTTACGATTTTGCCAATTTCTTACAAGGTTTAGTCGTAGGTGGTGGTGTGAACTGGGAAGATTCACAATACAGCGGCTCAGGCGCTACCCGTTTAGATCAGGACTCCTACAGCCTGGTTAGTCTGATGGCTCGTTATGAAGTGACTGAACAGCTGTCTGTGCAGTTTAACGTCGATAACCTGTTTGACGAAACCTACTACAGCCAGATCGGTTTCTTCAATCAATATGCTTATGGCACGCCACGTAACTTCACTCTAGGCGCGACTTACTCGTTTTGATCTAATACCTGAATAAGTTGAAGACGAAAGGGTCAGAGTTAAAACTCTGACCCTTTGTTTATCAGGCTAAAGCGTAATCCACACCAGCACAAATCACAGCAACCTGAGCTGCATTGCATTGCTCTGGGCTTGATTTGGGGCTATCCGGATACACTTCGGTGGTTGTGACAAATCGGGCATCTGTCATACCGCCACACAGTCCCAGCGAACGTTTTGGGTAATTCACTACGCCAAACTGTGCCAGTTTTTCACCGATCAGGCAGCCGTTTTCATCGGCTTCGGCTATATGGGTGACCTTTTGCACCGCTTCGATAATAGCGCGTTGAAAGCCTGGTTCCGGCTTGTTGCTATCACCCACCAGATAAAAACCATCAGGAATATTCCAGTTGTGATTCACTGTGCCATCACGAGCGGCTTTAGCTGGGCGGAATTCGCTGTTATCAGAATCTGTCGTTTCGTGCAGGTCGATATGCACTAAGACTTCTCCACTGTGCTGACGGACAAAAGCCATAGCCTGCGTTGCTTCATCGGACTGGCTTTCTGCGCCAAAAGAACGGTTAGGGTCTACGGCTTTTGGGTTCCAGCGGTTGATGGTTTCATAGCCCCAGGGGCTGATACAAGGTAAAACCAGCAGGTTCACTTTGCCGCTGTAACGGCTGAATTCTTCTTTAATAAACTTAAGCGCACCTTGTACACCACTGGTTTCATAACCATGTACGCCACCAGTCACCAGCACTATAGGGTAACCTTCTTGCCAGTTTTTGCTGCGTACGGCAAAAAGCTCATAGACAGGCAAATTAAAAGCACTGTAATCCAGAGTGCCGTAATTCAGCAGTTCTGCGGTATCAGGTAAATACTGCTGAAGTGGTGTTACGACTTCGTCTTGATAGCTGCGTTTAATCTGTTGTTCACTCAGCCACTGCCGTTTTTCCGCATCGCCCCATGGCGTGCCTACAGTGCCTAAGTGATAAATAAAATCTTTCATTGGGCTGGTCATACCGCACCTTATAGTTTAAATGAAGCTGTTATTCGGTAGTCATTTCATCGGCAATTTGCAACAGACTAGCTGCTAAAGTGGCTGGGTCTTGTGCACCGGAAATTAAGTAACGTTGATTGATGACAAAAGCAGGAACTGAACTGATACCTGCCTGCTGATACTGCGCCTCTTCGGTGCGTACTTCATCAATAAATTGTTGTGATTGCAGTACTTTTAGCGCTTCATCCGCATTAAGTCCGGCTTTTTCTGCGCATTTTTGCAGAACTTCAGCTTTGGATACATCTTCGGCAAAACCAAAGTAGGCTTCAAATAAGGCCTGTTTCATCGCTGTTTGTTTATCAAAGCCTGCAGCCCATTTCACCAAACGGTGCGCGTCAAAAGTATTGCAGGTAAAGCGTTGCTGCATTTTTTCAAAATTCAGCCCAAGATCAGTGGCCACCTTGATCATCGAGTCCTGATTCGCGCGCATCTCTGCTTCGCTGCGGCCATATTTTTTGCTCAACGCAGGCAAAATAGCTTCAGGGATCAGGTTTGGATCAGGGTTTAATTCAAAGGCACGCCACTGAATGCTGACGCTGACTTTATCTTTTATGCTGTGCATGGCTTGTTCTAAGCGCGCATAACCTATGGCGCACCAGGGGCAGGCGATATCGGAGACTAAATCTATATGCAGGTTTTTCATGACAGATCCTGGCTTGGGTGAGTTTTGTTGGATCTGGTTACGTGAATGCAGAATATCAATGCCGGAACGGTTTTTTGTTGTGGTGAAAGCTGCAAGTCTGATAGGGAACAACCAACCGGCTTCAGGCCCGGCTGGTTGTGATAAAACACCAACAGTAGTTCAGTTTAAAAACGATAATTGACGCCAGCGCTGATGCTGTTCACATCCAGATCATCTTCATCATCTCCCAACTCTGGTAAGACGGCGTATTCAAAGTTGACGCTAAAATTGGAAGTAATGCGAAGCTCAGCACCTGCGCCATAAATCAGACCATCTTCGCTGTGGCTGTCGTTCAGATTGCCGTCTTCATCATTGATCTTGATGTCGTATTTGGTTTTATTAAAACCAGCTATACCGTAAACAGATAAGGTTTCCAGCACTGGCCAGGACGCTTTGCCTAACACTGAATAGCTATTATCTATACCTATTTTAACGCGGGTGAGTTCCCCAAAGTACTCTTCATCCTGCACTCCAACGCCTAAGCGGCCTTCGATGGCAAAGATGTCATTAAACTTATAACCAGCCACTCCAGAGACCAAACCGAAATCCCAGTCGGCACCATCAACACTTTGTTGGCTGTACTGAGCACCAAAATAGAGAGGCTGGTCAGCCTGAGCCGAAAATACTGCCATTGAACAGCCTAAACCCATCAATGCTACTGCGATTTTTTTTAACATATTTTTCCTTAAACAGTCTGAGAGAGCAGCCAGGCCTGGAAGCATGGCTGGTGTCCTTGAAGTGGACTAAAGGTAATTTATGTTAAGTATTGTGAATATAAGATTAACGAAATTGCAGGTTAACAGCTCTGATCACTGTCTGTCAGGCTGACACTGGCATCATCCAGATTAATTTTTATTACTCCGGCTGGGCGGATTGGAAGATAAAAATCACGCTGCAGCAGATAGGGAGATTTTTCAAAACAGCGCCATTGCACAGAGCTCACTGAACGAAATAACTTTTCCAATTGCTGCCGGCTATAAAAGGAACTCAGGCCAAAGCTTTGCAGCACAGAGCCATCCGCTTTGTATAGCACAACCACGTCGCCATGCCCTGAGCTGTACCAATTATCCAGAGTGATCAATTCACCCTGATTACTGACATAGATAAACAACGGAGATACTTTGTTTTGTAAAGACAGTTGTTGATAAGGTTGATAGCTACCTTGGTTATCCCAGCGGAAAAAACTGGCTGTGGCAAAATGAGGCTGATTACTGGCATCTCTGTTGGGTAAAACACCTGGTTCAACCCTCACCAGTACCGACGCGTCTGCGCTTAAAGCGGCCATAGCTTCAGGAGGAGCCCAGCTGTCAGCATTTAAGCTAAAACTGAGCAGTAAAAACAGCGGCGCTATAAACTTCATTTGAGTTGTCCGGCTTTGGCAAGGTACTTCATCATAAAACAGATCCAGCTCAAATAAATCTGTAGTGGCAATTTACTCAGATGTAATTTAGCTCTACACTTTGCGCGTTTTTTACACAGGAGGCCTTATGGCAAAAAAATCAACGGCTGAGCATGGCCGCGGCGAAATCCGGGATAATGCACTCAAAGCTTTAGTGACCAGCAAGTTATTTCAAATGCAGGTGGTAAAAGCGAAAAAAGGCAAAGGCTCTTACAGCCGCCAGAAGTTTAAACAAGGGCAGAAGCGTGATGATTCTGCCCTTTTTGTTTGCAGCATTTAACCCTGTTTTCCAAAGTGTTCACTCTGTTTTTCTTCTTTTTTAAAACCTTCGCTATATAAAATCTCTACACATATATCCATATGGAATAAGAAGTCAGAAAAAATCACTTTTGCTTTGGTGAGGATTTCAGTATTATGCGCGCAACCATCTGGACGTCTAAATGTTTGTATGTTTTTCGGTCTGCTGTTATGCACTTCACTCTTCCATAGTCGGAGTATGACTGTCAGATCCATTATTGAGCTGTAATTCAGGCAAATCAGTCCGCTGAATGCCGGGTTTGTTGTAAAGGTAAAATCCTATGTTCACTGTTTCACTTCGCTTCTGTGTCTTGTTTGCCACTGCACTGCTGCGTTGTTGTCGAATGCCTCATTGTTCAGCCCGTCTTTTGATGTGCTGCTAAGTCTTATGCGCTCTTGCCACTGCTTATCAGTCGCACACAGCGCTGCGGTATAACCGCTTTATTCAATTTTCTATAAAAAATTAATTTGACTGACTGCTCAGGCGTTTAATCCGCCATGGCACAGCTTTATCCAATTTTGAGGTCTTTATGTTAAAAACAACTGGTTCTGGCTTTGCGCCTAAGCTTAGCCTGCTGGCTTTGGCTGTCTCTGTTTTTGTGCCCGTGCTGGCAGATGAAAGCAAAGTGGAACGTATTCAGGTGACAGGTTCCTTGATTAAAAGAGTGCAGCAGGAAAATGCCACGCCTTTGCTGCAAGTCACGGCTGAAGATATTAAAGTCAGCGGCAAAGTCACCTTGACCGATGTGTTACGCGATTTAACGGTCAATTCAGGCAATAGCTTTGACGAACAATACACAGGTAGCTTCTCTGCAGGTTCGGCGTCCATCGGCTTACGGGGTTTAAGCCCAAAAAACACCCTGGTGCTGGTGAATGGCCAGCGTGTCTCTAACTATGGTTTTGCACTGAATACCCAGGATACTTTTGTTGATTTAAATGCGTTACCGTTAAGCGCAGTAGCAAGGATTGAAGTATTAAAAGATGGTGCATCTGCTGTGTATGGCTCCGACGCCATAGCTGGTGTGGTGAACATTATTCTGAAAAAGAATGTGCAGGACACAGAAATAAAAGCCTCTACCGGCGCTGCCACTCAGGGTGGTTTAGAGCAACGGGCTTTGGGTCTGGTCAGTGGCACAGGTGATTTAAATCTGGACGGTTACAACCTGAGTTTAACTCTGGATTGGTTTGACCGTGAACGGCTGGATGCCAGTGACAGGGACTTACTTAGCAGTGGCGACTTCCGTCATTTACCAGGCGGAAAGTTATCCGGCTGGAGCAGTCAGGGTGCCAACAGCTTACAAAACCCATCTTCACCAGCAGCTTTTGCAAATTGCCCTGCAGGTGCAGTGAAGCGAGCATGGACTGATTTTACACCGGGTCGTACCGGTGAGGTTTGTGCGTTTAACGCTCAGCCTTTTAATACCTTACAACCTGAAGTAACCCGTCGTCAGGCCTCCTTGCAAGGTACCTATCAGTTGTCAGATAAACTTCAAGCCAGCACTGAAGTGCTGTACAGCTATAACGACTCGGCAATGATTTTTGGCGCCCCCTTAACTGTTGGTGCGGGTTTACGGGCTTATGATCCAGTCAACAGCACTTTGACCGATATCACGGTGGCATTGCCTGTTGGACATCCGGACAATCCAACCAATGCTGCCTTACCTTTTGAATACACACTGTTTGACTTAGGTCCACGCCTGAAAGAAAACAAACAAATCTTCAGCCGGGTGCTGGCAGGTCTACGTTATCAGGGCGATGAATGGGATTTACAGTTGAATGCGCTGCAATCGAGCAGTCATCAGCGTGAATATGTAGATAACTTCGTTGACCGTTTTGCCTTTGAGCAAGCCTTACAGGATGGCAGTTACCGTTTTGATGGCCGTGAAAATTCGGCTGATGTGTTGGATGAGTTGCGCCTGCAAACCCGCCGTCCCGGCACTTATCATTTAAGCTCTGTCAATGCCAGTGCTAGCACAGTGTTGACCGAGCTTGAGCATGGCCCACTTGCCTTTGCCGCTGGTGTGGATTTACGCCGCGAAAAAATGGATGCTGGTACTTCGCCTGAAGTCTTGTCCGGCACCGAGCTGCGTCCTGCAATTAATTTGGTCAAAGGTGAGCGTGAAATTAAAGCGGCTTTTGCGGAGTTCAGTATTCCGTTGCTGCAGGATTTAACCGCCAGTGTTGCAGGCCGGTCTGATCATTACGATGATTTTGGTAATGCCTTTTCACCCAAAGTAGGAGTGCATTATGTGCTGGCCGAAGACTGGTTAGTACGGGCGTCCTGGTCCAAAGGCTTCCGTGCCCCTTCTTTGCCTGAAATTGCCAACAGCAACACCATCAGTTATGGCACTGTGATTGACCCGAATGACCCTGTTGAACCTGGTGCGCGTCGTGGTTTTACCCAGCTACGTACCGGTAATCCGGAGCTACAGCCTGAGCGGTCAAAAAACCTCAATACAGGTGTGATTTGGTCCTTTACTCAACAAGGAAGTATTGGCGTGGACTGGTTCCGGATTGAGCAGGAGCAGATTATAGGGGCCGATAACGCCCAGTTTATTGTTAATAATCCGGCTTTATATGCCGACCGTATAAAGCGTGATGCACAGGGCCGATTACAAATTGTCAGTAATCAATACAACAATCAGGGCAGCAGAACCACTTCAGGTATAGATGTTGATTTTAACTACAGATGGGATTTGGCTTCAGGTCAGTCGCTGGCGTTTAAATCAGTCTGGTCACGTTTAATCAGCTACAAACAAGCCTTAGTGGCAGGGCAGGCCGAAATTAACGGTGCCGGAAACAACCAGTTTGGTGCTTTACCCCAATGGAAAAACAGCACCAGTCTGAATTGGTCTGTGGCAGACTGGCGCAGCAGTCTGATCAGCAGCTACAGCAGCAGTTATGAGCAAAAAGTTGCAACCCAAAGCAGCAACCCTGGTCTGCAGGCAAAAGTGGCCAGTTACACTCAACTTGATGCTCAGGTTAGTTATCTGGGGCTGAGCAATACTGAGCTGGCTTTATCCATCGGTAACTTAACAGACAGAGACCCACCTTTTGACCCGGCCGCTGGTGGCGATTACTTTGATACCAGTTTGTACAACCATAAAGGTCGCACCTGGACCTTAAGTGCCAGTTATCAGTTCTAATTATTGCTAAAAACCTCAGGGGCTGTATCATGCAGCCCTTTATTTGTAAGGCGTGTTCAGCCAGGGTTCAAGCCATCAGCTTTACTCTCTGTTTCGCGTATTTATCCACTCTATTTTCAACCCACTAATGCATTAAGGGAATTTTATGTTTGAAGCCGAATTCAGCAAGTTAGAGCAGTTAATTCAACAATTAATTTCACAAAACCAGCAACTGACAGCACAAGTACAAGAACTGGGTCAAAAAGAACAGCAGTTGCAACAGGAACTGAAAAAAAGCGCAGATCAGCTGGAAACTTTACAGTTACATGCCATGGAGTCTGACGACCAGAAGCAAAGGGCACAGCAAAAACTACAGCAACTGACCCAATTGTTTGAACAGCAATTGTCTGCCTGAACATGCTGAAGCAGCCATTGGCGGTTGAACAGAAAGTAGTGATAGCCGGTCGTGAGTACTGGCTACGCTGCGCTGTAAAAGAACAGGCCGAGCTACAGGAAGCTGCGCGGTTGCTGAACGGTAAAATTGCACAAGTGAGGCAGGGGGCTGGTCATTTGTCGATGGAACAAAGCATAGTGCTGGCGGCTTTAAGTTTAGGCCAGCAATTGGTGGTCCAGCAAAGTCCGCAATTAGATGAATGTCAGCAGCGCCTTACACAGTTAA
This sequence comes from Rheinheimera mangrovi, assembly GCF_003990335.1. Taxonomy (NCBI): domain Bacteria; kingdom Pseudomonadati; phylum Pseudomonadota; class Gammaproteobacteria; order Chromatiales; family Chromatiaceae; genus Rheinheimera; species Rheinheimera mangrovi. The sequence continues at coordinate 4,252,321 of NZ_CP034683.1, read as the reverse complement.
TCAGATTAATTGACACACAAAATTAAATAGTTAACTTTTATTTAACTGTTAAGTTTTGGTTCAGCTGGCTCAGCCAAAATGAATGTTAGACGTCAAGCCGGTGTGTAACAGGCACGACAGAACTTTTATTGATGACTGAGAAGGAAGGAACCGATGAAACAACTAAAAGCCTGGCTTGGTGCCACTTTGGCTCTGGTGCTGGTAAGTGCCTGTAGTTCAACAGCTGATCATCAGCAAAAGTACGCTCAGCTGTATAAAGAAACACCGAAGAAACTGATGATAGTGGTGCACGGTGGAGAAGCCGTGCCTGCTGAACTGATACAGGCTTTTAATAAAGAAGTTCCGGATATTGTCGCAGAGCATGGCTTTGAGATTATCGATGCGCAGCAGCGTCAACTGACTGAAATACCGGCATTAACTGATGTAGATGCGGTTCTGTATGTTGATGTTCAGCGTTGGAATCAGGATTACTTAGCTGTGATTGCCGCTGAATCTGTGTTGGAGCTTGAGTTTAAACTGGTGTCGACTAAATCAGATCAGGAGCTGTGGAGCCATCAGGACAAATACACAAAAACCCATTTGTTTCTGGGTGGCGATGCACTGTCTGAACTGATCCATCGTGCATTTTTTGAAGCCTCTACGGCTTATGAAAACCGTGCCAATGTCGTGACCAAACAAGCTTTTTCAGACTTCCCTGATGTACTGGCGGCTAATCGTTAACTTATTTACAAGGCTGGCTTTTACTGTTGATATCGCAAACATGGATTTTGATGGTGTAGTCCAACCATAAATCCCATTCGGTTTGCAAAGGTAAGCTGCGCCAGACTTTGTTAAAGACATAAAGCGACTCTTTTCCTGCAATGGATTTATGCAGAATTTTGGAATAAGCGCCGCTTTTGCTTTTACATTCAGACACCCAGACCAAAGCCGGATATCCATTCACCGGCTCTTTGCTTAAGATTTGACTGTCAAACAACTCGTCACAGTTACGTTGGCCTTGTTGATCATCAATAGTTTTGGTTTTCATCAGGTCGCTGTTAGGCTGCTGCTCAAATACAAAACTCTGTACATAGTTTTCTGAATCAACAGCTTGCCAGCGCATTTCTGTGACATTATTTCTGTCATTTGGATTGCTTTGAGTCACAGTCCATTCGCCTTCGGGCAAAGGCATTGGTTGCTGCAATCGCTCTGTGTAGCGTGGCATAGCGCAGGCGGTTAATAACAAACCGCTGATCAAAACAAAGCCGGAGTAGGTTTTCATAAGACTCAAATTATTTCGCGTTAACGGGAGCGCAGTCTGATCTGAGCTCCCTGCCTAGTTAAATGCTACAGGTATTTTTGTAAAAAGGCTAAATAAGCCTCTTGCGCCTTAATACGATTTTCCTTTTTCATAAAGCCGTGGCCTTCGTCCGGGAATAACACGTACTCAACTGGCACATTCTGAGCGCGGATAGCCGCCACCATTTCATCACTTTCAACCTGCAGTACCCGAGGATCGTTGGCGCCTTGCACCACCAGCACTGGTTTTTTCACCTTATCACCGTGGAACACAGGAGAAATGCGGCGTAAACGTTCGCCGTCTTTAGCCGGGTCGCCCAGTTCAGCATACAATGACTCTCGGAACGATTCCCACCAGGCTGGAATACTTTCTAAAGTACGAACCCAGTTGGTGACACCAAAAATATTAATGCCCACTTTAAACTCATCAGTAAACGCCATAGCCGCCATCGTCAGGTAACCACCATAGCTGCCGCCCATCACGCCAATACGATCAGCCGCCACCCAGTCCAGCGATTGCAGGTATTTTTTACCATACACAATGTCCTGCAAATCGTCTTCGCCGTGTTTTAAATCATCCAAATGGAAGAAGGTTTTTCCATAACCACTGGAGCCTCTGTTATTGACAGCTAACACCGCATAACCCTGATTCACCAGATGCTGAATCGCCGGGCTGTAGCCGGTACGCGACTGACCACCAGGGCCACCGTGGATCCAGATTAAGGCCGGCACTTTAGCCGAGCTGCTGGCCTGTTTCGGCTTATACAACAGCGCTGGTATAGCTAAATCGTCAAAGCTTGGGTAACGCACTACTTCACTGCTCACCAGCACACTTTCGTCCAGCGCTTTATCCAGCGCCTGAGTTAAACGTTCTGCTTTGGTTTCAGATAATTTCCAGACAAATAAGTTAGAAGGGCTATTGTCGGCGTTGACGTAAAAGCTTAAGTACTGGCTGTCAGCTGAAAAGGTAACGCCACGTAAATCACCAGCTGGTAATTCCGGCAGTTGCAGGGCTTTGCCGGTCGCTTGTTCTGTGATGCTGATTTTGGTGGAAGCGTCGGCATTTACGGCTTCTACTTTGTATTTATTATCTTTGCTAAAGCCAATGTACATAATGTCCCAGTCGGCTTTGCTGTATGGCTGCACCGCTTTTTCAGCGATGTTGTAGGCAAAGGCTTCACTGAATTCTGATTTTTCGTCAGAGCCAAAAATCAGCTGGTTATTGTCGCGGCTAAAACCATAAACCCCATGCGATACATTGCCTTGGTGTGGGGTGATATGCACTGGTGTTTTGTCGGCGCTTTGCAAATCGACTAAATACAAATTGTTATCGGCATTGGTGCGTTCTTTGGATAAAGCGATATAACGGCCATTGTCACTTAAAGCGCCAATGTCATAGCCTTCGTTATTCTGATACATCAAAGTCCGTTGGTAGGTACTGCTGTCGTAGCTGTATAAGTCGAAGAACTTAGGTTCACGCTCGTTGCTCATTACCCAGAATTTATTGTCGTCAGTCCAGCCAATAAACTCGGCTTTGTGTTTATCACCCGGGGTTAAGTCTTTGACTGAGCCATCCAATTCACGCACGTAGACATGGTGTAACTCGTTGCCGCCCTGATCGGCGCTGTAGAGTACGCGATCGTCTTGCGGAAACCAGTCAATAGGTAAAATAGATTCAGTGGTGGAGCTGGTCAAAGGTGTCCAGGTTTTACCGTCCAAGCTGACTTTATATAGGTTAAATACACCTGTTTCATCGGATGCCACCAAAAGCGCATCGGCTTTGTGGTTAATTTTATTGCCCATATAGGACTTGGTGGCATAAAACTGAGTGGGAGTATAGCTAGGAATGGCCGCGGCTTTTGTTTCCACCGCAGTTGCTTCAACTGCGGCACTAGTGTCGGTTTTTGGGGTTTTATCGCAAGCGCTGAGCAGCAAAGTGCCAGTCAGCAGCGCCAGATAGAGTGGGGTGGGCTTCATACAAAATCCTTGTTATTGATCTGATTTGATACCAGAGCTGCCTGTACTGCCTGTAGGTCAGAATTCTGGAGTGCCTCACCAATCTACGGCATCAAAGCTACAGATTCAAGGCTGGTTATTCCGCCCAGCGTTGTTTAATTTCAAGGATTTGTTGCAGGTTTTCATCCAGCAGATCCACCAGTCGAGGTTCAAAATGCAGGCCTTTCTGCTGATGGATATGCTGCAGTGTTTCTTCAATGCTCCAGGCTTGTTTGTAAGGCCGGGCGCTGGTTAAGGCATCAAATACATCGGATAACGCCACAATACGGGCTTCGATAGGGATTTGTTCGCCTGACAGACCAAAAGGGTAACCTGAGCCGTCCCATTTTTCGTGGTGATACAAAGCCACTGCTTTGGCCATTTTTAACAAATCAGATTCACAATCACCGATGATCTCAGCCCCTATCAGTGGGTGCTTTTGCATCTCTTGGTATTCTTCGGCTGTCAGTTTGCCTGGTTTGAGTAAAATGCTGTCGGCTATGCCTATTTTGCCTATGTCGTGCATAGGGGCTGCATGTAACAAGTCTTCGGCTTTTTGTTCGCTAAAACCATAAGCCAAGGCCAAGACCTGAGCATAGTGGCTCATCCGCATCACATGTAAGCCTGTTTCATTATCTTTGTATTCAGCAGCCCGGCCTAAACGCTGTATCACTTGCAGCCTGGTTTGTTTCAGCTCCTGCGCCTGTACCAAAGACAAATGAGTTTTGACGCGAGCCCGCACTACGGCCGGGCTGATAGGTTTTGTAATGTAATCCACAGCGCCCACTTCAAAACCTTTGGTTTCATCCATCTCATCTTTTAAAGCGGTCACGAATATAACCGGAATAGCTCTGGTCAGAGGATTGGCTTTTAACTGGGCACAAACGTCGAAGCCGGTTAAACCTGGCATCATCACATCCAGCAGTATTAAATCCGGTTGTTCCTTTTGTACCAGTTGCAAAGCTTCTTCACCGCTTTTGGCAAATAACAACCTGTAGTGTTCCTGCAGCACAGTGCGCAATACTCGTAAGTTAGTGGGTTCATCATCCACCAGTAACAGGCTTTGTTTTTCTGTCATCAGAGTGATTCTCCACCCAGCTTTTGCTGCAATTGTTCCAGCAGTTGCAGCGCCAGGTTAAAGTCAAAATCGTTCACGGCATCCAGTAATTTCATCAGAGTGGGTTGATGTTCGCCGCTGTAGTGAGACAATTGTTCTATCCCTTGATCGTCCAGTTCATGTCGCAGTAAAGATTCTTGTAATGCAGTTAACGCAATGCGCAGTTGCTGATCATCCAGATGATAGGCCTGACCTTGTTGCGCTTCTGGTAGTTCAGACTGCAGTTTTTGGTATTCGGTTTCAAATTTTGGCCAGCATCCGAGAATTTTTTGCAGTAATTCAGTGGCTCTTTGCTGTTGTTGTTGCCGTGCCGCTTGTTCCAGTTCTGCGCATACTTTGCTCAGCGGTTCCAAGCCAAGGTTGGCGCTGACTCCTTTAATGGCATGAGCCTGCTGTTGCACGGCCTGGTAGTCTCCACTCGTTAACTGATCGGCAGCCAGCAGTAAGCTCTGTTTTTGCTGCAGCAAAAAGGTTTCCAGTTGCGGCAGATAGGTATGCAAATTTCCCCAGAGTTGCAGTGCTTTTGGCAGATTCACTAATTGATCAGAGGGGGTTGTTTGTACCTGAAGTGACAATGGTTCCCGAACTTCAATTTGTAGCACTTGGGCGATTTCAAAACACAAAGCTGCAAAATCTATAGGTTTGCTGGCAAAACCCTGCATACCCGCTTCTTTCGCAGCGGATTTGTCCTCATCCAGCACACTGGCTGTTAAGGCGATGATAGGTAACAGATCTTTATGGTGTTGCAATTCCCACTGACGTATCTGTTGGCAGGCTTTCAGTCCGTCCAGATTTGGCATCTGTATATCCATCAGCACCAGGTCAAATTGCTGGTGCTGTACCGCCTGAACGGCTTCGATACCATCAGTGACAGCTATGATCTGGTGGCCAGCGCGTTGTAACAGTAGTTTCAGTAGTTCAAGATTTTGTGGAATATCGTCGGCAATCAATATGTTCAGAGCAGGCAAAGCGGGAACATAACCTTGTTGTGGCGCCACTATAGCTTTGCCTTCTTTGAGTGGCAGACTGAATTCAAAACAACTGCCCACGCCTTCGGTGCTTTGTACTGTGATTTGCCCACCCATCAGTTCGACCAGTTGTTTACTGATCGTCGTGCCCAGGCCTGTGCCGCCAAAACGACGACTCATGGATGCATCGGCCTGAGTAAAGGCGTCAAAAATTAAGGGTAAACGGTCGGCGGCTATACCTATGCCCGTGTCCTCAATACTGAATGTAACCTGATGTGCTTCAGGTTTCACCCGAACCAGTACCGAGCCCTGATCGGTAAATTTTATTGCATTGCCAATCAGATTCGTCAGCACCTGGCGCAACCGATCTGGCGCGCCGTAATAAAACTCACCCAGTTGAGGGTCGAGTTCAAGTTTCAGCTCCAGTTGTTTTTTCCGGGCCTGGATCCACAAAGTAGAGACCACAGCGTCCAGCACTGCAGGCAGAGAAAAATTCTGTAATTCCAGCTCCAGTTTGCCTTTTTCCAGCTTAGCACTGTCGAGAATATCGTTTAGTAAATGCAATAACGAATGAGCTGAACCATGAATAGTGGCCAGATGTTTTTTCTGCTCAGCGGATAACTCTGAGCTTAATAACAGGTCGCTAAAACCTATAATGGCGTTCATTGGCGTGCGGATTTCATGGCTCATATTGGCTAAAAATGCGCTGCGGCTTTCTGCGGCCAACTCGGCTTTGTTTTTCGCCTCCAGCAACTCAACTTCCATTTGTTTGCGCTGGCTGATATCCATTAAAAATCCGTCCAGCCAAACAATATCGCCTTGTGCCGACTTAATGGCTTCGCCATATTCCAACATCCAACGCACTGAACCATCTCTGTGCAAGATGCGGTACTCCAGACTGAAATGCTCCTGATACAAGTCAAGCTGAGTGGTGGTGCTCTTGTCGTCCGGGTGTACTAAGTCGGACCAACTGCGTTTGGCAGAGGGCAGCATAAAGTCACTGGCTGGGTAACCGGACAATGTTTCAATGGCGTCGCTGATAAACACCATATCCCAGTTTTCGTTATAGAGGCAGCGATAGGCGGCTCCGGGAATGTTGCCAATTAAGGAGCGGAATTTTTCTTCGTTATCTTTCAGCGCTTGTTCCATCTGCAGGCGGCTGCTTATGTCGGTAATAAAAGCGACAAAAATATCTTCATCCGGTAATTTGGCATGACCTATCGCCAGTCGTACTGGTACAACATGACCATTTTTATGCACTGCCTCTACATCACGGCCTACACCGATAATTTTGGCGTCGCCTGTGCTCAAGTAGTTGTGTAAGTAGGAGTCGTGATCAGGACGAATGGTCAGAGGGGTCAGGATATTGACGTTTTTATGTAGCAACTCCGCCTGAGTCCAGCCAACAATTTTCTCCGCCGCTTTGTTCATGCCCTGGATCAAACCTTGAGCATTGATTGTCACAATGCCGTCTACCGCTGTATCCATCATGGCCAACAAACGGCTTTCGCTGGCTTTAGCTAAAGCACTGGCATCACGGTATTTCAACAACAGGTTAATGGCTATGACTAAACTGCTGATCATCAGAGTGGTAAAAGTGATCGCCATAGCGAGCTCTTGGGGGATTTCAGCGGACTGATTGTCAGGTTGAAAACCTGGCGGTGGAACAAAACGTGCTGCGGCCATTCCTGTGTAATGCATGCCGCTGATGGCAGCGCCCATCACCAGGCTACTCAACAGTGTCAGCCAATGGGGAGCCAGATTAAAACGCTTTAAGCCGAAGCGGATCCAAAGCGCAACAATAGCAAGTACCACGGCCACCAGGATAGACAGCAAAAACATCGACAAGTCATAACGCAAAGCAACAGACATTTGCATGGCGGCCATACCGCTGTAATGCATAGTGCCTATGCCTGCGCCCATCAATAGCCCACCCAGCAACAGCTGAGGCAGGCTGATGTGTTTTTTACTGATAAGATCCAATGCCACCCAGGAGGCAGCTATGCTGGGCAGCATGGATAATGCGGTAATACCGAAGTGATAACTGACATCTGTGCATAAGGCAAAAGCCAGCATGCCAATAAAATGCATAGACCAGACACCACCGCCAAGTGCGATACTGCCACTGCCCAGCATCATCAGGCGCAGCGAGTTTTTGCTGACACTGATGGCCTGAGCCGTGACCTGCATTGCCATGGCCGAGGCAAAGACAGCAATTAAAAACGACAACAGCACTAAACTGAGATCGTAGCTGCCGGATAACAGCAATGGATCGGCTGGGTGTTCGAACAACTGACGTAACCAATCCATTACTTTTACCTCTACTACTTTAATTTAGTGTTTAGCGGCATAGTCCTCTACTGCACGCCAAACTCTTAGTGTATTACCTGACAAGACTTTTTCAATTTCCTGCTCTGTGTAACCACGCTCTAATAAGCCACGGATCAGGTTAGGGTACATAGAGACATCTTTTAACTCTTCAGGTAAGGAATCGCCCACACCGTCAAAGTCAGAGCCTATGCCGACATAATCTATACCGACCAGCTTTTTCACATAGTCGATATGATCCAGCACCTTAGCTAAAGAGGCAAATGGATAGGGGTTTTTCTTTTTATATTCTGCGGTAAAAGCGTCTTTGTCGGTCTGGCCTGAGGCTTTAAAAGCGCCATCTCGCTGTAAACCCCACTGATTCGCTGCTGAAACGACAAAAGCTGAACCGAAGTTAATTTGGATCACACCGCCATTTTTCGCCAGGGCTTTGATCATCTTGTCGTCCATATTGCGTTCAAAACCTGGTACAAAAGCCCGTAATGAAGAGTGGGAGGCAATGACTGGTACTTTACTGATGGCAACGGCCTGATAAAAAGCGTCATCAGACACATGAGAAATATCAATCATGATGCCTGTGTCATTCATGGCTTTAATTAGTTCTTTACCAAAAGGGCTTAAACCTTTCCACTGGCGGCGTAAATCATAGCTGGAGTCGGCTATATGGTTACTTTCGGAGTGGGCTAAGGTGATGTAACGAATACCACGGTCATAAAAGTGCTGCAGGTTTTCCAGTTTGCCTTCGATAGGAGTACCGTTTTCCATACCCAGTGCCAGCGAGATTTTGCCTTCTTTAAAGTGTTTGGCTAAATCAGCACTGCTGTAGGCCATAGCAAATTTATCCGGTGCCCGGCCCACTAAAGCTTCCATATTGTCGATTAGCTGGTTCGCCAGCAAATAACCGCCGCCTTTTTTCTCGTAAGAAGACGGAATATAAATCGACATAAAAGGTGCATTTAAACCACCGGCTTTGGCGCGTGGATAGTCAAATTCCCCTCTTTTGGTGGCTTTGGTCACATCTTCCCAGTCGTCATGTAAGCGGTAAGGGACGTCAATGTGAGTGTCGATAATCAGCTGGCTTTGAGCAATTTTATTGGCTTGCTGGCTAAAGTCTGCGGCCTGAGCCTGCAAACCCAAAGCGGCGATTAAACTGATGGATAATAGAGAAAAGCGCATAGATCCCTCGATAGTTCTGGCTGGAAAATACCCTTGGTATTTGTTGTCGTATTGCTACGCCAATTACTTTGGGTTTGTACCGCTGTCTTTTTGTGCTGCAACGGTTTTTCCTTAATCTATCGCGCTTTTTTGCTGGGGTATAGAGCAAGTCTTGTTTCTGGTCGCAGTTTTTACCCTTATGGCAGCAACCAGCCGGAGATCCACAGGCTATAGCAGGCGGAGGTGTTTAGTAGTGCCGTCAGCCAGAACAGTAACTGAAAGCTGACTTTACGGTTTTTGTGCCGAAACCAATGCTGAGCCACAAAAGCTGCTGGCCAACCACCAGCTAAGCCCAACAATAATAAGGTACTTTCCTGAGTGCGCCAGGCTTGTTGTTCAGCCGCTTTTTTATCACGCCAGTAACCAAACAAAGTCACAGCGTTGATGAGCAAAAACAAATACTTCAGCCAGGCCGGTACTAATAGTTGCCAGTCCAGATACAGCAGCCACAGGGTTAACAGCGCAAAAAGGCCACTACTGAATTTTAAACTGAAACGAAAAGTACTGGTGTCCGGTTGCATGGGCTGATCCTTAAAAGGCGTTTGATTGGGTTTCAGAACAAAGACGTTATGAAGCCGTTTAGTCTAAAGAATACTAGCTGAAATGCGGCTGAACCAGAGTGCTTTCTTATTGTTTTTTCTGGAGATATGTTTTACCGCTACTAGACTTGATTCTATCCATCCCTTATTGGAAAAACTTATGAATCACGTCATTGCTGTGAGCTGCATTTTGTTTTTGTCATTCAGATCTTCCTTATCTGCTATTGAAACAAGCGAAGCAGTAAAGGTGACGCAGGTATTAAAAACCAGCCAAAGCTGGGATGGAGTTTTATTAAACTATCCGCAAGGTCAGTTGGAAATTAGGTTAAGAAATGGTAAAAAGAATGTGGTTAGGGCGGGTGATGCTTTAGCTGAAGTGGTTAATACCGCTCATAGCGGTAAAAATATTGGCACAGAACCTGTGTTGTTGCTGATTTTTTATGCCGGGGCCGTAGGGCAGGCTAATTCAGCGTCGTTAATGGAAGGAAACTAAATGCGGCAAACAATCAACTATCTCAGCTTGTTACCTCTGGTTTTAGTCTTAACTGGTTGTGGTACTTTTCAGACTTTGGCTCCTGAAAAAGGCAAAGTGAAAATCAGTTATAACGACAAAAAGAGTTATTGTCAGTCTATTCCCCGTATTTACAGTGGAGTCGCACATAACTTTTGTCTGATGTATGGTGAACCAAGCAAAACCAGTTACACAGCTGCTGCGGATTTACCTGTTTGGGCCATAGATACCATGCTTTGCGCCGTTACTGACACCTTAGCTTTGCCTTACACTGTGACACGTCAGATCAAAGACGGCCCACTTAAAGTGGTACGCTAAACCGTTGTTTTTTCTGCTGTAGATAAAGCAGTGGCCAGATAAGCACAATCAAAAGCAGGGCGTACAGCATATGTTCTGCTATAGCCACCGCCAGCAGCAGGCACAAAGCTAAACTGATCAGACTTACTGCTTTATAGCGACCTGGCAGCAGCCTGTAAGCCGCTGCCATACTGACCAGATAAATCACTACAAAGACTCCGTTGACCCAACTGATTAAATCCTCCAGTTGCTGGCCGCTGAACCAGGTCAGTAACAACACTGCCGCCATAGCGCTGATAATGGCAGTTAAAGCGCGTTGAGGGATCTGATGAGCGTTTTTCTGCTGAAAAAAAGCAGGAGTAATGCCTTGTTCACTAAAGCTGGCCAAAGAGCGGGCCACACTGGCGGTGTAGACATTGACTGTCGCTATGCCACTGCAAAAGCCTAAGATTCCAAGCACCAGCTCGCCATAACCCCCTAACAACTGATTAAAAACGCCAATCATAGCCAGCGGATTGCCTGCTCCCATCACCAGCACTAAGTAACTACAGGCGATATAAATAGCGCCAACCACCAGACATCCGCGAAAAAGCGCAGGTAATAAATCTTTGCTGGCATCTCTGAAATCATGGGCCAGATGAGTCATGGCTTCAATACCTAAAAAACTCCAGAAGGCGATAGCACAAGCTGCAGCCAAAGCGCTGCCATTAAAAGCAGGCAAAGGGGGCTGTTGCAGGCTTTGCGGTTGCAGCAAGCCAAAGGCCAGTAATAACAACAGTACCACCGCAATAATCAGTAGTGTTAAACCAAACTGCAGGCGGGCCGAAAGCTGTAAACCACGATAATTCAGCAGCCATATTAAGCCCAGCAGGCTTAATTCAACCGGCAAGCGCCATTGCTGGGCTTGAGGTAATAAAGGCGCAATAAATTCAAAAGTAATCATCAAGGCTGCGGATGCACCAAGTGGCACTACCAGCAAAAACATCAGGCCAAGAATTCGCCCTGTCAGTTCACCAAAAGCTAAAGCTGCAAAGTGTGCAGGCCCTGTAGCATGAGGAAAACGGCTGGCCAGCAAACCAAAAGTAAAAGCCAGCGGTAATACAGCGAGGGTGAGTATCAGCCAGGCCAGCAAAGCCCAAGGGCCAGCGACAGAGACTGTCATCTGCGGCAGAATAAATACTCCGGTGCCCAGTAAAGTGGTGGCCATTAGTGCCGCACCTTGCCAACGTCCTATTCCTTTGTGTGACATAGTTTTTCTCTTCGATTAGGGCTGGTGATATTCTAATAAAAGCCAAGGCGACAAACTGTAGTTTTCTGCCGTGAAAACGCAGGTCTATCAATAAAAACAGAGTCTATGCAGCGGCTGCATGAAATTCGCGAGTTACTGGATGCCGAACTGGACGTGATTAAAATCCGGACTCATGTAGTCATGAGCGAGTGGATTAATAATCTGGGCTAGTGGGGACAGTCGCCTCAGAGCGAACTGCGCAATTGCGGCCAGCATCTTTGGCCTGATACAACGCCTGATCGGCCAGCTCGACTAAGCTTCTGCTGTCCATTGTGGCAGGTGGTATGTCGCAGTACCAACCAATACTGACAGTGCAGCGGCCCCGTTGATGGTTTAGTCGGACCTGATGCTGTTCAAGGCGCTGGAGAAAATCTTCCAGTAATTGCTGCATAGTTTCTGCATCACTACCGACACTGACTAAAATAAACTCCTCGCCACCATATCGCACCAATAAGTCGTCTTTGCGTTGAAACTGACTCTGGCATAGCTCCGCGAAGTCTTTTAAGCACTGATCACCGAAGTTATGCCCTAGTGTGTCATTGATATCTTTAAAATGATCCAAATCCATCATCGCCAGCGTTAGTGGCAGTTGCTGTCGCTGACACAAAGCCAAAGCCTGTTGCACCCTGGGTTCAAAATATTGCCTGTTGTACAAGCCCGTTAAAGGGTCATGCTGGCTGAGTTGTTCCAGCCTTGTATTGGCTTCAATCAGAGCCAAATTGAGTTTTTTTAGCTTCAGGTAACTGATACTGACCACAGATATCAGCAAGACAAACGCCAGTAGCATTTGCCAGAACAATTCATAGTCAAACCCCTGCTCGTAACGAATGGCCAGCCAACGATTGTTGATGTGTTGCTTTTGTTCCGGGCTGATCTGCAGTAATAACTTGTCAAAAATCTCCAGCAGCATGGGGTCATCGTTCCTGCAGGCCAGACTGAGCAGCGTGTCCTCGGCTAATCGCCCTGCTATTTTCAGGTTGGTGATGGAGTTTTGCTGCAGGCTATAACTAATGCTGCCCATATTGCCGAGCATACCGTACAAATGGCCTGACTGAACCTGCAACAGTCCTTGTTCGTAATCATGAAAAGGTACCAGTTGTAATTTAGGGTAACGTTGCTGATAAAGCTCAAGGGTGCCAAAGCCAGCCCTTATGCCAACAGGAGAAGAAGTTGGAATATCAGCTACCGAGCGGATAAAGGCTTTGTCTTTGGTGGTGACTACGACATTAGGTACTTCCAGATAAGCTTTGGTAAAGATCAGGTATTCAAGGCGGGAAGGGGTGGGCATGGCCAGAGTAAGCAAATCACAGTGCCTGTCTTTGGCCGCCTGCAACGATGCTGGCCAGTCGGCGGTAGGGTATAACTCCAGTGGTACCGGCAGCATGCGTTGCAGCAGACGAATATACTCAGCTGAAATACCCGTATGTTTGCCTTGTTCAGACAGAGCTTCAAAAGGCAGCCAGTTGGGGTCTATGCAATAGGTAACTTTGCCTTTTTGTTTCAGGTGCGCAATCTGGGTGTCAGACAACAAGGATTCTGCTACTGCAGACCAGCTTGTCATCCAGAGACTCAGCAAAATAACAAAACCCGAACTTTTGAAGCGTACCGCTGACATGAGATAAACAGCCCAGTGTGATAGCACATGCTCTTTTAGCACCATAGGTCTGGTTTGGATAAGCCGCAAGGAAAACAGAAAAATATAAGGAGGTATTTCTAAAGTGGTACCGAATAGAAACAAAAATGCCCCAACAAGGGGCATTTTTCTTAGTTGGCGTTTGCCGTTAACAGCTGGCCATCTTTTACCGGAATACGTTCTGCCGGTTCTTCATCCATGCGGGTTTTGTGGACTTTACCGTCCAGCAGGTAAGTTACGTCGTAACCAACCACTCGTTGTTCTTTTTTCTGTACTGTTTTACAAACGCGACGTGTAGTGCTTTCTACATCCTTGTTTTGCATGTCGCTCTGCACTTGTTTACCGGCATAACCTCCGGCTGCAGCGCCAGCAACAGTCGCGATCTTTTTACCTGAACCGCCGCCTACCTGGTTACCCAGTACACCACCAACCACAGCACCTAAGACTGTACCTGCAATTTGATGCTGATCCTGTACAGCTTTTTTCTGCTGCACTATCTGATCGGTACATTGTTCAACCGGAACGTTGTAGCTTTCATACACTGCTTTGCTGGCCACTACTTCTGCATAGTCCGGTTTTTTGTCTAAATAACTGTAGCCTGCCACAGAACCTAAAGCAGTAACGGCGATACCACCTACTACTAAACCTGCAATTAGAGACTTGTTCATGTTGCACCTCAATTCACTGTTATAAAGTTCGATTGCCTTCGGCAATGAAGTTGACAACAGTGTAGGCGCGTCAAGCTGTACTCAAACTGAATCGTAAGAAAATGTTTCACGCCTTTAAAAATGGTTGCACATAAGAGCAACTGGCCTGCATTTCATAGCCTTGTTTTTTAGCCCAATCAATACCAGCTTCAACTAACTGCCGTGCTAAACCCTGGCCTCTGGCGCTCGGTGGAACATAAGTACGGTAAAAGTTGATTTTCCTGCTAATTGGGTCAAGGCTATATAAAAGTTCTGCCTGTTCGTTTAGCCACTGAATGACAAAGCGCTGCTGCGCAGGGGAATGTTGGATCTCAACTGATGGTGACATAAGGTGCTGCCTTTATTGGCTAAGGATCATCTTATTCAGACTAAACTTTTTCTAACGGCTGGCATAGAGGTAAGCGCATGAGATGGTTGTTGTTTTTATGTATCGCCTGTAGTTTTACTGCTCAAGCCAAAACAGAACTGACTATCCTGGTTGGGCTGGATAAACCTCCTTATATAGATTTAAACGACAGTTCAGGCTACGAGCTGGACTTGTTGCGTTTGTTGGCTCAAAAAATGGGCTATGACGCCGTGTTTTTACATGTGCCTAATGCCCGAATCAAAGACCTAATGTTGGATGGCCGGGCTGATATTGCGACTTTACAGAAACCCGATCCAACACAACAAAAGCTGTATTTTTCATTGCCTTACATCCGCTATCAGAATGTCGCTGCCAGTCTGGCATCAAAAAGTTTGCAACTTATGCAGTTAGAGCAACTGAAACCTTATTCTGTAGTGGCTTTTCATAATGCCCGCACTTTGTTAGGCCCGGAGTATCAACAACTGGTTCGTTTTGTGGTGAATTATCAGGAAGTGGCTAATCAGAGTCAGCAATTGCAAATGTTGCTGCTGGAGCGGTGTGATGTGGTGGTGATGGACAGGAATATTTTTTATTACTACGCCAAACTGGCAGGCCAGAGTATGCAGCCCTTTGATATAGCGCCTCTATTTTCGGCCAGTTTATACAGCGCGGCCTTTAAAAATGAACGGTTACGAAACAAGTTTGACAAGGCTCTGGCTGAAGTCCAGCAAGAGCCGGTTTTTACTCAGCTGCAGCTGAAGTATTTTTCTGAAGTGAATCAGCAGCTTCAGGAACCTGCGTTTCAGTAGCTTCGGTTTTCGCGACTTCAGTCTGAGTTTCTGCAGCTTTCTGTTTCAGCCGGATGGAGTTTTTCACCAGAATGTTTTTCTTTTGTTTGGCTCTTTTACTTATTTTCTTTTTTAACGCTTTGCTTGAACTCATGATGTCTTTTCTCACGCCGGATATGGCCGCTAGTTTACCTGACTCTGTTTATATACCCAAGAACTTGCTGCGGCTTCGGTAGGGGCAGGGCTTGTCCCTGCCCGTCTCGTGTCTAACCTGAACTATACGAAGAGGATTAGAACCAACGGTCTTTGACCATCCCATAATGAAAATAGCCCCACTGACCTAAACGCCGCAAAGCAGGTAGCGGAAATTTAGGTAGAGCACTCTGGTACAACGGAATGGTAGGCAAAGGGACTCCCATTAAACGTTCAGACAGTCGTTTGCCAGCCTGAACTGAAAAGGTCAGGCCGCTGCCGCAATACCCCATGCTGTACAACACATTGCCTTTATCATCGGCCTGCGCCAAATGAGGAATATCATCCAGCGTCATACAAATCCAGCCTGACCAGCTGTAGTCATAGGTTAATGAATGCAGAGCTGGAAAACTGAGTTTTAATACCTCAAGCAAACGCCTGGCGAAATAAGGATCTTCTGCGCCCTTACCAGTGATAGCGCCGCGGCCACCAAACAGAATTCTGTTGTCAGGTAATTTGCGGTAGTAATACTTCAACGCGCGGGTATCCATAATGACTTGCGAGGTTAAAAAGTTGCAGGCAGCCAGTTGGGCTTCAGATAAAGGTTCAGTGACAATAATTTGTGATAACACCGGCAAAGTTCGGGATTGCACACCGCTGTGCAGCAGCTTAGGTGTATAGCCATTGCTGGCAATCACCACCTTTTTCGCTCTGACATTGCCTTGTGGAGTGATTAAAAGCTGCTGTTCGCCGTCTTGTTGCCATTGGGTGACAGGGCTTGCACTATAAATTTTCGCGCCCGCTTTTTGCGCCAATTGCTGATAACCCCATGCCAGCTTTAATGGATTAACTCCAAAACCATCGTAAAAACGTAAGGCGGCATAGGCATGCTGGTCGGCAACAAATTTTTGCTGTAGCTCATCACGGCTGAACAGCTCCACCTGATAACCAAACTCTTTTTGTAACAAGCTGGCTTGTTGTTGCAGGGTTTTGATCATGGATGGCTTATGAGCCATGCGTAAGTAGCCAGCTTCTTGCTGGTCGCAGTCTATGCCTGTGTCGATCAGCGACTTGACGGTTTCAAGCCCGGCACAGAATTCGTTATAAATTCCGTGCATAGCGGCTTCGCCATACTGGGCTCTCATCACCGAATAGGGTTTTCGACCCGAGGATTTCAATACAAAACCTGCATTACGGCCACTGCACCCCCAGGCGGTTTGATTGGCTTCCAGCACCACGGCTTTGACACCATGTTCAGTCGCCAGATGATAAGCGCAGGATAAGCCGGTATAGCCAGCGCCAATAATAGCCACATCCACGGACAAATCCTGTTGGAGCTGGCCATTATCAGCAGGAGCAAAACCAGAATGATCTGCCCAATAGCTGTGTGGGTAAGGTTGGCCCTGGCCAGGATGGGGATCAATTAGCGGGTCGTACATCCATATTTCCTCTGGTTAGACGGGCCTATTGTATTGGATAGAGCTTTTGGCGATCATGGCAAGAAGCAGATAAAAAACCAAGAGCCTTTTATGCATTCTATAGCTATTCAGTACCGTCAGTTGCAGTTGCAGGATTATACCGCTTTGCTGCACTTGGCGAATCAGGTGCATGGTGATGGTTATCTGGATCAGCAGTCTCTGGCTTACTATCACCAGTTAAGTATTAAACAAGGTATAGATGCCAGCTTTGTTGCTTATGCGGATCAGCAATTGGTGGGTTTTCGTTTATGTTGGGCGGCCGGGCAGTGGCAACCAGATCAATGGTGCAGTACAGAACTCTGGCAAACCGCTGTGGCCGATACCAGTTACTTTAAATGCAATACCATAGCGCCACTCTGGCAGGGCCGCGGTATAGGCGGTGAGTTAATGAACCGCTCTATGGCAGCGTTAAAACAACAAGGTGCCAAAGCCGGTGTGGCGCATTTATGGCGGCAAAGTCCGGGCAATGCGGCGGTAAAGTACTTCAGTAAACAAGGTGGACAGCTGGTAAAAATCCATCTGGATAAGTGGCGGGAGGATAGTCATAACGGTTATGAATGTGTGCGTTGTGGTTTTGATTGTCGCTGTGAAGCAGCCGAGATGATCATCTATTTCTGAAAATCCTGCGTCCTTGGCGCTGCAGCGGCGTTGACTGCCTGCTCTTATAATAGATAGCTCGCCCCAGTCACATAGGACAACTATGCTCCTAGGGGCTCATTCGCTTGTCGCCTTGCTGCAACAAGAAAATCTGCAGATTATTCCGTCACCCAAGGCATTTCTGGTAACAAGGCCAGATGTTCGATGTAGCGCTGCAGATTAAATGTTTCGTTGCGTTCAATCACCGCTTCCATTTCCGGTGCTAAAGCACAAGCCATTAATTCGAGAGCATCTTCTCTGCTATGACCTGTCATGCATAACCGCATCAGGGTTTCTTTCACTTGTTTTGGATTATTATCGGCCAGCTGGTTTTCCAGCACTTCAAAAATAATTTCCTGATCGACTAAGGGTTCCTGGCTCATAAGGGTATTTTCCAGATGCATTGATTTATGCGCGCAGCATGCCAGAGCCTAAGCCAAGCGGCAAGCCGAAGGACCGACCTCTGAAGTTTTTACTCTGGCCTGATGGTGTTCCGCTTTGGCTTTGGCTAAGCTGGGCCACGGCTTTTTAAACATAAAAACAAAAACTTATGCAACAGGGATATTCATCAAACTGGCACAGCAGGCTAAAAGCTTTAGGGCCGGGAGTTTTATTGGCTACGGCTGCCATTGGTGGCTCACATATTGTTGCTTCCACTCAGGCAGGTGCTTTGTTTGGCTGGCAACTGGCAGTGCTGATTTTGCTGGTGAACGTGCTGAAATACCCCTTTTTCCGCTTTGGTGTGGAATACAGCCTGCAAAGCGGTGAAACCTTACTGGAAGGTTATAAAAAACAAGGTCGGGGTTATTTATTCAGTTTTGTCTGGCTGAATTTGATAGCTGCGGTGGTTAATACCGCAGGGGTCTTATTACTGACCGCCAGTTTGTTGCAGTTTTTTATGCCGGTGCAGTTATCACTGACCGTTCTTTGTTTGATCTTGTTGGCGGTTTGTTTGCTGATTTTATTGGCAGGCCAATACAAGTTACTCGACAAGGTGTCTAAATGGGTAATGGTGCTGCTGACCATCACTACAGTGGCTGCCGCTATTATTGCCTTCAACAAAGGCCCAACAGCAGCAGCCGATTTTGTTGGCCCTTCACCCTGGCAGTTGATGTATTTAGGTTTTTTGGTGGCGTTGATGGGCTGGATGCCTGCTCCTATTGAAATTTCGGCTATTAATTCGTTGTGGCTAAAAGCCAAGCAACAGCATACCCCTGTCAATAAACAGGATGGTTTGTTTGATTTTAACTTAGGCTATTGGAGTACTACTGCACTGGCATTGGTGTTTTTATCGCTGGGTGCTTTGGTGCAATATGGCTCGGATCAGAAAGTTGAATTAGCTGGTGCTGCTTATACCAGCCAGTTTGTTGCTATGTATGCCAGCACTATAGGCGACTGGTCAAAGCTGTTGGTGGCTTTAGTCGCCTTTCTTTGTATGTTTGGTACCACGCTGACGGTGCTGGATGGATATGCCCGCACTATTAATGAATCTTTTCAACTCTTGGGTTGGCAAAAAGCTGAACGAAAACATAGCTATAACTACTGGCTGCTGGCACAAGCAGCTTCGGGGATGGCTGTGATTTTGTTTTTTAAATCTGCGCTTGGGCCCATGTTGACCTTTGCGATGAGTCTGGCTTTTGTGACTACTCCGGTTTTTGCCTGGCTAAATTACCGCCTGATGCGGGGCCAGCAAAAACATCTGATGCAACCCTGGATCCGCTTGTTATCCTGGCTAGGCCTGATTTATTTGTTCAGCTTTTCACTATTGTTTATCTGGTGGTATCTGAGTAAATAAAAATATCTATCTAATCAACTGCTTAATGGGTGGTCGCAGAAATCCGTTTGTGCTGGATTAAACTGCTCTGTAGTCTCGATTTCAGAGATCGGTTTAAACCGGTAGCAAAGCAAAAACACACAAGCTTCCCACGCTAAAACAACAACCTCTACATCAACAACTTTAGAAGTATAAATGATGAACGCATTGGAATTTGTGGGCAGCTTTGTGCTGTAATTGGCCGTTATTCTGGTCGCAGCCCAAATCTTTGGTTATCTGGCCTGCTATGGCCAGACATACAACAACAGATATTTCCTGCTGAGACTATGCCTGCTTTATTTTCCATTATGGTGCTGATGGCCATAGTCACCACGCTTATGGCGACACCGCTGTTTGAGCCGGTCTATGGGCGGCATATGAAAAAAACTCAACAACAAAAACCAGTGTTGGAAGCTCGCGAAGCCAATTAGTTTTTTAACAAGGGAACAGAGAGCAGCAGATCTCTATTCCCTGTTATGTTCATCCACTGTATCTATGTTGAAATACCCGCCCCGCTTCTTTTACTACTTGAGCAGTCTTAAGCTCACAATTCTATAACTTAAAGAAAATTAACAATTTTTTCTGCGAATTAATGGCAAAAAAACCAGCAGGATCCATACTTCTCTGGCGTCTCTTTGTAACTTTGGAACTGGCTAATGGACAAAAGGTTAATTCCTCCGCTGTGCATCATTTTATTTATTTTGGTGTTGGTCAGCCAATGGCTGAACTATTCATCTATTGGCGGGGCAATCTTCAGCACTCTGTTGTGCCTGGTTGGTGCGGCCTTATTGTGGTTGTCTTTTTCTGCAGCAGAGCCCAAAACAGAACAAATCCGGCAGGAACAAGTGCCGGAACTGCGGCCTTTTAGCCAAAATCTGCTGCAGTTACTTAGTCAGGTGTTGCCGATGTGGGTGAAACAATCGGAGTTGGTCAAAGAACAAACCGAAGCCGGAGTAGTGCATCTGAATCATAAGTTTGCTGACCTGCTCAGTGTGTTGGGATCGGGGCCAGGTAAAGGAGCTGCGCACAATGAGCAGATGCTGGTTGCAATGATTAAAGAGTCTGAACGTAAGCTGCTGGCGATGACACAGCAATTAAATCAGGCTCAGCAAAACCGCCACAAGATGCTGACTGACATTCAGGAACTTGCCAAAGTGACAGACAATTTGCAAGCCATGACCAGTGAAGTGGGCGATATAGCCGCTCAAACTAATTTGTTGGCACTCAATGCGGCTATCGAAGCAGCCAGAGCGGGTGAAAGTGGTCGGGGTTTTGCTGTGGTCGCGACCGAAGTTCGTGCTTTATCTAATCGTTCCAGCGAAGCTGGCCAAAAAATCCGCCAACGTGTGGCTGAAGTGACACAGGCTTTAACCAAAACAGTGGCAGATTCAGAGCAGCAAGTCGGTCACGAACAACAGCTTATTCAACAAACCGAACAAACCATCAGCAGTGTGCTCAGCGACTACGAAGGTGCAGTGCAGGGCATCAGTGATTCCAATCATCAAATGCAGCTACAGGCAGAGCATGTGCAGCAGCAACTATCTGATGTGGTGATGCATTTACAGTTTCAGGACAGAGTCAGCCAAATCCTCAGCCACGTGATGGACGATATGAATAAGCTGAGTGACAACGCAAACCTGTTTGCGGCCCAGCTGGATGCGGGGCAGCTGCCCGATACTATTTCAGTACAGCAGTGGCTGGAAGGATTACGAAAAACCTATACCACGCTTGAGCAAGTGTCTGTGCATACGGGCGGTAAACAACACTCAGCGTCAGATGATGATATTACGTTTTTTTAGGGATGTGCAGTGATGAAAACCATACTAATTGTCGATGACTCAATCAGCATTCGTCAGGTCGTGGGCATGACCCTCAAAGCCAACGGTTTTGACGTGATTGAAGCAGTGGATGGCGTGGACGCGCTAAAGAAACTGACAGGGCAGAAAGTCCATCTAATTATTTCGGACGTGAATATGCCAAATATGGATGGCATTACCTTATTAAAGGAAATCAAGCAGTTACCAGCTTATCGTTTTACTCCTGTGGTGATGTTAACCACTGAAGGTGCAGAAGAGAAAAAAGAACAGGGGCGTGCTGCCGGAGCAAAAGCCTGGATTATCAAGCCATTTCGCCCTGAACAAATGTTGGTCGCCGTGAATAAACTTATTCTTCCTTAGGACTTCAACATGTCAGTACAAATTACTCCAAAAGCGGATTTTCTGGTGGTTGAATTTGGTCATGATCTGACCATTTTTACTGTTCGGGATTGTTATGAAGCCCTGAAAAAGCTTACCAGCATGACGATGGAGAAAGTGATTCTGGATTTATCCGCAGTGAACGACTTTGATTCTTCCGGTGTGCAGTTAGTACTGTGGGTGATGCAGCATCACAAAGACAAAAACTTTACCCTGACTCATAGCGAAAACCCGGCTGTTAGTCGGGTATTTCAGCTGTATTCACTGGATTTTACTTCTGACGCAGCAGCAATTTAGAAGGGGCACTCTATGGATATGTCAGAAGCGAAGTCGTTGTTTTTTGAGGAAGCCATGGGGTTGCTTGAGGCTATGGAGTCCTGCTTATTAGAAATTGAATCAGGTGAAGCGACAGTTGAGTCACATATTGATGCAATTTTCCGTGCAGCTCATACCATTAAAGGCTCTGCAGGTTTGTTTGGTTATGACCATATAGTGGCTTTTACTCATAGTGTGGAGAGTGTGCTGGATAAAGTCCGCTCTCGTGAGCTGGCCATGGATGAAACGCTGATTAATCTGTGTTTCGCCAGTCAGGACCACTTAACTACTATGGTTCGACAGTTACAGGACCCAGCCATTGAGCTTGATTTTCAGGCTGGCGAATTGTTGCTGGTGGCGTTAAATCGCTATCTGGATCCGTCGCCAGTAACTGTAGTTGACGAAGCTGAGCCTGCACAGAGCTCTGAGAACTGGTTGATAGATATTCAGTATGGTCCTGATGTGTTCCGTGATGGCATGGACCCTTTATCCCAATTAGGTTTTCTGTCGACGCTGGGTCAGTTGCAACAGGTCAGATTGCTGCCCCATTTTAAAGACGACTTTGACCCGGAAACCTGTTACTTGCAGCTTTTTATTGAACTGAATTCTGCCGTCAGTAAAAAAGAGTTGGAGGATGTGTTTGAATTTATTCAGGACAGCAGCAAAATTCAGATCACTGTGCCTGCCAAAATTAGCCAGCAGCTTGAGCAGCAAGCTGTGGTTGATGAAAAACTAGGAGCTTTGCTGGTACAGGCGGGGGCTGTGACTGAGCGTGAATTAGCCCAGGCCTTGCAGGTGCATAAAACGCAGGAAATTGCGTTGGGCGAAGCCTTAGTACAGCAAGGTGCTGTATCGAAAGACATAGTCAGTACAGCGTTGGACAAGCAAAAGTCTACCGAACATAAACGACCTGCTGATTTTCAGTTTCTGAAAGTGGAAGCGAAAAAACTGGATTTACTGATCAACCTGATTGGGGAGCTGGTAACGTCTGGTGCCGAGATGGACACGCTGTTATCTCATCTGGAAGATGACAAAATTACTGAGTCCTTTTCGATTTTAACCTCCTTGCTTGAACAGATCCGGGATGGTGCTCTGGGCCTGCGTATGGTGCAGATTGGCGAATCCTTCAGCCGTTTGCGCCGTATAGTCAGGGATGTCAGTAAAGAGCTGGATAAAGAGATCAATCTAATGATTGATGGTGCTGAAACCGAGCTGGATAAAACCATGGTCGAGAAGTTATCCGACCCTTTAATGCATATAGTGCGTAATGCGCTGGACCACGGCATAGAGCCAAAAGAGTTAAGGTTATACAAAGGCAAACCAGCGCAGGGGCAATTAAAATTGAGTGCCCGGCATGAAGCCGGTTCTGTCGTCATTGAAATTTCTGATGATGGAGCGGGTTTAAATCATCAGAAGATCCGGCAAAAAGCTATAGACAAAGGCATTATCAGCGCAGATCGGGAGTTGTCTGAGCAGGATATTTTTAAACTTATTTTTGAACCTGGTTTCTCCACTGCCGCAGCCGTGACTAATTTGTCAGGTCGTGGTGTAGGTATGGATGTGGTACGGCGTAATATCGAAGAGTTACGTGGTCAAATTCAGATTTTTTCGACGCTGGACCAAGGCACGACTTTCAGTATTCGTTTACCTCTGACGCTGGCTATTATTGATGGCTTCCTTGTCAGCGTGGCTGACGCCAAAATGGTATTGCCACTGAATATGGTTCAGGAATGCATTGAATTTCATCCATCTTTGCAAACCCATGGCCGGAATTATCTCGACCTGCGTGGTGAGGTGCTGCCTTTTATTCGTTTAAGAGATTTATTTAAGCTCTCCAAAGTGCCTTGTGGGCGGGAGAACATAGTGGTTGTGCAGTATGGCTCAGACCGGGCTGGCTTAGTGGTAGACAGTCTGCATGGTGAATTACAGGCGGTGATTAAACCCCTGAATTCGATGTTTAAATCCTTAAGGGGTATTGGCGGGTCAACCATTTTGGGCAGTGGTGATATAGGCTTGATCCTCGATATCCCGCAGTTAGTTCAGTTTGCCACCAATCTGGAGATGCAAACATGTCAACAGTAACAAACAGGCCGCAAGGCAATAATCTGATCAACGATTCATTGAAACGTGACGACCTGCACCCTGAGCATTACCTGACCTTTTTATTAAGAGACGAATACTTTGGCATCAGTATCAGTTCGGTGAAAGAAATTATTGAGTATGACAATGTCACTTCTATCCCGCTGATGCCGGACTTTGTCAAAGGTGTGCTGAATTTGCGTGGTGAAGTGGTCCCTGTGATTGATTTATCCATTCGCTTTAATAAGCCTGCGACCGAAGTGCAAAAAAGAACCTGCATTATCATTATGGAAATTCCATACGACGATCAAATAGTGACCTTGGGGGCCGTGGTCGATAGTGTCTGCGAAGTGATGGAAATTTCTGATAAAAGTATTGAATCCGCCCCGACTTTTGGCGCCAAGATCAGAGCGCAGTTTATCTTAGGTGTAGCCCATATAGACGAGCATTTTGTCATTTTATTAAGAGGAGACAGAGTGCTTTCTATTGATGAAATGGCCTCTATTATTGACAAAGTGCTTGAGTAATAAGGGGTTAGCCATCGGAGGCAGACGCAGTGAGCAGCACTCAACCTAAAGCATTTATTGATCCAGCCGAGCTAAACCGGGCTATTCCGTTGTCTGATCAGGAGTTTTATCAGATCCGTGATTGGCTCAGAGGCCAGTCCGGTATTCACCTGGCCGATATCAAAAAAAGCATGGTAGTAGGGCGCTTACAAAAACGTTTGAAAGCACTGCAGATCCCAACTTTTGCTGCTTACCTTAAATTGATCCATCAGGCCGATCAAAACGCTGAGCGGCAAACCGCGGTGAATTTATTAACTACCAATGAAACCTACTTTTTCCGTGAAGAAAAACATTTCCAGTTTCTCGAACAACAGGTGCTTCCAGCGGTACAAAGCCGCGACAACTTTAAAGTCTGGAGTGCTGCTGCCTCTACTGGCGAAGAGGCGTATTCGATAGCGCTGACGCTTGGCCATTTATGGGGGCAGCAAAGTAGCTGGCAAGTCATGGGCACTGACATTAATACTGCGGTACTGCAAAGGGCACAAAAAGCTCTGTATCCCTTGGATGCCAAAGACAGGATACCGCTGCATCTGCTCAAAGCCTTTTGTTTAAGAGGCATAGGTCAGGAGACTGGCTGGTTAAAAATCAGCTCTGAAATCAGCTCGCATGTCAGTTTTATGCAGGCCAATCTTTTTAGCCTACAGATAAAACTACCTTTGTTTGATGTGGTTTTTTTACGTAATGTGCTGATTTATTTTGAATTAGAGGATAAGAAAAAAATTATCCAAAATGTGGTTCGGCAGTTAAAACCAGGCGGCTGGTTGCTGGTTGGGCACTCTGAGAGCATTCATGGCTATCACGATGATTTAAAGCAGCACAGGCCAAGCTGTTACCAGTATATGCCGGCCAGCAGGTCATAAATAAAAAGGTAGTCCAGTGGCAAAAATAAAAGTACTGATAGTGGATGATTCAGCCTTAGTTCGACAGGTGCTGAGTGGTTTGCTGGAAAAGGAAGCTGATATCGAAGTAATGGCTACGGCGCCGGATCCTATTTTTGCGATGAGCAAAATGAACAAAGAATGGCCGGATGTGATCACGCTGGACGTTGAAATGCCACGTATGGACGGTATCACTTTTTTAAAACAAATCATGGCAACCCGGCCTACACCAGTCTTAATTTGCAGTTCATTAACAGAAAAAGGTGCCGCAACCACGGTACAGGCGCTGGAAGCCGGTGCCGCCGGAATTTTTACTAAACCACAGTTAGGTGTAAAAGATTTTCTGATCAACAGTAAAGCCAGCTTTGCCGAAGCTATACGGGAAGTGGCAAAAATTAATACCAGAAACCTGAAGCATCAGCCAAAACCAGCTGCTAAGGCGATGCAAATGGCTGTGCCAGAACCTGCAGCTATAGCTATGGCCAAAACTACAGAAAAAGTGGTGGCTATTGGCACCTCCACTGGCGGTACTATTGCGCTTGAATATGTATTAAGCCGACTGGATACCGACTGTGAAGGCATAGTGATAGTGCAGCATATGCCGGAGAAATTCACCGCAGCTTTTGCTGAACGTTTAAATACACTGTGCGCTATTGAAGTGCGCGAAGCCAAACATGGTGACAGAGTCCGGCCAGGATTGGCACTAATAGCCCCAGGTGGGCAGCATATGAGCCTGATGCGTAACGGTGCTTATTATCATGTTTCAGTCAAACCTGGTCCTGCGGTAAACCGGCATTGCCCTTCTGTGGATGTGTTATTTCGCTCTGTGGCTAAAATTGCTGGTACCAATTCGATAGGCATTATTATGACTGGTATGGGTGATGATGGCGCTCGTGGTTTGTTGGAAATGAAAGAAAACGGCGCCCGCACTTTTGCTCAGGATGAAGAAAGTTGTGTGGTGTATGGCATGCCAAAAGAAGCGGTCAAACGTGGTGCGGCGGATCAACTGGTGGGGTTGGACAAAATACCTTCTGTCATTATGGCTTACAGTCGATAAGGAAAAGGTTTATGGCATCGCCCCGAGTATTAATTGTTGAAGACAGCCCTTGTCAGGCCGAGTATTTGTCTGTGCTGTGCCGCGCCTGTGGCATCAGCAAGCTGTCGACTGCAGAAAATGGCCGGGTTGCGCTGGAATTGATCGACAAAGCTGAAACCAGTTTTGATATTTTGATCTGTGATCTGGAAATGCCAGACTTAGACGGGATAGAGCTTATTCAATGGTTGGCAAAACGTAATACCTGCAGTGCTCTGATTATTGTCAGTAGCCGTGAGCAAAGCTTAATTTCGGCTGTTGAGCTGATGGCCGTCACCGAAGGTATTGATGTGCTGGGCAGCATTCAAAAACCTGTACCTCAAGGGGCTTTGGAAGCGCTGCTCAAAGACTACAGAGGCAAAGCTGTGGAGCGGACAAAAGGCGCTTGCTGTTTAAACTCGGCTTTGAGCTTACAAGAGTTGGAACAAGGCCTGGCTCAACATCAGTTTGAATTGCATTATCAGCCAAAAATTTGCATGGACAACGGCATGTTGCATGGGCTGGAAGCCTTGGTCCGATTTCGCCATCCAGCACGTGGTTTGCTTTATCCGGGCGACTTTATTGAGTTATGTGAACACAAGGGTCTGATTGACGCCTTGAGTTTTGAAGTGATCACTATGGCAATACAGCAACTGGTCGTCTGGAATCAGCAAGGTTTTGCTCCTCGTATTTCTGTCAACTTATCTGGTCGTTCTTTTAGCAACAGCGCTTTTACTCAGGATGTGATGAAGCTGCTTACTCAGGCCGCTATTGCACCTTCAGATTTAATTTTTGAAGTTACTGAAACTCAGGTGATAGGCAATATAGGTGAAGCATTGGCCTTTCTGAGCCGCTTGCGTTTGCATGGTTTTGGTTTGTCTATTGATGACTACGGCACAGGCTATTCTTCGGTTAAGCAACTGTCGCAAATTCCTTTTACCGAACTAAAAATGGATCGCAGTTTAATTGAAGGGGTAGCATCAAAATCTCATTTGCAGGTGATTTTTGAAAGTACCTTGTCGATGTGTAACAAACTGGGTATTGATCTGGTGGCTGAAGGTATAGAAAAACATAAAGACTGGGAGTATTTACGTAGCGCCGGTTGCCATGTGGCGCAGGGATATTATATTTCTCCGCCTATGCCAAGCTATGAAGTGGTGAATTGGGTACATGCAGGTATGCCTGCTTTACACGATAAAATGGCTTAGCTATTTTTTCTGTTGTAACGGCAACTGTCTGACCCAGACATCGCCACTCCACAAATCAAAAAATACGTTCCTGTGTCCAGTTCCACCTACATGTTCTGAAACAGAATTTAATCCCATGCGATGCAATAAGTCTTTCGCCATTTGAATGTTTTTGTAACCTACATCGGCTATGGTTCCTTGTTCGCCGCTAAACATACGGCCGCCACCAAAGATTTTTGCCTGAAATTGACTCAGTGGCAGACCCATATGACGGATATCTTCCCGCAATAACCAGAAGGCTTCTTCTGCATAACGGGCATCGGCCAGTTGATGGTTGATCGTTTTGAGCGACTCTTTACGTTTGGGCAGTAAGAAGTGACACATACCGCCTGTTTTAAACTTGGGGTGCCACAAAGTGACTGAAACACAAGAACCGAGTAAGGTTCGGATCCTGGTATTGGGATCATTGCTAAAGTAGTATTCTCCCGGCTGCAGCAGTATTTCGACATATTGTTTAGGTTGCATCTTTGCAACTCCTGCCGGCGGAAAGAGTACAGCTCAGCAGAACAACAATGCTGAGCTGTCTGAAGCTAAAAGCGGACAAAATCTCCATCTGCGTTGACGTTGTGATGCACCATGGCTTTTTTCGAAGGAGTCTTGTGCAATGGAGTGGAGCTGCGTGGTATCGAATCAGAGACTCCTGACACTTTGAAAAACGAAATCAGTTGCTGCAGCTGTTCTGCTTGACCACTCATCTCTTCTGCTGTTGCGGCCAACTCTTCACTGCTGGCTGCGTTTTGTTGAGTCACTTGATTCAGTTGCACCATAGCTGAGTTGATTTGTGTAGTGCCTGTGCTTTGTTCTTCACTGGCAGCGGTAATTTCCTGCACCAGCTCCGAGGTTTTATTGATGCCTGGTACTATTTCATCCAGCACTGCTCCTGCGCGTTCCGCCAGCGTGACACTACTTTTGGCCACTTCGCCAATTTCCTGAGCTGCCACCTGACTGCGTTCTGCCAGCTTGCGCACTTCGGCGGCTACTACTGCAAAGCCACGGCCATGTTCGCCCGCTCTGGCTGCCTCTATTGCAGCGTTTAATGCCAGCAAATTGGTTTGATAGGCAATGTCGTCAATAATGCCAATTTTGTCAGCGATGCTTTTCATGGCGGCTACCGTTTGGCGTACAGCCTGACCACCCTCATTGGCGTTTACTGCAGCTTTAGAGGCAATGCCTTCGGTAATTTTAGCGTTTTCCGTGTTCTGGCTGACGGATGCGCTCATTTCCTCCACTGAAGCAGAGGTTTCTTCTACACTGGCCGCCTGTTCGCTGGTTGCTTGTGACATATTTTGGGCTGTGGAGCTGACTTCTTCTGAAGCTGAAGATAAGTTATCTGCAGCGCTTCTGACCTCTCCCACTATTTGTGATAAACGAGCCACCATTTCACTGATAGCAAACAACATACTGGAAGAGTCACCAGCTTTTAGCTGCACTTTCATGGTTAAATCGCCGGCTGCGACTTTAGTGACTACATCTGCTGCATAAGCCGGCTCGCCACCAATTTGTTTCACTAGTCCACGCACTATGATCACAGCTACAGCTATGCCTAAAGCCACACTGACTAAAATCATTACACTGACAAATTGCTGGGCCGCAGCGTAAATCTCATCCCCTAAAGCACTGGCTTTTTCGCCACCTGCGACATTCAGTTCTACCAGTTTTAACAATGTTCCGGAAAAGTCATTAAATAGTTGCTGTGATTCACCGTTGAGCAAAGCGACTGCTTCCTGAGTTTTCAGGGCTGTGGATAGTGGGATCATCCTGTTATGTACTTCAAGGTATTGGCTAAACAGCTTATCGAAGTCTGCGAGCAGTTTGGCTTCTTCATCTGAAGACACTAGTTTTTCGTATTTATCTCTGCTGGTCTTTATGCGTTCCAGCAAAACAGCCATCTCTTTTTCATACAGCGCCATTTGTTCAGGCGTTTCTGCCAGTACATGATTCAGCTCAGCAATACGGTAATCTGAGGTGGCTGTATTTGTTTCGTGAATAAAGTTAATGCTTGGCATCCAGTTATTCGCAATATCAGTCGACTGGTCATTCACCTTACTCATTTCCGATAATGCGACCGCCCCCATAATGGCCATCAGCAGCAAGACGACAAAAAATCCTAAACCTAATTTAGTCGCTATTTTTAAATCACGAAACAGGTTCATATCTACTCCCGCAAGGTCGATTAAGGGTCATGAAGTAATGAATAACTAAGACTGTCTGAACAACACAACTGATAAAATCAGTAAAAGAAGCCTCTACAATACAAGCACAAGAATTTCGGCTGCGCCAGCAACTGAATAAGATAAAAATCAGTAAGTTATTTTCACCGAACTAATTTTGCGACTGCGTTGAGTAATTGAGTTGGGTGGAAAGGTTTGATTACCCAAGCCTTGGCGCCAATTTCATAGGCTTCGAGCTTTTTGTCTTCGGATTTTTCTGTGCTCAAAATAATGACTGGGGTGAATTTGTAGGCGGGAAGTTGTTTAATTTGTCTGATCAGCTCCAGGCCATCAGTGCCGGGCATATAAAGATCACAAAGAATAAGATGTATTTTCTGACCGTTCAGTAAGTCCAGTGCCTCAACGGCGTCTTCTGCTTCCAGAGTTTTATAACCAGCCTCTGTCAGCAATTGTCTGACCACATAACGTAACGAGCTGGAGTCATCAACGATCAACACTGTTTGTTGCATTGGAGTGCCGTGGCAGAAACTTATTAGTTTCAACTGTAATGCACTACAACAGAAAATGCGAATACTCAGGAAATACAGCAAGGAAAAGGACCACTGGGTTGTGGTCCTTGCAGTCTATTTCAGAGGCTTAAAGTACGTTCACCACGTGAAATGCCAGACACACCACTGCGTACTGTCTCCAGTATTTGTGTGCCGTTTAATGCCTGAATAAAGGCTTCCAGCTTCTCAGAGGTGCCTACTACCTGAATAGTGTAGGTACTAGCTGTGATATCAATAATCTGACCACGGAAGATATCAGCGCAGCGTTTCACTTCTTCGCGTTGCTCTGCCGTGGTTTTGACTTTAACCATCATCAGTTCACGTTCAATATGAGCCGATTCACTTAAATCGGCTAATTTCACCACTTCAATCAGTTTATGCAGCTGCTTGGTGATTTGTTCTATCACCTGATCGTCACCCCGGGTCACCAGCGTCAGACGGGAAATAGTCGGGTCTTCTGTCGCTGCTACGGTAAGCGAATCAATGTTATAACCGCGCTGAGCAAACAAGCCGACTACACGTGCTAAAGCGCCGGACTCGTTTTCCAGCAATACAGATAAAATATGCCGCATCTTAAGTCCGCTCCGTTTTGCTTAAAAACATTTCATTCATCGCCCCACCTGGTATTTGCATTGGATACACATGCTCGGTCGGGTCGACATGAATATCTAAAAACACCAGTTTGTCTTTGAGGGCAAAAGCGCGCTCTAACGCAGGCTCTAACTCTTCAGCTTTGGTCACGCGAATACCAACATGGCCATAAGCTTCGGCCAGCTTTACAAAGTCAGGCAAAGAATCCATATAAGAGCTGGAGTAGCGGCTGTCGTAGTTCATATCCTGCCACTGCTTCACCATGCCCAAATAACCGTTATTCAGGTTAATGATTTTGACGCCAAGGCCATATTGTTTGCAGGTGGACAGCTCCTGAATATTCATCTGAATAGAGCCTTCACCCGTCACACAGACCACTTCGGCATCAGGGTAATGCAGTTTGACGCCCATAGCAGCTGGTAAACCAAAGCCCATGGTGCCAAGGCCACCTGAGTTGATCCAGCGGTTCGGTTTATCAAACTTATAATACTGTGCAGCAAACATCTGGTGCTGGCCTACGTCTGACGTGACATAAGCATCGCCTTTGGTATGGCGGTGCACAGCTTCAATCACGGCCTGAGGTTTTAAATGCGATGCGCTGCTGTCATAACGGCCACCATGCACTTCACGCCATTGCTGTATTTGATGCCACCACTGACCTAAGGCGTCTTGATCCAGTTCGCCTTTGTTTTTCTCCAGTTGATGCAGCATTTCCTGCAATACAGGCTTCACTAAGCCCACAATAGGAATATGGGCATTGATGGTTTTGGAGATGCTGGCCGGGTCAATGTCGATATGAATAATGGTGGCGTTCGGGCAGAATTTTTTGGTGGCGTTGGTCACGCGATCGTCAAAACGCGCGCCTACGGCAAAAATCACATCGGCGTTATGCATTACCTGATTGGCTTCGTAACTGCCGTGCATGCCCAGCATACCAACAAACTGTGGATCGGAAGCCGGATAAGCACCTAAGCCCATTAAGGTATTGGTGACAGGTAAATTCAGCTTGCGGGCGAGCACTGTCAGTTCGTCTGAGGCCCGGCCTAAAATCACACCGCCACCTGCATACAGCACAGGTCTTTTCGCCGCTAATAAAGTGGTCAGGGCTTTTTTGATCTGGCCCGGATGGCCTTTAGCGTTCGGGTTATAAGAGCGCAGCTTGATCTCTTTTGGATACTCGTACGGGAATTTCTGACTCGGTATCGTCATATCCTTTGGAATATCCAATACCACAGGACCTGGCCGGCCGCTTTGCGCTATATAAAAGGCTTTTTTGACTAAATACGGAATATCTTCAGGCCGGCGCACCGACATATTGTGTTTCACAATAGGGCGGGAAATACCCAGCATATCGGTTTCCTGAAAGGCATCGTCGCCAATCAGATGGCTCATCACCTGACCACAGATCACCACCATAGGAATTGAATCCATATAAGCAGTAGCTATGCCGGTGACCGCATTTGTAGCACCAGGGCCGGACGTGACGAGCACTACACCAGCTTTGCCGCTTGCTCTTGCGTAGGCGTCCGCCATATGGGTCGCGGCTTGCTCATGGCGGACCAGGACGTGTTTCACCTGATGCTGTTGAAACATCGCATCATAAATGTGTAACACGGCACCGCCGGGGTAACCATAGACATACTCTACGCCTTCGTCAGCTAAGGCGCGGATCAGCATGGCTCCACCAGACAGCAGTTCTGGTTGGGTGTTTTGGCTTGTCATTATTTAGGTCTCATAGTTTGCACGTGCGAACCTTAAGCCCTATTGCGGGCGCAAAAAGGCTTAAAGCAAAAATCACCGCTCTGCTTACACAGAACAGCATTAATTTTCTTTTACGTGGACGGACAGAGTAAGGGGTCTGTCAAAACTATGTGCCTGTTATCCTTCGTACTTGAAGCCGCAGCTTTGTTGACCGCGTTCTCTCACCCCAGTCACATAGTGGTCTATGTTCCCGGGGATTCGTTCGCTTGTCGCCGCGCTGCAACTCCAATTACTTTGGATCGATAAGTGACTCAGTGGTCGTTTTTATATTTTATTTAGCAGGCTTGATGGCTAATTTAAGGGAAGACGTGTTGAAAGTCGACCGCTTTTTCTGGTCTGACCAAAAAAAGTCTCGCTGTAGCAGCGCAGCGATGATGGCCTGTTAGGGGGGAGGCTGAGAATACAAAATTCTCGGAATAAATTTGAATGTTGGGATGAATTACATAAACGCTTTAAAGGCTGCGTACCGTTACATCAACAATGCACAACCCCCGACTTGCAAATCTAAGGTGCCGGCCACATAGTGATGCAAAGCATTCCATAAAACCGGAGCTGTCCGGTTCGCATAAAAATAGGTGAGTTGTGTCCGCTAATATCAAGCCCGTTACGATAGAAAATGTCCGTGAACTGTTAGAGCAGTCTTTTACCCAGCCTGTGCTGTTTTATTTTTATTCTGAACGTAGCCCGGCTTGCTTGAATTTAGGCCCAGTATTGCAGCGTATAGCGCAAAGTTATCCGGATGCGCTGACATTAGCCGTTGTGGATTGTGATCAGGAACAGCAGCTTGCGGCCCATTTTGGTGTGCGTTCAGTGCCTACAGTGCTCTTTATCAAGGAAGGTCAGCCGGTTGATGGTTTTGCCGGCGAAGAACCAGAACAGGCTATTTTGCAGCGTTTAAGCGCATTTTTACCTAAACCTGAAGATCAGTTGTTGCAGCAGGCTATGCCTTTGCTGGAGCAACAAAACTGGACTGAAGCTTATCCATTGCTAAAACAAGCCAATGAACTGGCTGTTGAGCGAGTGGATATTCGCTTGCATCTGGCTTTAGTACAGGTAGAACTCGGTCAACTGGAAGCGGCAGAAAAAGCCCTGGCTACCGTATTAATGGCTGATCAGGATGCGTTGTATCAGAGTGTGAAAGCGCGTCTGGAATTAGCGCAACAAGCGGCCGACAGCCCAGAAGTAAAAGCGCTGGAGCAAGCGTTAGTGACTGATCCTGACAACAAAGAGCTGCAACAACAGCTGGCTGTGCAGTACCATCAGGTGCAACGTTCTGCCGAAGCTTTGGCATTGCTGTTTGAAATATTGAAGCAGGATCTGAACTTTGGTGAGGCGAAAAAGCTCTATCTGGATATTCTGGCCACTTTACCCAAAGGTGAGCCTTTAGCGTCCAGCTACAGACGTAAACTCTATAGCCTGTTGTATTAATTGCTGATTTGAAAGGACTCCCTATGCTGCAAAAAACATGGACCAGCTTATTATTGCTGGTTCTGTGCTGTTGCTCAGCCCCTTGTTACAGTGCTGCTGTCGCTGAAAAAGTATTTGCGGATTACGCCGATGCATTACTGCAAATTAAAGTGCTGGAGCATGCTTCTGGTGCTAAATCGGCCATAGGCAGTGGTTTTTTATTGGCCGAACCTAATCTGGTGGTCACCAACTACCATGTAGTGTCTGAAGCCGTGTTATTCCCACAGAAATACCAGCTGGAGTTTTTGGCGCAAAATCAGCAAAAAGGCAAACTCGAGATAGTGGCCGTTGATGTGGTGAACGATTTAGCTTTGCTAAAAACCGACTACAAGGCAGCCAAGAGTTTTCTGGTGCAACAGCAGGCTCCGGTGCAGGGGGCTGCTGTGTATTCGTTGGGAAACCCTCATGATTTAGGCTTAATAGTGGTTCCAGGTACCTACAACGGCCTGCAAAAACACAGTTTTTATCCCCGAATTCATTTTACAGGCGCTATTAACAGCGGCATGAGTGGTGGGCCTGCAGTGAATGAAACAGGTGAAGTGATTGGTGTCAATGTGGCATCAGCTGGCAATGATTTGGGATTTTTAGTACCGGCAGCTGCCTTGCAGAAGCTACTGGCGAAAGAGCCTGTTGCTGATCTGAAACAGGATATTCACCAGCAACTGATCAGTAACCAGCAGGCCATGTTTCAGCAAATTTTGCAGGCAGACTGGCAGCTGAAAAGCTTTGGCCCTGCCACAGTGCCGGACGAAATAGTGCCTTTTATCCGCTGCTGGGGCATGTCCAATGTGGAAAAAGACAAAGACGATGTCAAAAGAGTAAATGCCTTTTGTAATCAGCCGGAAGAAATCTTTTTGTCGTCAGAATTCAGTACAGGCCGCATTGAAATGCAGTTTGAGTGGGTTCAGGCTAAAGACTTGCATCCACTGCAGTTTTTCCGTCGCTATCAGCACAGCATTAATCAGATGAATGCTGACAACAGGGCTGGTGAAGACGATGTCACAGCTTTTTCTTGTCAAAACCAACTGATAAGCCCGGTAGAAGGTCAGCACGCCAAAGCCGTATTTTGTTTGAGAGCGTATCGAAACTATCCGCAACTTTTTGACGTGGCTTATATTTCAGCTTCTTTAGACCATCAGCAGCAAGGCGTGATCAGCCACTTCACTTTAGCAGGTGTTGATCAAAAAATGGCCTTAGAGTTCAGCCGTAAGTTTATTGGAGCTGTGGTATGGCAGTAATAGTGGAAGTGCTGAATAAGCAGCTAAAAGTCACAGAGCGGCATAAGTTTTTACAGCATCAGGTTAAATTAGGCCGGGCTTTTGACAACGATGTAATTTTATTTAACAAACATGTGTGTCCTTATCATGCTCAGTTGCAGCAAGACGAGGAAGGTCACTGGTGGCTGGAAGATTTAAGTTCAGTCAATGGCAGTTTTGTCTCAGCCCGAAAAGCTGTAGTTGCGAAAGAGCCATTACGTTCGGGAGAAGTCTGTTGGTTGGGTGAGCAAGCTCTGAGGTTATATGATGACGCGCATCCTGTGGCTGAAACTATACCCTTTAGCATTATAGGCCAAAGGTTACAGGCGATGGGGCACTGGGCCTTTATTCTGCTGTTTGCGTTGATATTAGCCGCTAATCAAGTGATCGAAATCTGGTTAACTCTTCCAAAACAGCTTGAGCATTTATGGGCGCTCCGGCTGCTGGAATTGCCGAAATCTTTACTGATGTTTTGTATCTGGCCCGCTATTCTGGCGCTATGGAGCCGGTTTAACCAACAGGAAAGTCATTTTCTGCCTCAATTAAGTCTGACCTATGCGGCACTAGCCTGCAGTTCAGTCTGGGCTGCATTTTGTTATTGGCTGGGCTTTAACCTGGACGGTTCTGCTGTTGCGCAGGTGCTCGAAGTACTGGGCTATACCCTGATCTTAGCGGCTTTGTTTAGTGGAAATTTATGGTTGGCGACTCACTGGTCAATCAAGGTTCAAACCTCTGTTGCTCTTGCTGTTGCTTTACTGGCGACATCAGGCCAGTGGGCTAGCTTGCTGACCCCTCCGTCACCTTTTGAACGCAGCTTGCAGTACGATTCACGTTTGTTGCCTTTGTCTTTTTATCTGGGACAAGGCAAAGATATGCAGCAGTACGAACAGGATTTGCAGCAGCTATTTGAGCAAGTGGAACAGAAACGACAAGAGGGTCATAAAGAATAAAAGGTCAGAGCTTCGGCTCTGCCTCTCCCATTCGATCATTCAGCTCAGATATCGGCAGTAGGATCAGAGTCAAGACTCTGATCCTTGCAGTTTCTGCCAGATGTCGCGAATTTGATCGGACAAGGTCATAGGATCAAAAGGTTTTACCACCACATCGGCGGCGCCTAAGGCTTTGTAGGATTCAATTTCGTTGGCTTGCACTTTAGCCGTCATAAACACCACAGGAATAGTGCTTAAGTCAAAATCGGCCTGCATTTTTTTTAAGGTGCTGGGACCATCCATTCCGGGCATCATTACATCCAGTAAAATCAGCTGCGGCTGAAAAGCATGAAAACCTTTTAGCGCCTCTTCACCACCACTGCAGGTTTCAACGGTAAATCCACCTACGACTTCCAATGCAACCTTGGCTACGGCCTGAATAGATGGATCATCTTCCACATGCATAATACGTTTGAGTTCTGTCACCTGAATATCTCTTTGTTCGGGTCATTATGTATTGGATTGAGTGTGCATTATTTTTAGCCTTGATGCCAGTTGAAGTCTGGCAATGCTGAACAAAATACTAAGCAAAAGCCGAAGCCGCTTTTGTTGTCTGCGGTGTTATAGTAGCAACAGTTTTTGTGGTCACAGATGTTTTATCCGCTTATGCCCCAGCTTTTGTCTGAACAGTTTTTGCACCTGGATCTGTTACTCACTCAGTACCAGCAGTTCTGGCGCTTTAGCCCTTTTCATCTCACAGCTTTACCATGGGCCGATACCGGACTAGGCCAGCATTTACAGCAGGTCACTCCGGCAGAAATACAGCGGCTGGATCAGGACGAAGTGTATCGTCGCAACTATTTTTCTGAGTTTTTCCCAGAGCTAAATCAGTTCAGTCCTTTTAATCTGGCAACAGCCGGCAGTAAAAAGCCAACACAAACCGAGCTACCATTCTGGTTTAGCCGTGATATTAAAGGCCGTAAACTGGAACAAATTCAGGCTTTTGCTACAGGGATGCAACAAAGCGATTTGCCTGTACTGGAATGGTGTGCCGGTAAAGGTCATTTAGGACGCTGGCTTAGTTTTAGTCGGCAGCGAGAGGTATGCAGCCTGGAATGGCAGGAGGAGCTTTGCAGTGAGGGCCAGCAACAGGCGGAAAAACTAAAACTACCACAGAACTTTATTCAGGCGGATGTGTTATCTGCTGGCACTTCAAAACACCTTAGAACAGGGCAGCAGGTTGTGGCTTTGCACGCTTGTGGTGAATTGCATATTCGCTTGCTGCAGCTGGCCAGCCAGGCTGGTACAAAGCAACTGGACATAGTGCCTTGTTGTTATCATTTAATAGCCACTGAGCAGTACCAGGCCTTATCCACTTTGGCGCAGCACAGTACTTTGGCTCAGTTAAGCCGTGACGAACTCAAGCTGGCAGTGCAGGCTCAGGTCACAGCGGGCGACCGGGTCACACGATTACGTCATACCGAAGTCATGTGGCGTTTGGCTTATCAGGAGTTGTATCAGGCGTTGCAAGGTGTAACAGAATACCGGCCTTTATCTTCTGTACCTAAACATTGGTTTAGTGGCGAGTTCAGCGCTTTTGCGCACTGGGCAGCTTCGCAGCATCAATGGCAAATTCCGGCTGATACAAACTGGGATTATTATCTGCAACTGGGGCAACAGCGGCATTTATTAGTACAAAAAATGCAGCTGGTGCGATCCTTGTTCCGGCCTTTGCTGGAGCAGTGGCTTGTGCTGGACAGAGCCTTATTTTTGCAACAACAAGGCTATCAGGTGAATGTTAAACAATTCTGTGACTATCAACTCACTCCCCGTAATCTGCTGATTAGTGCATACAAAAGTTAAAGCTCATGCTGCCTGCCACCTATTCGCTGAAAGGTGCTTAATGTGAACAAGGGCAGTGTAGCAAACAGGGTTTCGAAAATCTCTGCCTGAATTTGCTCGTAGTTGGTCCAGACTTTATCTGAACTGAAACAATAAATCTCCAGTGGTAAACCTACTTCGTTAGATTCCAGCTGACGCACCATCAGCGTCATATCCTGATTGATATTTGGGTTCTGCTGCAACAGCCACTGGGTGTAATGGCGAAAAAGCTTCAGGTTGGTCAGGTGCGGTTGCTGTAACAAGTCCTTCGCCTGCTGTGTAGCAAAAAATGGTTGTAGCACTTGCTGTTGCAGCAGTTGTTGTATTTCCGCTTCGTCCAGAAAACCTATGCTGTGAATATCAATTTTGATGGCTCTTTTAATACGGCGACCACCGGATTGCTGCATGCCCCGCCAGTTTTTAAAAGAGTCGGAAATTAGTGCATAAGTAGGAATAGTGGTAATGGTGTTGTCCCAGTTCTGCACTTTGACCGTGGTCAGTGCCACTTCAATCACAGCACCATCTGCACCGTATTTAGGCATTTCAATCCAGTCGCCGCGGTTTACCATGTTATTAGTGGCTAACTGAATACTGGCGACTAAACCCAAAATAGTGTCTTTAAATACCAATAATAACACCGCAGTTAAAGCGCCTAAGCCGCTGAGTAAATAGACCGGAGATTTGTCCAGCAGCGTACTGAGGATCAGTATGCCTACGACGATAAAGTCGAGTAATTTCAGAATTTGAGCAAGCCCCAGATAAGGCACATTGCTCTGACGGTCTACTGCGCTGTAAATAGCGGTGGCAAAATTAATCAGTGCAGCAAAAGCCATACCTGCAAAACAATAGAGATAGATCCAAAGGCCCAGATGCACAACCGACATAAAATCTGGCCAATGCAGGAAAAATTTTTCGGCTGAGCTGATCAGTACCACTGCTGGTATTAAATGCGCCACATGGCTGGCCAGTTTCAGCCGTTCTTTTTCAGTTTGGTGTTCTAAGTCGCCATCTACTTTGTCCAGCAAATGAGCTATAGCAGGCATCAGATAACGGCGGGCCAGAGCAAAAAGCAGGCATAACAATACAAAGGCCAGTAGTAGTCTGACGGCTAACATCAGTAAATGTTCTGGTGGTAAGTTCTGGCCAAAATAGCTGGCCGCTTGTTGTAAATACATGTCTAACACAAGGCGTTTTCCGAAGCTGATGTCTCTGGATCATGGTAAGCCGCTATGGCCTGATCTTTTTTCAGCCAGCGCTGATTCAGCCAGTTCTGAAAGCTGACTCTGAAAGTTTCATCGTTAAAATAGTCGCCAATAATTTGATGATCAACCGGCAAGATTTCAACCAAAACTACCACGCGTTTTAAACGGCCACAGAGCATATCTAAGGCTACATGGCCTGGATTGTCAGGGTATAGAATAGTGACATCTAATACCGAATGAAACTGCGGGCCCATGCTGGCCAGCGTAAAGGCAATGCCGCCTGCTTTGGGGGGCAATAAGTGCCGGAACGGGCTACGTTTCTGTTTATGTTTGTGTTTGGTAAAGCGGGTGCCTTCGACAAAGTTGATAATGGTAGTTGGGGTGTTTTTAAACTTTTCGCAGGACTCTCGGGTGGTTTCAATGTCTTTGCCTTTCAGTGCCGGTTTTTTCGCTATTTGTGCCTGGCTATAGCGTTTCATAAAAGGCATATCCAAAGCCCAGGAACCTGATCCAATAAAGGGCACCCATTTTAACTGTTCTTTTAAAAAGAATTTAGGTTCAGGAATACGGTTTAATGCAAACTGACTTAACACCGGAATATCCAGCCAGCTTTTATGGTTGGAGATCAGCAAATACCAGCTGTCTTTTTTCAGTTCAGCTACGCCACTGACTTGCCATTCCACTTTGTTAAACAATTCCATCAAGACTTTGTTATAACGCGACCACCCCCGGTATGCCCAATGTGCAGGTCTAGACCAAAAGGTTCTTGCTGCTGCGTTTGGCGACAACAACTTGGCTATGCCAATCAGGGTGACAATAGTTCCCCACAACGCCAGATTGCAGCTAAACAGCAAAAACGCCAAAGGGGCTTTCAGTACTACAGGCAACCAATACAGCATTAGCTCCGCTCTCCTTGCTTCAGCTCTGTTAATAACAAATCTTTATCTAACCAGAGTTGATTCACCCAGGCTTGAAATTTTTGTTTAAAAACCGGATCTTCATAATCACCAATCAGGTTTGGCTCTATAGGCAATACCCGCACCCGCACTTTAATGTCGTGCACTTTGCCGGAAATATAGTCCCAGAAGGTAGGGATACCCTTGGGGTAACAAATGGTTACGTCCAGCAGTTTATGCAAATGTTCACCCATCGCATTCAGTACAAAAGAAATGCCACCGGCTTTAGGCTTGAGCAAGTGGGTAAAAGGCGATTGTTGTTTGTCATGTTTGTATTGAGTGAAGCGGGTGCCTTCAAGGAAGTTCATCACAGACACCGGCTTGTAGCGAAACTTTTCGCAGGCTTTACGGGTCGTGGCTATATCAGTGCCTTTGAGTTCAGGCTTTTCGGCCAGCTGTTTGGCTGTTAAGCGCTGCATAAAAGGAAAATCCAGCGCCCACCAGCATAAGCCAATTACAGGCACATAAATCAGTTCTTTTTTCAGGAAGAACTTTAAAAACGGCGCTTTGTGGTTAAAGACTTTTTGCAGTACCAGAATATCAACCCAGGACTGATGGTTCGCCATTACCAGATACCAGTCTTTCACGCTTAAATTATCTATACCCTTGATATCCCAACGAATACGGCTAAAGATTCGGCTGGTTAAGTTATTTAAGGTGATCCAGCTGGTAGCACAGAAATCCAGTAAATAGGTGATCCAGGTTTGCCAGATTTTTACCGGAGGCAGCTTCACTATGGCCAGGATCAGAATGGGCGTGGCCCAAAAAATAGTGTTGATAAAGTACAGCAGAAAAGAAAGCGAGCCACGTATTGGGGCTGGTAAGAAATGCAACATAACACCACCATCTAAAATTTAGAGGGGCAGAGCACAATCGTAAGTGCTCTAACCCCTTCACTCATCTGATCAGTGGCAAGTTTACCTTAATCTTCGAAGTAGGTGTAACCATAAACCCCGGATTTCAGTTCATCTAAATAAGACGCCTGCATTTCAGGGGTAAAGTCCATCCGTGCTAATTGCTTCTGGTAAGAGGCAAGCAGCTTCTTCGCGTCAAACTGAACATAACGTAATACGTCAGCCACTGTGTCGCCTTTAATCGCATTGGTCAGACGGTAACCGCCTTCGTCGTCCAGTTCAACATGGACAGAGTCGGTGTCGCCAAACAGGTTGTGTAAGTCGCCCAGAATTTCCTGATACGCGCCGACCATAAACATACCCAGCAGGAACTGCGAGTCTTCTTTATACGAAGGCAGCGGCAAGCTGGATTCAATACCGTTACCGTCGGCATAACTTTTCAGTACGCCGTCTGAGTCACAGGTAATGTCCTGAA
This sequence comes from Rheinheimera mangrovi, assembly GCF_003990335.1. NCBI lineage: Bacteria > Pseudomonadati > Pseudomonadota > Gammaproteobacteria > Chromatiales > Chromatiaceae > Rheinheimera > Rheinheimera mangrovi. The sequence goes on along the minus strand of NZ_CP034683.1, from coordinate 4,210,749 downwards.
TAATAGCGCGGTGTTCCAACGACTCGTTCATGCGTTCCAGTGGCATCACAGGGAATAACTGGTCAATACCCCAGGCATCTGGCATAGACTGGAACAAAGAGAAGTTCACAAACAGCTTGTCGGCTAATTTCTCGTTCAGTTCATCGTGAATATCACGGTGTGAACGTGAGGATAAATCCAGCTTGTTTTTCACTTTGTTGATAGTGGCAAAGTAAATTTGCTCAAGCAAAGACCAGTCTTTTAGCGTCAGCAGGCCGTGCACATACTGAGCGTGGGCATCGGTAAAATAATGCACAGCATCGTGGTAAGCTTCGACCGCAGTACGAGGCGTGACGTTTTTATAGGAATCCCACAAGGCCCAAATCACAGCTGGTGAGTCTTCGCTTGGTTCTGGCATGTTAACCAGACCTGGCGCACGTTCTACGTCAATCGCATCGGTAATTAACACAGCGTGGTGTGCAGTCATAGCACGGCCAGACTCAGTGATAATGTTCGGGTGCGGTAAGTCGTATTCGTCACAGACTTCTTTTAAGCCGTACACTACGTTACGGGCGTATTCCAGCATGGTGTAGTTCATGGAGCAGGCAGAACGTGAGTTCGAACCTTCGTAGTCCACACCTAAACCACCACCTACGTCTACGGTTTGAATAGGCACACCTAAAGTGCGCAGTTCAGCGTAGTGACGGGCACATTCGCGAATGGCGTTGTGAATGTCGCGAATGTTCGCAATTTGCGAGCCGATATGGAAATGCACTAACTGCAACAGGTCCAGTTTGCCGGCATCACGCAAAATGTCGATGGCTTGTAATACCTGAGTGGCGGTTAAGCCAAACTTGCCTTTTTCACCACCTGTATTCTGCCACTTACCTTTACCAACCGAGTTCAGCTTGATTCGGATACCAATTAAAGGTGCCTGACCTAAGCTGTCGATTTCGCGGATTAAGGTTTTTAATTCAGTGATTTTTTCAACCACCACATAAACCTGATGGCCCATCATCTGGCCAATGGTGGCCAAACGCAGGAATTCAGAATCTTTATAGCCGTTACATACGATACGCAGTGGTTTGTCTGTGATGCCTAAAATAGCCATCAGTTCAGGCTTGGAACCTGCTTCTAAACCTACTTTACCGCTGTCATGGCTCACCAGCTTTTTCACTACAGAAAATTGCTGGTTTACTTTGATAGGGTAAACGGCAGTGTATTCACCTTGGTACTCACGCTCTTGTTTCGCCTGAGCAAAAGAATTAATTAAGGTGCCAACACGGTGCTGCAGAATATCGGTAAAACGCACCAATACGGGCAGGGTTAAACCTTCCTCTTTAAAACGGGCAGTCAGTTCCGGGAAATTAATACCGGGTTTTTTATGGTCCTGGTCCGGATAAGCTACCAGGTCGCCATTATTGTTAACATCAAAATAGCCTTCACTCCAGACTGCTACGTTATATATGGATCGTGCTTTTTCGATACCCCAATCTGCCATTGTCGTGCCCTTAAAAAAATGATGCGCTATTTTAAAGCCAATGCTGTGAAAAAAACATGAAAAGTTTGTCTCATAGTGCCCTGACTGGCAAAATACCTAGCTTAGTTGATTTTCAGGAGATGAGTATGTCGGGCGACAACAAATGGTTCACCGAAATTTTTACGGCCAGTGGTAGTGCTTTTGGTTTGGCCATCACCAAAAAACTGGATGAGGTGCAGTCGCCTTTTCAACATATCGAAATGTTTGAGACCACGCATTTTGGTAATCTGATGGTGATTGATGGCGTGATTATGCTGAGCAGCCGTGACAATTTCCTTTATCACGAAATGTTAAGCCACCCGGTTTTATTTACTCACCCGGCGCCAAAACAAGTGGTGATTATAGGTGGTGGTGACTGTGGTACTTTGCGCGAAGTATTAAAACACCCTGATATCGAACAAGTCACCCAAATTGATATCGACGAACAAGTCACCCGCATGGCGGAAAAATACTTCCCAGAGCTTTGTGCATCCAACAACGATCCACGCGCGACCTTAAAATTTGCCGACGGTATTCAGTTTATGCGTGACGCTGAACCAGAATCTTTAGACGTTGTGATCGTCGACTCCACAGACCCTATAGGCCCGGGCGAAGGATTATTTAACAGAGCATTTTATGAAAGCTGCTTAAAAGCACTGCGCCCAGGCGGTATTTTAGTGCAACAAAGTGAGTCGCCTCTTATTCATATGCCGCTGCTGAAAGCCATGCGTGATGCCATGACAGACGCTGGTTTTGCTGATTTACAAAGCTTGTTGTTCCCACAGATGGTCTATCCATCCGGCTGGTGGACTTGTACTTTGGCCCGCAAAGACAGCAAATTTGAAGGCTTCCGTGTGGACGCTGCACAAAATCCTGCCTTTGAAACTCAGTACTACAATGCAGAAGTGCATCAGGCCGCTATGGCTTTGCCTAATTTTGTAAAGAAGGCTTTTGCAGAGCAGTAACAACCTAACCTAAGACAAGGGAGTCACTTGCGATGAAATGGATATTTGCTGCATTTATAGTTTTGGGGGCATGGCTGCTGTTGGCAAAGAGCAATTCTTTGGTACCAGCAGAACCCGGCACCGTGAAAAAGCCTGATCAGGTATCGGAGCTGTTACCACAGAACGAACGCGCTCAAGACGTCGCAATGCCAGATATAGGCATAGAGCTGCAGCATGCTGAGGCGAAGCCTGACTCAGAGTTGGTAGAATCCTCTTCCGCCTTATGTCTGGATGGTCGCGGCTGCACTCTGGATTTACACGAAAACTGGCATTTAAAACTGATCAGCAAGAATGGCAGCTTATTAAGTCGTGAGCTTGAAGCTGTGTTTAAAAGCCGGAATTTCATTGAAGCAGCAGAGCAGTTGCATTACTCCAGACAAAAAGCTGCTGACCATGAAACAGAGCTTAAGCTTGAGCAGCTGATGTTAGCTGCAGTGCAAAAGTTTAAGGCGCAACCGCAAGCCTTAGGCTGCAGAGATAACATCTGTTTGTTGCAAATCACTGTACCAAGAGAAATTAAAGTGGATGAAGTTCGGCATGTGCTCAATGCACCAGACTTATCCTGGCGCATGCTGACTATGTCTAAACGAAAAAGTAAATACCACTGGAGCTTACGTTTTGTTGCCAGTGTTGATGAACATTCAGTGATAGCGAAGTATTAGCTGCACACCTGAGTGAATGCGACTCGTTGATCGTCAATAGGATGTAAAGACTCCAGAGTTCTTTCACTTGCCCTGAAGTAATAAATCACAGGTCTATAGCTTTATAGACTGCTCAGAAACCTCATGTGGCCTTATTAAAAACGTTACCTGTTGACATATTGTTTCTTTTTTTTGGTATGTTCATATTTTGTTTCTTAATGTTAAATAAATGGGGTTTTTATGAGGGGCGTACTTGTTTTACTGTGCTGTTTGTCAGGTCTTTATATCAATGAAGTACAAAGTCAGGTTGATAAAACGGACTGCGTCACCAATTGTGTATCGGAAACCCGACAGGGCGATTCAATAGTTTATACATGGAAAGATAAAAACGGAGAGAGTGTCAGGGCATTTGTTGTGCAACTGTCGGCTGGCGAAATGAAAAAACACAGCTTATCTGTTTTAAACACCGAGGCTAGCGCGGGCAACACAATGACATCAGAAGAGAGTCTGCCAGGAGGTAAAAAGGCGGTTACATCCGTTACCACTATAGCGGCACGGGGAAAGATGGCAATTATTACAATAATTAAGATCTATGACAGGGATGGCAATTTAATTGATGTGAAAGTTATCCCCTCTGAAATGCCTATTCCTATCGACGATAAGCTGGAGTAAGGTGCTTTTTACATGGCGTAACCAGCTACCTGAGGTTTTATTAAAAAACTCAGGTAGTACGACCCGCCCAGAACAAAGATAAAATAATAAGTGCTGTTCCTATACAAAATGTCCACCAATTAACGTTGTGTTGCCAGAATACAAAGTTCACCAGTAAACCTGCAGGAATTAAGACATTATTCATCACGGCCAACTGGTTAGCATTCACTTGCCGCGCGCCTGCGTTCCACAGCCAATAGCCTAAACCAGAAGCCACCAGGCCTAACCAGACTAAAATGCTGTAATCCAGAGTGGTCCTTGGTATCTTGTTCCAGTCAGCAAATAAAGCTGTCGCCAGTAAGCTGATGAGAGTGGCACCAACAAAAAACCAACCGAAGTTATAGCGTTGTGAGCCCGTAGAACCCAAATCCAGCTGGCGATAAGCCACCTGACCAAAAGCAAAACATAAGTTGGCCGCTTGTATCAGCACTAAACCCCACCAGAAATCTGCGCTTAAGTTTTGATAACGAATCACTAAAGCACCCAGAATAGCCAGCAGAGCAGGGCCTAACCAGCGCAGATGCAGCTTTTTATAACGCCAGAAGTAATCCAGTATAGAGATATAGGCAGGGGTCAGAATGGTAAACAGCAGCACTTCGGCCACAGTTAAATACAGAAAACTGTGATACAGCAGCAGGTACATCAGCCCCAGTTGTATAGCGCCAATGGCGGCAAGAGCCATAGCCTGAGTTTTAGAGCTGGTGCTTTTTAATAGCCAGGGCAGGAATAACACTAAAGCCAGCAGCATACGGCTACTGACCGCCAGATAAGGGTCTACCCGGCCAGACAAAAATTCGCCAATCAGGGAAAAACTAAAAGCCCAAATCAGCGTAACTAACCACAATAAACCCATAAAAAACTCCGGCTATGCTGCTACTGCATTCAATGCAGCGGCAGAGCGGTAGGGGCGTGGGCTTGTCCCCGCCCGTCTCAAATTCAGAACTGTTCTATCGTGGTACAGGGTTGGGACAAGCCGCGACCCCTACAATCCACCCGCTGCAAATTACAAGTCCAGACCGGCCTTTTTGTATAGCCAAAGTAATTGGAGTTGCAGCTAGGCGACAAGTGATCGAGACCCCAGGAACATAGTCGTCTATGTGGCTGGGGCGAGAGCACGCAGTCAACAAAGCTGCAGCTTCAAGTACGTAGGGTATATCACTGGGTGATGGCTTCGATATGTATCTCAACGCGGCGGTTCATGGCTCTGTTGCTTTCCGAATTGTTTGGCACTGCCGGGTAGCTTGGGCCTAAACCCTGAGTTTCAATCCGAATTGGGTTCAAACGCTGCGCTACTAAATAATCTTTGACGCTTTCAGCCCGTTTTTTCGACAGCTGCATATTGTAGTCGTAAGCACCGGTATCGTCCGTATGACCGCTGATGACCAACATAGTTTTGTCGTATTCACCCAGTACTTTTGCAACGTCGTTTAACACCGGATACAGCTGAGGCTGGATGGCGGATTGATTCACAGCAAAGGTGATTTGGGATGGAATTTCTAAACGCAAAATATCGCCGTCACGGTGCACTTTGACACCAGTACCGGATAACTGATCACGCAATGCCATTTCCTGATGGTCCATATAACGACCTACAGCGGCACCAGCTAAAGCGCCAATAGCAGCACCAATGGCCAGTCTTTTGTTTTTATGATTGCCTGTAGCTTTACCCAGCACTGCACCCACGCCAGCACCTATAGCGGCGCCTTTGGCTGTGTTCTGGTTTTCCGGCGCAATATTCATACTGGCACAACCGGATAAAACTAAAGTGCTGCATAAGGCAACTAAACCTAACTGTTTGGCTATCATACGAAATCTCCTGATTTTCTGTGCCGTTATTCTAACTCAGTTGAGCTGAATTAGCGCTGAACTAAAAACATGACCCTGAGCAATGTTTAACAACTTGTGGCCTTGGTCCTTTAAGGAGATTGCTGGATGGCGGCAAATAAAGCTGAAGGTTGTAAAGGTTGGAGAGTCTAAGTAAGAGGCGCTCCCCAGTATTCTGGTGAAGGAATGGTGCCTGGTGAAGGAATGGTGCAGCGATTAGGTTTGCTTTAGTTGCCTTAACAGTTCGCGCTCAATAGCAAACACATGTTCGTCTTGCTCATTCATATCGCGCAGCGCCTGCGCCAGCTGAAGCAGGTATTCACTGTTAGGCCCACTTGGACCATGACTTCGCGCTATATGCGCTGCTATAGCTGCTTCTGTATCCGGGCCCAGATAAGCCTCATTATCTGGGCGGGCTAAATACACCACGCCTTGCACTTCACCTGTTTCATTCAGCCAGTGTAGTGGGGTAAATATACGCAAATAGCCATTTTTTTCACGATGGTCCAAATGTTCAAAGGTCGCTGGTGTTACTTGATAAGCCATGCCGGCGCAACGTGCGCCAGGTGATTCAATCAGGGTTAACACCCGTCCAGGCGCCTCAGGCGTACCACGATGATCATGTGAGCCCTGCCAAAAGCGGCGTTCCCAACCATAAATGCAGGCTGGTTTAGCAACCACATAGTCAAAGTCAGTTTTATAAATCAGTGAGCCGTAACCAAAGAGCCAGACAGAGTCGAGGTGATCCAAAGGTTGGCGCTGTTGGTTTAGTGCAATAGTGTTGTGCGACATCAGGCTCTGCTTATGACAAAAAGTAATGCATTGTGGGTCAGATTTTACCGAACTACCTTTTACTTAGGCTATACGCCATTTACTGTTGTTATGCGTTATTTTGAGGCCAAAACGAGTAGCAAAAGTAATTGCAGCTGCAACAAGGCGACAAGTGATGGAGACCCCAGGAGCATACATAGTTCACTATGTGATTGGGTGAAGCCTGCAGTCAACAAAGCTACAGCTTCAAGTAAGACGGGTATAGACATATATACGTCTAAATAGGTATGCTCGGGTGGTCAAAAAATAACTGGAGATAAATGGGTTTTATGGCAGGGTTAAAGTGGCGACGTCTGGTGCTGAAAGTGGGCAGTGCCCTGATCGCACCGGAAGCAAAAGGTTGCTCCACTCGTTATTTGCTGGCGATCGCTGGGTTTATCAGCGAGTGCAGGCAACAAGGGGTTGAAGTGGTATTGGTCTCTTCAGGTAGTGTGGCTGCAGGCCGCGCTGCTATTCCCTTTGCCCATCACCCCTTACCCATTAACGTTAAACAAGCTATGGCTGCTGTAGGCCAAACCCGCATGATGCAAAGCTGGCGTAACTTGCTCGACTTTGACTGCGCACAAATTCTGCTGACACATGATGATTTGCAGCACCGTAACCGTTATTTAAATATCCACAATACGCTGCGTACTTTGCTCGATCACGGTGTGCTGCCTATCGTCAATGAAAACGATACTGTGGCGACAGCTGAACTAAAAGTGGGTGATAACGACAATCTGGCCGCTTTGGTCGCGACTGTTGTCGATGCCGATGCCTTAATTATTTGCTCTGATGTCGACGGTTTATATACCGCCAATCCACGTGCTGACAGCAATGCGCTGCTTATTCCTGAAGTGCATCAAATCACACCGGAGATTTATGCCATGGCCGGCGGCAGTCATCATGCCATTGGCACAGGGGGCATGACCACCAAGTTGCAGGCGGCCAGTAAAGCCACTTCACAAGGCATTGATACCTTAATTATTAACGGCCAGAAAGCTGACAGCTTCGCAGCACTCTTGGCTGGTAAAGCTTGTGGCACGCTGTTTCATAAACAGCAAGAGCGTTTAAGTGCAAAAAAACACTGGTTATTACACAGTTTAAAAACCCGCGGTGAGCTGCAACTCGACAGCGGCGCCGTGCAGGCTTTATTGCATAAAGGCGCCTCTTTGCTGCCAAAAGGCATCAGCAGTATCAGCGGTGATTTTGATAAAGGTGATGCGATTTGGTTGTGTGACCAAGCCGGTAAACAGCTGGCAAAAGGCATCAGTCAATACAGTGTGGCTGAGCTTGGTAAAATCCGTGGCGTGCACAGCCAGCAAATTGAAAGTATTTTGGGGTATTGCCCAAGCGAAGTTGTGGTGCACCGCGACGATTTAGCTTTGGTAGAGGGCTGAGTATGACTAGTGTGAATATTAAAGCCATTTGCCAGCAAGCCAAAATCGCGGCTTTGCAACTGGCTCAGTTATCCGAAACTGATAAAAATCAGTTATTGCTGGCTATGGCTGATCAGTTAGAAGCCGACACAGCTTTGATTCTGGCAGGCAATGCCAAAGATATGGCGGCAGGGCGCGAAAAACAGTTAGCAGAGGCCATGCTCGACAGGTTATTACTCACCGAAGAGCGAATTAAAACCTTAGCCAATGCAGTGCGTTACATAGCTGCTTTACCAGACCCTGTAGGCCAAATCCGTCAGATGGCGCCACGACCAAATGGTATTCAGGTGGGTAAAATGCGGATCCCGCTGGGCGTCATCGCCATGATTTACGAGGCCAGGCCTAATGTCACAGCAGACGCTGGCGCTTTATGTTTAAAGTCTGGCAATGCGGTGATATTACGCGGTGGTCGTGAAGCTCTGCAGTCCAGTCTGGCTATTGCCGCTTCGTTGCATAAAGCGATGGAAAATCAAGGCGTCAACCCTGCAGCTATCAGTGTGATCCCCGATCCGGACCGGGCTTTATTGCTGGAACTACTGCAGCAAAAAGATTCGGTTGATTTAGTGATACCAAGAGGCGGCGAAGGTTTAATCCATTTTGTCAGCGACCACAGCAAAATACCTGTGATCCAGCATTACAAAGGTATCTGCCATTTGTATGTCGACAAAGCGGCCGATCTGGATAAAGCCATGGCGTTATTGCTCAATGGTAAAACCCAAAGGCCTGGGGTTTGTAATTCGCTGGAAACCTTATTAGTGCATCAGTCGATAGCGCCAGAGTTTTTAGCTCTGGTGTCTGCGGCTTTTGAAGAAAAACAGGTGGAGGTGTTTGCCTGCGATTTGTCTTTGCCTTATTTCAGTCAGGCCAGCAAAGCGGATGAAGCGCAATATGATACCGAGTATTTACGTTTAGCTATGTCAGTGAAAACTGTGGCCAGTTATGGCGAGGCCGTATCTCATATCCAGCGCCATAGCTCAGGTCATACCGAGGTAATTTGCACTCAGGATATCAGCACAGCGCAGAGGTTTTTAAAGCAAATTAACAGCGCTGTGGTGATGGTGAATGCGTCTTCACGCTTTAGTGACGGTGGCGAGCTGGGTTTAGGGGCTGAAATTGGTATTTCTACCTCTAAGCTGCACGCCTACGGCCCTATGGGGCTGGAGTCGCTCACTACAGAAAAATACATAGTGATAGGGGACGGCCAAACCCGCTAAAGCTGCTTCAAGTTTATTGAAGTGGCGCCGATAACAGAGTGAATTCTCTGTTTTCGGTGCAAAGCTGATGATAAAAATGGACTTAAATCAGATGCTCAATGTTAGCATTCAAAATGCAGTGCCTGCAGCAACGCCGCCAGCTTCGGTTTCGGATGACAACAGCTCAGAGCCGGAAAAAGACAGCAGTAAAGCTCCTGTCGGTATTCATGTTGATCTGTCGCCGCTGGGTTTAGATAAATCCAAAAAAGCCGAAAGGGACAAAGATATAGACGAAAGTGAGTTGCCTGACAGCGTTAAGCAGTCACTGAAAGCTATACGTGATAAACAGGAAGAGCTTGAAAAAAAACAGCAAGAGTTGCAACAGCTGATGAGTAATAGTTCTATGCCACCTGAAGAAAAACAGGAAAAGGTAAAAGCGCTACAAGCAGAAGTCAGCACTTTGAGCCGTGGTGTGGTTGATGCGAAAAATAACCTGGTCAGCTCAATGCAGGATCAGGGCTTAACTGAACAGCAAATTCAAACTGCTATGGCGTTGATGAACTAAGGTGCTGTATTTGTTTTGCAGTCGGGGTTAAACACCCTTGTAGCAGAAGGCGGATTGCCTGCTAATTTAGAGGCTGGGCGTATCGGCCTTTTGACCAGCTCCCCGCTGCAATTTGGACAAATCCCTGCCAGTTGGTGCATGCACTCCGGACAAAAGGTACATTCAAAAGAGCAGATATAAGCCTGATCTGCTGGCGCTAAATCCGTATCACAACACTCGCAGTTTGGTCTGAGTTCTAACATCTGTGTCTCCTGCTATTGAGTTGGAGCTATAGCAACAGAGAGAGGAGCTGGTGTCTGCATGCATTCAGGTCGAATCATATCATTTATCAGCCATTCGTCAGATGAGCTGACAGACACCAGCACAAAACTGGTAACTGTCAGCTCAATTCTGAACTAGCAGAAGTAACAGGTGTGCTACTTTAGATTTATTTGCTTGTCCTTGCAGCGTCGGAAAGCTCTGTCGCATAGTTTGGAATAGCTTCTGTTACTTTGCGCAAATACTTCCGAGTTTCATCATAGGGTAATTCTGTAATCAGTTTCTCGTACACTTGCTTAGGTGTCAGTGTGTTGATTACCTTTATAGCTTCAGCAACCGCCTTTTCACGTTTTGGATGAAATACGCTGGCTACATTGCCTGCTCCGGTGTTGTATGCGGCTATTACACAATAATGTCTGCTGAGTGGATCTGTAACACTGGACAGATAATTTGTCTCAAGAATATTCAAATAAGCGCTACCAAACTTAATATTGTGAGCTGGTGCAAACAACTGTTCTGGACTCGGTGCTTTTTTGATCTTAAATACCCTAGTATTGACGTCTTTTCCCGCGCTCTCAGGAACTATCTGCATTAAGCCAAAAGCTGGAATGGGCGACTGTGCCATGGGGTTAAAACTGGATTCAACTTGCATTATTGCCAGCAACAGTGAGCTGTCCAATTTGTACTCTTTGGAGGCTTTACTTACATATTCTTTATATGCGGCCGCTCTGTGCTGCAGCAAGTTTTTGTTGCCCAGCTTGACTGTATATTGTTTGACACGCTTTTCTGCCGCTGTGCCAGTTTTTGCTGATACAGTCGACCCCGGATGCTCTGGTGCAGGATTTACCTTCGTTTCCTGTACTTCTACTACCGACTGTTCTATCGCTGCTGCAAATGATTGATCTGGCACCATGGCAACAGCCAGACTTCGCGTGTCACTAACATTCACGTCCGATAATAATGGGTCTTCAGCTGCGGCAGCCGATACGGATTGTGAAGTAAATTGCAAGATAGTCTGTTTTATGTCCTGTGCTGTGGTGACACTTCCGTTGCCTTCCAGAATTTCCACACGGATCTCTTGCTTGTCAAAGTCGAGTACAGTCTTTTGATTTAAGTCTTTGGAATAGCTGACAAAGCTGCTATTACTGGATAACTCAGGCTCCTCTCCCCATTTTGGGGCCAAACGTTTTTTAAACTCCCTGTATCTATTCTGGTAGTCTTGGCTAAAGCTCTTGTATCGTTGCAGATGTTGATGCTTCCAAGCTTCATAGTCGGTTTGGGCTGTTGCTGAACAACAACCCATTATCAAAAATACATAGAAGACTAAGCTACAGGCGTGTTTCATTTGAGCTTCTCCGCAGCTTTATCCAGAGCAGCTTCTGCCTCCTGTAATAAGAACTTGCGATATAACTCAGGATTCTCTGTATCAACCGACTGATTGAGCAACTTATTGATATTTTGCTCATAAGCTTTAGCGTCAATACCTATCAATACATACATATTTCCTGAAGGGCTGTATTGTGTACGGTAAATTTTTGAGTTCACTATTTCCATTGCCGATACGTTTTTCTGGATCCGTTCTATCGTATCTGTGGAAGCAGACTGGGGACCTGCCAGTTTTTCGGATGTTACACGGGTCAATTTTGACGCTACATCTGTACTGAACGACGTAGCCAATTGATTACGTGCTTCCGCTGCGGCGATATCTTTCATCATTCCCGGGCCAGATGCTAGCTTGGCAGAGTAGCCCACAGCCTGCATATATAGTCCTTCGACAGGTTGATCACAGATCCATCCTGGTGCAGACTTTTTTGGTGCATCAGGGAACATACAATGGTCGTAATTGATTTTTTCGGTAGTAGACGCACAACCCGAAAACAAGGTCGATAAAACAAGGGTACATAATTTAAGTTTCATTGTTTTGTTCCTTAAAACATATTCAGATTTTTATGGCAACTACCTAAAAACCAATAAAAACCATCAGGACAGCGGTCGTGTTCCATCTTTACGACGTCACCAAGTTGTAGCTTGTTGATGGCAGCCTCATCTTTCACCAGCGCATAGGAGCCGTTGCTGTCTATGTCTTTGGTGATGGTGCCTTCAGTGATCAGTATTTCCTCTACGGTTTGCTCGTTAGTTAACGGGTTTATTTTCAGTTCACGTCGAAAGAAGTTTACTTTAGCACCAGCTTTAGCCCCTTTGGAATTACTGATGGTAGTGCGGAACAGGGCTTCGTTTTTCTTACCCGGTGCTTGTCGGCGCTCTATCACAAAAAAAGGCGGCACAAGCGTATTTAGCAGTTTGTATTGGTGCTCACGAACAGCCACAACGCTGGCATTCTTGAGCAGTGAGTTTACTTCTGCGTCTGATATAGGGCAGCGGCTGTTACTGGTCTCGGTGTTACTGCTACTGCGGCCATCAAACTCAAAAGTTGCAATCTGAGCCATTTCCGGTAACCGATAGACTCTGATATGCAAAGCTACATTACCTTCGAACTTACAACTTGCCGGAGTTACATGTGTTTTTCCATCATCATCCCGCCACGAATCCCGTTCAGAAAAAGAGCTGCTGTACCCACCTTTAACTACTTTTGCCATAACCGCAATGTCAGCAGCTTGCAGTCCTGACGTTCTGTATTTACCTGTTTTTTCCGCGACTAAAAGCTCTTCGCGCATTTTTGCCGCAATATCACGCTCGATAATGGTGTTACCAGAACTCATCAGTGCTTGTTCGAGATTGGTATAACTTGTGAAAGCTATCGAAGCGTGATGTTGTTCTGCATACTCAAACGGTAGCATAACAATTTTGCGTTCAGCTTTTAGATCGTCAGGGGTTGGAGCCATTGCCGCTTTGGGAATGTTGACCGACTGGGTTTCATTCAATGCGGGACCACCGTTTGAAACGCATCCTGCTAATACACTGATAGCCAGCGGCACTATTAAGAATGCTCTTGGATTGATCATAGTTACATCTCCTTTGTTTATCGCTTTTAGGGTTATAATTCGAGTCCTACCACTTCAAATAGGCCGCGATTCTGCAGGTCTTTTACTAGCGCTGAGACAGAACCTTCATCAGCGGAGCTATGACTGGATACAGATGTCACTTGTACGCTTTTTTCTGACGTCGCTATGAGGCTTTGACGTTCATACACTTCATAAATAACCTTCAGGCTACTTAAATATTCGCCAAACATCAGATCGTGAGTTGTGCTGTCCTGATAGCTAATGGTCAAGTTGCAGTTTGAACTGCAACTGACGAATCCACTTTGCTTAAATTGCTGCAGCAAAGCTCTGTTTAATTGCGGTATTGAACCTTTCAGTGCGACCTTCATCGGGTGTTTTTTTAGCAACTGTTCTATCGCGTAATGGAAGTCAGGTCCTGGTTGGGTACCATTCAGTGCAAACAACCTTATGCTCAGGTTTCTACTTTGTTCAGCAAATGCTAAAGACTTTTTAAGTTCAGCCCATTGCTGATAATCGGTAATGGTCTTTGTCTGCAGCAGAGACGATAACTTGTTGGTCGCTTCACTAATCTGGTTGCTCCATAAGCTCGCCAGTTTTGTCCTGTCTAATTGCACCAAGGCTATCGTTTGCGTTTTCTCTGTCCTGTTTTTTACTAATTGAAACTGGCTCAGTTCAATGTCCTTAAGTTCACTGCGGATTTGACGACGGACTGAGTCGTTGTAGGCGATACCTGTATCCTGCGTGACTCGATCAAGAGACGCTGAGATACTGGTGCTGAGTTTTCCTGATATATCTGCCAGTGCCTGTTGTTGCGCTTCCGCCAGAGTATTGCCCTGGCCAAGCCCATAAAGATACTGCTCATTGTCCGCAGGTGGTTCTTGCCACCAGTGCGATGCCTGAACTTGAGTTGTAATGAAAAGACCAAATAGTAAAAAAGGTATAACGCGCTGAATATGCATTACTGAGGTTTCCCGTGCGCAAAATAGGCATGAAACTCATAACGGGTCAACAGCATATCTGCCGCTTGTTCCAGAGATAGCTCGCCAATAGAGTAGACATTAGGTATCAGCTTAGCTCGTAACTTTTCGACTATAGGTAACAGTTTTTCATTATCGCCTGCTAGCAGCAATTGCTCGTTTATTTGCTCCAGTTCCGCATAAGTCTGAGAGCCGGAGCCGTACTCAATGAAACCAAGCTGCTGTTCAAAAAACATACCTTCCCGGCCTAAAGTGGCTTGCTCCAGATAATATCTGAGGTTGACTGTGTCAGTTGAAAAGGTGCCATCAAATTTCTGAATGTTCTGCAGCGCTTCAGAGTTCAAAAGGTTCTTTGAAAAACCGATAGAAGGCTGAAAACCTTCCTGCAGGCTGATGATCTGGTATGCACTTACACGCCCATTCTCGACTGCTAAAGCCAGTAGAAACTTGTCGTTGTCGTAATATCTGTACTGGGATTTTTTTTCACTATCTTTCACTTTAATCAGCTTGGCCGGACCGAACAAAGTTTCAAGGAAGGAAAGGTTGGCGCCAACTCTGACGTGAGAAAGCTGTTTCAATTCCACTTTGTCGGTGAAGTGAGTAATAAAACCTTCGTAGGTTGAGGTAACAACATCACGGAAATCTGCCCATTGACCTATAGCTAAAACAAGCGCAGCTAAAGTAAAGGCGACAGATCGTATTTTTTGAAAAAAAAGGTGACCGACTGAAAGTGACAAAATGAATCCCTGCAAAAATAGTTAAGCGTCCATCGGAATTGTTTTTAGCATATCTAAATTCTAATGCAAGAAAAAATATCGGGACAAAATGCGAAAGTTATATTGCCGAGTTTGACCGAGTAGAGCTGAACAACGACAAACTCAATAGTCACAGATTTTGGTTCCACGTCGACAAAGTAGTCTGGTTCTGCTTTTATAGATCAAAGACTTAATGGATTAGCATATGAAAATAGCTGTAATAGGTGGTGGTATTAACGGTTTGTCATCGGCCTGGCAATTGGCTTTGGCTGGTCATCAGGTGGAGTTGTTTGAACGAGATGAGCTGATGCAGGCGACCAGTAAATCCTCCTCCAAATTACTGCATGGAGGCTTACGTTATCTGGAGCAGGGCGAATTTCGGCTGGTGCATGAAGCATTGCAGGAAAGACGTTGGTGGCTAAAGAAAGCACCACACTTAACTAAAAGATTGCCGCTTTTGTATCCCATTTATCAGAACGGCCAAAGACCCCGCTGGCAAATCAAAATTGGTTTGTGGCTTTATGACGTACTGAGCGGGAAAAAAGGCATAGGCCGGCATCGCTGGCTTACAGCGGAGCAGGCAAAACGTTGCTCGCCTGAACTAAAAACTGATGGTTTAACAGGGGCTTATTTATTTTTTGATGGCCAGATGGATGACAGAAAACTCGGGCTTTGGGTGGCGGAGCAAGCCATCAAAGCTGGGGTACAAATCCATCAACATTGTCCTGTCAGTCAAATCACAGCAACAGGTGGGGTCTTTGCCGGGAACAGCTCTGATTGGCAAGTCTTTGACCTGGTAGTGAATGTAGCAGGTCCCTGGAGTAATCAGCTATTGGAGCAATCTGAGTTGCCGTTGCAACAAGCTTTAGACTTGGTGAGGGGCAGTCATTTATTGCTGCCTGCAATCAGTCGTTATGGTCATATGCTGGAAGTGCCGGGTGAGCGCCGTATTGTCTTTGTATTGCCTTATCAGGGGCAAACCTTACTGGGCACTACAGAAGTACGGCAAAGTCTGGCAGAGCCTATAGAGTGCAGTGATGAAGAGCAGAGCTATTTGCTTAAGCTGTATAACCATTATTTTGACAGCCAATTGTCTGCAGCTGATGTAGAGAGTAAATTTGCCGGCGTCAGGCCTTTATTGGGAGGCAGCGACAGTGCCAGCACTGCTAGCCGGGAGTATGCATTAAATTGGCAACAGCAGTTGTTAACGGTATCCGGAGGCAAGTGGACCACAGCCAGGGCTTTGGCCCGGACTGTGGTTGAACAAGTACAGCAGAAAAAAACCTTATAAATCCAGCGCCAGAATTTTAGAGCGGCGTTGGTAGTTATACAGCTGTTGTTTTTTCTCTGGTAAATCCTGCACTGTCACCAGTTCAAAGCCATGTTCCTGGAACCAGTGAATACTGCGGGTGGTCAGCGCAAATAAACGGTAATACTTGCGTTGGCGAGCTAGCTGAATAATGTTTTTCAGCAAGGCACTGCCACGGTCGGCATCACGGTAGTGTTCATGCACAGCTAAGCAGGCAAATTCACCAACGTTTTCTTCCGGGAAAGGATAAAGCGCGGCACAGCCAATAATTAAGCCATCCCTTTCGATCACCACAAACTGGTCTATTTCCATTTCCAGCTGTTCACGGGAGCGACGCACTAATAAACCTTGTTGCTCCAGAGGACGGATCAAATCCAGAATACCGCCAATATCGGTAATGCTGGCAGCACGTAAGCGTTCAGCCGCTTCGGTTACTATCTGCGTACCAATACCGTCACGGGAAAATAATTCCTGCAGCATAGCGCCATTGTCGCCATAGCTGACTAAGTGACAACGCGAAACACCAGAACGACAGGCCGTAATGGCCGCGTGTAAAAAGGCTATAGTGGCGGTACAGGCATCTTCTTTTTTTTCCATCTGCCACATCACATGTTCGGCATAATTAGGCATCAATTCAGCGGTAATGTCGCCATCATCGCCGACAATGCCGCCGACTTCGTTAAAGCCAATAATTTTTTCCGCTTTGAGTTTTATTGCGACTTGGGTGGCAATTTCTTCCGCCGTCAGATTAAAGCTTTCGCCTGTGACAGAAGCCGCTATAGGCCCCATCAGCACTATGCCATTGTTATCTAACTGACGGCGAATACCTTGCACATCGATACGACGCACCCGGCCACTGTGTAAGTAGTCAACGCCATCATCAACACCCAAAGGTTGAGCTATGACAAAATTACCACTGACCACGTTGATTTGAGCATTGTGCATTGGCGTATTGCTCAAACTCATGGATAAACGGGCGGTAATATCCAGCTGCAAAGCGCCTGCGACTTGTTTGATCACATGAAAGGAATCATCGTCTGTGACCCGGATCCTGTTGTGGTAATCGCAATTTAAACCGGCGTTTTCCAGCGCCTTATTAATTTGTGGCCTGGCGCCATACACCAGCACTATTTTAATGCCAAGCGTATTTAGCAACGCTATATCATTAATAATGCTGCGAAAGCCAGGCTGATCTATGGCTTCACCACCGAGCATTACCACAAAGGTTTTACCGCGGTGAGAGTTCACATAAGGGGCGGACTGACGAAAGCCATCAACAAGTTCTGTAGTGCGCACTATGGTTTTGTTTCCTTCTGGCAAAAACAAAATAAGATTAAGGCTGGCCTGTGACAAAAATGCGACCACTGCTTAAGCATAGCAAAACAATGCAAAAGCCAGCGGCAATGCAGCTTGAGGGCAGCAAATTAGCGCGCACTTTAAACAATTTTGGATAAATAACCAACAGTTAATTTGTGTTCAAAAAGTGTTTTTGCAAAAACCTATTTATATCAGTGTTTTATGTGTTGGTTTTTATGGTTTTCGATAAGCTATTGTGGTTTTTTATATTCATTTGTTGCATGAATATACCATTTAAAAGGGGCATGCCGGATTGTGCTGCAAGGTAGCGGCGGCGACTTGCCGTAACAGCCGTTGCTGAGGTTCAGGCAATGCAACTTTAGGTTGAAATGGCAGTAGTTCTGCATTATTGCCGGTAATACTTTGATAAAACACTAAAGCCGTCAGGAAGGAGCCCGCCAAAGCCGCATGATTGCCATCGGCTTCATGTAGCACCATTTGAGGATCCTGTTGACTCAGGTTATCCCATGCTAATCCAACAGGGGCAACGCAACCAGGCTCCAAAGCAACAATTGACTGATGCAGCGAGTGCACACGGCTCCCTTCGGTTGTATTGCCCCTCTGACCATGTTCAGGAAATAAAATGGGTGTTGCGTTGCGTGCCTTTGCTGCTCTGAGCCAAATGATACTGGCATCGATCGGGTAGGTATAAAGACCAGTCGTCGAATACTTCTGGCCCTGCAGGATCACGTGAGTCCAGCCGCCGGATTGCAGCAAATGCAAGTCAGTGCTTTTGACTAAGCGTTCATCCAGGTAACTACTTCCATTGGCTATGGTCTGTTGCACTTTTACCTCGGGTCGGCCAGCAATGATCAGATCATGCAGCAAACCGGTCAGGTTGTGAGAATGGACGTGACTATTACCAAATACCAGAATTTTATAGGTATCGACATATCTGTTGTCCGGTACTTCTGCGCCTGCCGGAAAGTTAATGTCAATGCCTTTAACTGGTACTGGCGGGCCTTCATTGTTGCTACTACTTCCACCGCAAGATGCTAATAATAGGCTGCTACATATCATGATGGCTGACAGGAAAGAGTGGAGTGAGTTGTTCATAGCAAAGCTCTGTCTGTTGACTGTTCAACTATTTGAGCCCGCAGCATGCGAGATGGCTGGTAAAAAAGCCTTACCTTTACATGAATAAAACAGGATAAATAAATGACAACAGGCACAGCTTTTTTCGCACTAAAAAGGTTCAGGATCTTGCGTCGGAGTAGTATTGTGCTCCCATTAACTAGTTGATATCATCGACTTATCAAATTTATCAATTGTACGCTCAGCGCTCATCGATTCAAAGTCGCATGACGAGTTAATGTCGGAATCTTCTTCCGGAATTAACTGGAGTTGAACTCTGCTTCATCTATGTTCAGACAAAGCATGTGCGACAGGTAATTTTTTTGCGTTTTGTACCTATATTGTCACGGCCAGAGGAGGGCAGCTGTTTCCTCCTGTTATTGTTCTTTCAGGTCAAAAAGCCTTTGGTGTTTGACTAGCTCAATTACATTTTATAGTTTTCAAAGGGGTTGATTTATGTATGCTCGATACTTGTTTTCCCGTACGACTTTAGCTGTGTTTATTGCGGCAGCATTGGCTGGTTGTTCGGTAACCCCGGAACAATTGTCTGATAAGGATGTGATGGCTAATGCAGCCGAAAACGCATCTACCCTGGCTCAAGACGTGGCGGCTGTGACTGGTCCTATTGATTTGCACCAGGCTTTTGCCCGTACGATCAAATACAACAGAGACGCAAGATTAAAAGCTTTTGAGGCTGTCATGTCTCAGGGCCAGTTAGCTGTTGATCAATTTGACATGTTACCCGATTTCGCTGCTCAGGCTGGATATAACAGACGGAACAATTACGCGGCCTCAGCATCAGTTGCCTTTATTGGTGATAAACCCGGCCCTATTAGTGATAATCCAAGTTATTCAGTGTCGTCGGACAAAAGTACGGTAAACGCCAGTATAGGCGCAACCTGGGATGTGCTTGATTTTGGTTTATCTTATTATCGCGCTAAGCAACAAGCCGACCGGTTTTTGATTTCCAAAGAACGTGAACGCAAAGTGATCCAAATGATCATGGCCCAATCGCGAAGCGCCTATTATCGAGCCGTATCAGCAGAGCGCTTGTTAGCGAAAATCGATCCGTTGATTATGAAATCCCGGGCAGCTTTGGATGATTCAGCCCGCTTGGAGCAACTGCGCGCACAGTCGCCAATTGACGCTTTAACTTACCAGCGTGATTTGTTGGAGACCTTACGTACCCTGCAAGACATTCGCAAAGAGTTAATGCCAGCTAAAGCTGAACTTGCCACCCTGATGGGATTAAACCCTGCAACCGATTTTGAATTACTCGACGTGAAAAATCCGGATTTCACCCTGCCGAATTTGACGTTAGATATCAACACTATGGAGCGAACAGCTTTGGTTCGTCGTCCTGAATTACTTGAAGCGCAATATCAGGAACGTATTACCCAAGACGAAGTGCATTCGGCATTTCTGAAGTTATTTCCAAGCTTAAGTTTAAATGCCGGCGTGAATTACAACGATACTGATTATCTGCGTAACAATAACTGGACTACTGCTGGTTTAGGCGTGAATTGGAATTTAATGAATGTGTTTCGACACGGCAAAACCGATGAGTTGAATAACTTAAAGATTGCGGCTAGCAAGCAACAGGCACTTGCCACCTCTATGGCTGTTATTTCTCAGGTTCATATTGCAGATATTCAATTCAAAGAATCGAACGACACCTACCAGTTAGCTACACAATATTTCGATGTAGCCCAACGTATAAAAACCCAGGTGGATTCAAACCGAGCGGCTCAAAGCATTGGTGAGTTGACAGTGATCCGGGAAGACTTAAACGCCTTGTTGGCTGAGTTACGTCGTGACGTTGCTTATGCTGAAGTACAAAACAACTACGGCAAAGTATTGGTATCCATGGGGTTGGACCCTTTGCCTGAAGGCTTTGGCGCTATGGATCTTGAGCAATTATCTGCAGCCTTTCAGGCGCTGACCAGCAAATGGCAACAAGGTGACTTGGGTATTGTTAATACAACTCCTGAGCCTGCCGTGCAGCATGCGTCGGAGTGATACAACAGTGAAGTTGATCTATATAGGCACAATACTGCTGTTTGTGCTGCAAACCTCAGCTCATGCCGAAGAACAGCGTGCTCGCGGCATGTTAGTGGCTTCCAGTAAGGCCACTTTATCCAGCGAGCTTGCGGCTAAAGTGATAGCTGTCCCAAAAAAAGTCGGAGAATCCTTTAAAAAAGGTGACCCGCTGATCAGGCTTGATTGTCGCTTATTTAAAGCGCAGCGAGACAAAGTACAGTCTGAAGTGTTGGTCGCTCAGTTAAAGTTAGAAAATGCACAACAACTCAGCAAGTTGAACTCTATAGGAACTCTTGACGTTGCAATAGCCCAGGCCGAGACTGAAAAGATAGAGGCAGAACGGATTATGGCGCAACTAAACGTAGAGCGTTGTGACATAAAAGCGCCATTTCAAGGTGTGGTTGAACAAGTTGACGTACATACCCATGAAATAGTGCAACAGCAACAAGCCTTGATGAAAATAGTCAGCCTTAACAGCTTAGAGGCTGAAATCATTGTGTCTGCTCATTGGATGAGCTGGCTTGAAGTAGGTAAAGCCATAGTGTTGCATGTCGAAGAATCACAACAGCAATTAGAGGCTGTAATAAGCCATATTGGGCCCAGTGTGGACCCAACAAGCCAAACCATACAGATCCGTGCCGAAATTAAAAAAGTACCTGCCAAAGTATTGCCGGGTATGAGTGTTGTTGCCATTTTCAATTAAACCCTGGCAACAAAAGAAAGAATAAAAGCGTTTTATTAACCAACATAACATCGGTTGTAAAAAAATCCCCCTGAGGTGGTTATTATGAAAAAGCATTACTCCAACAAAAAACTAGCACGTAAACCTTTGATTACGGCCTTAGAGCCACGTTTGTTGTTGGATGGTGCTGCGGTAGCCACAGCTGTTGATGTCATCACTGATGCACAGTTGCAACAGGATGCAGTGTACAAGGCTGTAGGGGAGGATCTTGGTCAGTCGGATCTGTCCACAGGGATTGCACCTACGGAACTTCGCCCACTGGACCCGGGCAGAAACTCTGGCAAAAAAGAAGTGGTGTTTATCGACAGCAATGTAACGGATTACCAGACATTGCTAAACGGTATGAAAGAGGGCGTTGAGGTCGTATTGCTGGATGGCAGCAAAGACGGTCTTGCACAAATGGCCGACTGGGCACAGGGCAAGTCGGATTATGACGCTATTCATATTCTGAGTCATGGCGCTGAAGGGCAGGTCAGTTTAGGTGGTTTTAGTTTAAATGTTAGTACCGTTCATACCCGTTCAGCTGATTTAGCCCAACTGGGCGCGGCGTTGAATGAAAGTGGCGATTTACTGCTTTATGGTTGTGAAGTTGCGAGCGGTGAAGGGCAAGAATTTATTACTGCTTTAGCCCAAGCCACCCAAGCGGATGTGGCGGCGTCGGATGACCTAACAGGTGCAGCCAATCTTGGCGGGGATTGGGAGTTGGAGGCTAGCGGCGGCAGGCTGGAAACTGCGTCGCTAGATTTGGCTTTCTTTGAAGGAATTCTTGGTTTTTATAATGGGGGTGCTAATAACGTAACGGTTGAATCCATTACTGCTGAAGGTAACGCCTTTTATAGGGCGATTGGTACAAGTGATGAAAGCTTTGACCCTGACGATCAAGGGTATCTTGAGATCGATTTTTTTGACAACGGATTCACAATTACAAATGTGGATAATTTTGGTAATTACCCCACCGAAGACCTGTGGCCGATTCAACTCAAATTTTACACTAATTACACACCGGGGGGGGAATACCAGTCAGGCTCCGGCACAGCCTTCAGCAATTTCGGGTCGACTATGCCGACCGAATCCGGTGATCAGGCGATGATGAACGCTTTTAGCGTGTCAATATCCGGCAATGTTATCACCCTGTCCTACGAGGGAGGCACTTACGCCTACGGTAATACCGTCACCTACACATTCGCTGCTGCTGACACCACAGCTCCCACATTGGATAGTGCCAATTCTACCCCTGCCGATAATGCCTCCAACGTCGCTGTCGGCGATAACATAGTCGTAGACTTTAGTGAAGATATTCAATTCGGTGCCAGTGGTACCATTACCCTGCGTAATGTGACTCAAGGCCAAAACGCCGAAACCTTTAATGTCACTAACATTTCCAGTGGCACAGTGACTGGTTCGAACGGCTCGACGTTGACCATAAGTGGCGACAAGCTGACGCTCAACCCTAATGGTAATTTACTGGCAGGTACCCAATATAGCCTGCGGTTTGACGCTGGTAGTATTGAAGACACTGCAAGCAATGACCTGGCCGCGATAAGCGACGATAGCACCTTTAACTTCACCACTGCGGCGCCAGCCAACACAGCCCCTGTTATCAACAATCTGGATGGTGATACACGCGAATGGCCAAATGGCACTTACACTTATCTCGATAATTTTAGTGGTTTAACAGGTATTGCTGCAGTCACAGATGCGGAAGGCAACTGGAACGGTGGTTCGCTGGTTATACAACGTACTGCAACGGGCGGCACAGTAGATGGTGCCTGGGCCGGCGACAAATTCGACTTTAATAGTATTTATGTCGAAGCCACAGCAACAGATGCAACCAGTGGTACGCTGAAGTTTTACAGTCAAGCTGCAGGGCAGAGCTTTGCCAGCTACACCAATGTGAATGGTGTGCTGACTATCACCTTTAACGCCAATGCCACCTCAGAAATGGTGGGCTGGATTTTCAGTGGTATCAGCTATCAAAACGACACCCCAGCGGGTGATGTAAGTATTGGTTTCACTCTGACGGATGGCGCAGGTAGTAGCACTACGGCGACGACAACAGTCACCAGCGATACTATCTACGTGACCAATACCACTGACACCGCAACTATTGATGTGTCTGATGGCATTAGCTTCAGCGAAGCTGTGGCTATAGCAGCAGCCGACACTACAGGTACACAGACACTGGTGTTAAGCAGCGCGTTTAGTGGTACCACACTGGCGGGTGATTTAGCGATTAATGAAAGCTTAATCATTGACGCTAATGCAACCAGCAGCGTCAATATCTCGGGCAGCACCATAACGTTGGCAGCAGATACAACCCTGACGTTAACGAACGGCAGCAGCGATAACGCTACGATTTCCAGTGTGCTCGCTGGCGAGGGTGGTTTGACTAAAACTGCAGACGGCAGGCTTACGTTATCGGGTGACAACTCCTATGAGGGTAAGACCACAGTGACGGGTGGTACCTTGTCCATTTCCAGTGATAACAATCTGGGGACAGGCGACGTTATCCTGAGTGGCGGTGCCACTTTTGCCACAGCGGCTAATACACTCACCGTTGATAATAGTTTTGCAATTGAAACTGGTGGTGCCACTTTTAACCAGACTGGCAGTGGGCATCTGACGCTTTCCGGCTCAGTTGCGGGTAGTGCGCTATTAACTAAAACTGGCGCAGGTAGCATGACGTTTTCTGCCACCAACGGAGATTTCGATGGTGGTGTAACGATCAATAACGGTACGGTCAATGCGGCATCTGCAAATGAGAGCCTTGGCTTTGCTGGGACAGTTACTCTGAATGGCGGCTCGTTAGTCATCAGTAACGATGCAACCTTTGATAACGATATCGTGGTGAATGCAGATTCAACGATATCTAATAGCACGAATGTCACCTTATCTGGCATGGTGTCTGGTACTGGTACGTTAACTAAATCTGCCAACGGCACCCTGACTCTCAGCAACAGCAGCAACTCAGGTGCGACAGGTGGCTTGACTGTAAGCGCTGGCGTAGTAAATGTAGCTACCGACGGCATGTTGCTGGGCGGCACGGTAACATTGAGCGGCGGTAAACTTCAGGTGACTGGTAACCAGACATACGACAACAACATTGTTCTGGTTGGGACCGCTGAGATTACGACGCTTAGCGGAAGTGGCGGCGTAGAAGCATTTTTAACTGGTATCATCAGTGGAACTGGTAATCTGATAAAAAGCGGTAGTACCACATTAGTGCTATCAGGTGATAACACCTACAGCGGAACGACAACAATAGCCCAAGGCGGCCTTCAAGCGAATCATGCCAATGCTCTTGGCAGCACCGTGGGTGGCACAGTGGTGAGTAGCGGCGCATCTTTGGCTCTTTCTGATGTATCTATTGCTGAGGATGTAAGTATTATCGGGACTGGAGTTGGTAGCCTTGGAGCCTTACTGAGCGTAGGGACTAGCAGCAGCAGCGGTACTGTCACACTTGCAGGCAATTCGTCGATCGGCGTACTGTCTGGCAGTTTAACTATCAGCGGAACTATAAGTGACGGCTCTTCCAGTTTCAGCTTAACCAAGGTTCGAGCAGGTTCTTTAGTACTGAGTGGCGACAACAGCTATGACGGTGGCACTGTGGTATCGGGTGGTGAATTATCCGTTACCGGTGATTCGAATCTTGGGTCAGGTGCGCTGACATTAAATTCAGGTACGTTATTTGTAACGGGCGATGGCGCGAATATTGATAATGCCATTTCTTTATTGTCTAGCGGAGGTGTTGTCAAGGTTGATACTGGCGTCACCGCTACTTTGTCAGGTGTTGTTTCAGGTACGGGAGCTTTGGCGAAAGCAGGCGCAGGCGTTTTAACTCTGGGTGCAACCAACACCTATACCGGAGCAACCAGCGTTACGGATGGCACGTTAAAAACGAATACCACGGGTATTAATGCAACCTCAGGCTTGACGTTGAATGGTGGAACGCTATCAACACTCAGTAATATTGGTATAAGCAAAGAGTTCGCAGTCAGTATTGGTAGTAATGGTGGAACACTGGATCTCAGTAATGGCTCAATGGCTTTATCTGGCGTGATAAGTGGCACTGGTAATTTAGCCGTTCGCAGTACCAGTGCGGGTAACGCGTTAACGTTGTCCGGAGCGAATACTTATTCAGGAGGCACGACGCTGAGCGGCGGTATTCTGAGCTTAGAATCGAATACCGCTGTGGGTACTGGCACACTGACTATTGATGGTGGCAAGGTTCGTAGTACGGGAGCCGCCCGAACTCTTGACAATGATCTAGTGGTTAATACGACCTTTACTATGGCAGGTAGCTATGGATTAACCTTTACCGGAGACGTCGATTTAGGGGGCGGTACTCGAATCTTCAGTAACGGATTGGGTGTGGGCAAGGATTTAAACTTATCTGGTGTTATCAGTAACGGCAACTTAACTGTGGCCTCTTCCGGTCTGGGGCAGGTTATTTTATCCGGAAACAATGCATATGGAGCTACCAGTATTACGTCGGGAACTTTAAGCATAACCGGTGATAGCAATCTGGGTTCAGATACGGTAACGCTGAATGGCGGCACTCTGTCGGTGACAGGTAGTGGTGTGACTATTGACAATGCGTTCGCCATTGGCAGCAACGGAGGTACAGTTAACTTTGCCAATGCCGCCACTTTATCTGGAGTTTTTTCTGGAACAGGTGAGTTAAACAAAACCGGTGCAGGTGTACTTACCTTATCAGGTAATAATGCTAATTATTCCGGTAATATTGCCCTGAATCAGGGTGTCATTATTGCAGCTCACAATAATGCCTTGGGTAACACCACAGGTTCTACAACAGTCGCTAGTGGTACTACTTTGCGCTTGATGGACGGCGTAACTATTGCCGAGAATCTTACTATTAGTGGTGTAGGTATCAATTCTGCCTATGGTGCTTTAAAAATCAATGAAGGGACTGGTTCAGCCACTGTGACCGGTGATATTACCCTGGCCGCTGACAGTCTGATCGGTGCATTTAACGCAGGTGATAGTCTGACGTTGAGTGGCGTCATCAGCGGTGATTTTGACTTAACCAAAGTAGGCAGCGGAACACTTACCTTGTCCGGGGCTAATACCCACAGCGGAGCCGTCACGGTGTCGCAAGGTACACTGGCGCTGTCAGGTGGCAGTTCCATTGGCGATAGCAGTGCTGTGACTGTAAGTAGCGGTGCGACGCTGAGTTTGACCGGAGGCAATGAAACTATTGGCTCGCTGGCTGGAGCTGGAGCTGTTTCCCTAAGTTATGGCCTGACCCTAGGTAATGCCAGCAATACAGTTTTCTCTGGTGTGATTTCTTCAACGAACAGCAGCGGTATCAACAAAGTAGGTTCAGGCACACTGGCCCTGAGCGGTGCCAATACCTACACGGGTAGCACAACTGTCTCTGCGGGTAAGCTCTTATTGCAAGGTGGTTCAGCACTTGCTGATAGCAATGCAGTAACTATTAATGCCGGAGCTGAATTAGAGCTGCGCGATAGCGAAACTATCGGTAGCCTGGCTGGTGCTGGTAGCCTGACACTGAATGGCGGCAGCCTGACGACGGGTAGCGATAACAGCAGTACCATATTCTCTGGCGCTATTCGGGATGGTGGCAATGGTGGCGGCTTGACCAAGGTTGGTGCTGGTACCTTAACGCTGACGTCTGGCGATGGCAGCAACACTTACAGCGGCGGAACTACTGTCGCAGCAGGTACATTGGCTATTTCCAGAAATTCTCACTTAGGTACTGGCACCATCACTTTGGATGGCGGTACGCTGCAAATGTTAAGCGGAGGCAATTTTTCTTTCTCCAATCCTATGACAAATGCTCTGGTATTGGCCAGTGACAGCACTATAGCTACCGCGTCCGGTGTATATGCTAAATGGTCTAACGTGATCAGTGGTAGCGGGTCTCTGACCAAAACCGGCGCTGGTAGCCTGGGTGTGGCAGCGGTCAATACCTACACTGGTGATACAACCTTAAGCGAAGGTGCCATTGTTATCGATAGTGCTACCGCAACCTTAGGTGGTGCGGACGCAGGCAATGGCAATGCGTATGGCACACTGACTATTCATTCTGGTGCACATCTTGATTTTAACTACGGTGCTACCATAGCGAACGACCTGGTTATAGGCGGAGTTGGTGTTGGTTATGGTGCAATACAAGCCGGTTTTTCCGGAACTGATGTCACCTTCACGGGGGCCGTTACATTAAGTAGCGATACTCTGGTCGACCCTGGCAATATTACTCTGGAATTCTCCGGTGGTATCAGCGATGGTGGAAATGATTATACGCTTACCAATGCGTGGAGCGGAACTATCAAGTTGTCAGGCACAGCCACTAACTGGACTGGCGGTATTGCTACAGTAGCTAACCATACTGGCAAGTTCTCTATTACGGATTCCAGTAATATAGGTACGGGCCAAATTAACCTCAATGGTGGTGGTCTGGTTATCACAGGCGCAGCAACGCTAGAAAACGCTGTTGTTATAGGCAGCGGCGGAGCCAGTGTTGATGCAAGTAATGCAGTCACTCTGTCAGGCGTGCTCTCTGGTACCGGGGCGTTCACCAAAGCAGGTGCCGGTACTTTAACCTTGTCAGGTACTAATACCCACAGCGGTGCTGCCACAGTTTCAGCCGGAACTCTGGCGCTGTCAGGGGGCAGCGCTATCGGCGATAACAGCGTTGTGACTGTAGATAGCGGAGCGACCTTGAGTCTGACAGACGGCGCTGAGACCATAGGTTCATTGTCCGGAGCAGGTAATGTAGCGTTGGGCAGTAACGGGCTGACATTAGGCGGCGACGGCAGCAACAGTCTATTCTCTGGTTCTATTTCAGGTATTGGCGGCGGTGTCACAAAAGTGGGCTCAGGTAGTCTGACCCTGGGTGGGACTAATACGTATACAGGTGCAACCACAATTTCAGCAGGCACTCTTTATCTGGAAAATGGTTCAGCTATTGCAAATAGTAGTGCCGTAACTATTGATACAGGGGCTGAATTAGAATTACGTAACAGCAATGAAACCATAGGTAGTCTGTCAGGGGCTGGTACACTGACATTGAATGGCGGCAGCCTGACTACAGGGGGCGACAATAGTAGTACCACATTCTCAGGTGTTATTCAGGACGGAGATGGTAGCAACGGAGGTCTGACGAAATCAGGCTCAGGTACCTTTACATTAACAGGCAGCAACACCTATACAGGAGCTACGCAGGTATCAGCCGGAACGCTGGTTGCCGGCAGCGATACTGCATTGGGTGCGACAACGGCAGGTACTACTGTCAGTAGCGGAGGCAAGCTAAGTCTTGGCGATGGCGTGAATGTCGCGGAAGCGCTGTCTATTGCGGGGATTGGTGGTTTAACGCTGACCAGTGGTAGTGCGACCTTGTCGGGAAATCTTACGCTGACTGCCGATGCGCGAGTAACTGTTGATGGTAGTGCTACCTTGACGAGCAGTGGTACCTGGAGCGGTGCTTATACAGCTTACAAGATGGGGACAGGCAGCCTGGTATTAAGTGGAACCAACAGCGGGGCTACTACAACCAACTTGTCTGCCTCTTCGGGTACGCTCTCTATAACAGATGCGAGCAATCTGGTTGGCGGCACTTTGACCCTGAACACTGGGGTGGGCGGTAGCCTGACAGTAACAGGCAGCGATGTGACTATCAGCAAGAATATCGTCTTAGGCAACAGTGGTGGACGGATAGTCAATGCGAATGCTTTGACAATGTCGGGCGTGGTTTCAGGTTCTGGTGCGCTGAGCAAGGCTGGTGACGGCGCGCTGACGCTTAGCGGCAGCTCTACCTATACAGGCGCTACTACAGTGTCAGCCGGTACTTTATTGGTGAATGGTTCGTTAGGTGCAACGTCAAGCCTTACAGTAGCGTCAGGCGCAACGCTGGGAGGGACGGGCAGTATTTTTGCAATCAACTCCAGTAATACCTTAACCGTAGCCAATGGTGCTACCTTGTCCCCAGGTGTGGCTGGCAGCAACAATGCTGCAGGTACCTTGACGGTAAATGGCAACCTTTTAATGGCTTCAGGTTCTACGTTTGCTGCAGACATTGCAGGGAGCACAGCTGGTAGCGATTATGACCAGGTGATTGTAAACGGAACTGTGTCACTTAATGGTGCCAATCTTTCGACAGCTTTGACCTACAGTCCAACCAATGGTGATGTATTCCGCTTTATCAGTAATGACGGTTCAGACGCGAATACTGGCACTTTTGCCACACTTGCAGAGGGAGAAAAACTAACACCGACAGGTAATACGGGCTTCGCATTAACAGCCTATTACTCCGCCAGTGATGCTGGAGCCGCTTCAGGTGGTAATGATTTTATGCTGGCCTTTGTCAATGCCGCTCCAACATTGACGGTGGGGTCGACCGTCAGCCTTACGGATGCTGCCAATGGTCTGACAGCGCCGGGTAGCACTGTTGTTACAGACGCTGAGGGCAACTGGACAAATGGCACCCTAACCATAGAGCGTGTGACCTCGGGCGGCACTGCTGATGGTAATGCGAACGATCTGTTTAGTTTCCTGTCAGGATTAACTGTTACTGGCGGACCTATTGTGAAGGGCGCGGATAGCTCGGGCACACTGTCAGATGGAACTACAGTATTTGCCAGTTGGGCTTATTCATCAGCAACAGGTAAGCTGGTGATCACCTTTGACAGTGTAGCAACGACAGCGCAAGTACAGACTCTGGTGCAGAATATTGGCTACAGCAATGCGACCCCTTATGGCGATGCGAATATTCGTCTTACTTTAACGGATGACCTATCGGGCAACGTGGCGATGGGCACCATCACTGTGACCAGTAACCTGATTTATGTGGATACGAACAGCGACGATGGCGATGGTGATGCGGCTGACGGTTTCAGTTTGCGTGAAGCGCTTGCTAAAGGTGCAAGCCAGTCGGGTTCAGACACTATTAAAGTGGTGTTGAGTGATAACTCAACCATTACACTGGGAAGCGCGGTGACGGCCGGAGCGGGCGATGTACTGGAATTAGATACAGCCAATGGGCTGACTATTACTGGCAGCAGTATTAACATCGATTCCGGCAATACACTGACCATCAGTAACAGCACGGGCGACACGGCTACGATCGGTAGCGTGATTGCAGGTTCAGGCAATCTAGCCAAGGCAGGCGACGGCAAGTTGACACTGTCGGCCAGCAACACTCTGACAGGAGCCCTGAGTGTGACGGGCGGTACGCTGGCTGTTAGCAGCAATGCCATCAGCAGCAGCTCCGGGTTAACACTTGACGGTGGTACGCTGGCCAGTACGGCAAGCTTAAGCTACTCCAAGGGTATGACTCTGGGCAGCGGCGGCGGTACTGTTAATATCTCCGCGGGTTCAGCAACTCTATCGGGTGTAATGGGTGGCGCCGGCAGCCTGACCATTGTCAGCACAGTTGGTGGAAACGCTCTGAACTTGTCGGGAGCAAACACCTATAGCGGTGGTACCACGCTTAGCAGCGGTATTCTGACTATTGGAAACAACAATGCAGTAGGTTCCGGCACTCTGACCATCAATGGTGGTAAGGTTCGGAGCATGACAAGTCCTTACACCCTCAGTAATGATCTGGTTTTAGGTGGTACGCTGACAATCTCAGGCGCCTACGGATTAACCTTCAGTGGTAACGTGGATTTAGGTGGTGCGACCCGTACTATCGATAACGGTCTCAGCAGTAACCTCCTTTTCTCAGGTGTGATTAGTAATGGTAGCCTGGCGGTGGCGTCTAATGGCTCTGGCAAGGTGATCCTGTCTGGCAGCAATACCATGACTGCGGCGGCGGTCACCAAGGGCACACTGAGTGTCAGCGACGACACCAATCTGGGGGCCGGCACTGTCACCGTGAATGGCGGTACTCTGGAAGTGACCGGCTCTTCGGTGACTATTGACAATACTATTGCGGTTGGTAGCAGTGGTGGTACGTTGAGCAATGCTAATGCCGTCACTTTATCTGGTGTGATGTCCGGCACAGGCACGTTAACTAAGTCCGGAGCTGGTACGCTGAATCTATCGGGCGCCAACACCCATAGCGGTAACCTCACCATAGCTGCAGGTACACTGGAACTGTCAGGTGGTAGCGCTATCGGCGATAACAGCGCTGTGACTGTAGATAGCGGCGCTACGCTCAGTCTGGCAGGAAGTGATGAAACTATCGGCTCGCTGGCTGGAGCTGGCGAGGTGTCATTAAGTTACACACTGACTGTAGGTGGTTCCACCAATACTATTTTCTCAGGTGTTATTTCTTCAACCAACGCCAGCGGTATCACCAAAGTAGGTTCAGGCACACTGACCTTATCAGGAGCAAATACCTATACTGGCGCGACTACAGTCTCTGCGGGTAAGCTCTTATTGCAAGGTGGTTCAGCTATTGCTGATAGCAGTGCCGTAACTATTAATGCCGGAGCTGAATTAGAGCTGCGCGATAGCGAGACTGTCGGCAGTCTGGCTGGTGCAGGTAGCCTGACACTGAATGGCGGCAGCCTGACGACGGGCGGCAATAATAGCAGCACCACATTCTCTGGTGTGATCCAGGATGGTGGCGGGTTAATAAAGACAGGTTCAGGCGACTTTACTCTGTCGGGTAGCAATAGCTACGCAGGGGACACTGCAGTCTTTGGCGGGTCATTGTCAGTCAGTTCCGATTCGAATTTGGGTGCAGGTGCTTTGACGCTAAATGGCGGAACCCTGAACTTGATTGCAGATGGCGTTCATATTGATAACGCTATCTCAGTATTCTCCAACAATGGGCAGATCAATGTTGGCGCTAATGTGACGGCAACATTGTCGGGAGTGGTGTCAGGTAGTGGTTCATTGACGAAAGTCGGTGATGGTACTTTGGCATTAAGCGGAACTCAGACTGGCACGGGTGAGATGAGTATTCTCGACGGTACGCTGTCGGTTGCGGGAGACGCTAACCTGTTGGCTGGTGCATTGACGCTCAATGGCGGCGCGTTGTCAGTGACGGGTGCCAGTACCATTGATAATGCGATCGCACTTGGCAGTTTAGGTGGTCGTGTCATCAATACGGACGCTGTGACTTTATCTGGAGTGCTGTCGGGCACTGGCTCACTGAGCAAGGATGGGGCCGGTACTCTTACTTTATCCAGTACTCAGACCGGCACGGGTGAGATGAGTATTCTCGACGGTACGCTGTCGGTTGCGGGAGACGCGAACCTACTGGCTGGTGCATTGACGCTGAATGGTGGCGACCTCACTGTAACGGGGACTGATGTTACCATCGACAATAGCATTACTTTGGGCAGCAACGGTGGCGGCGTCAGCAATGCCAACTCAGTGACCTTGTCAGGTAATATTACTGGCTCGGGCGATTTTTCAAAGTTTGGCCTCGGGGTTCTGACCTTGTCGGGTACCAATACTTATACCGGATTAACCACTGTTTCCGCCGGTACCCTGGTGGCAGGCAGCACTACGGCTTTGGGTGCCAGCGGAAGTGGTTCCGGTACCAGGGTTGAGAGCGGAGCGACTCTGCGTCTTGGCAGTGTTCTTAGCATCGCTGAGGACATTAGCCTGTCGGGGAGCGGCGTTTCGTCAGCAGGTGCGCTGGCCTATACGGCTAGCAGTGGTACTGCAACCTTATCTGGATCAATCACTCTTGCCGATGACGCTGTTATCCACAGCAATTCGGGCACTGCTGTGCTGGCGATCAGTGGAGTGATCGGTGGCAGCGGCAGCCTGACTAAAACCGGCAATGGTATTCTGGAGTTATCGGGCAACAATACTTACACAGGTGCCACTACCGTATCGGCGGGCTACCTGCGTGCCTACCATAGTAATGCGCTTGGTAGTACGATCGCTGGAACTACGGTTAGCAATGGTGCCAGCCTGAGGCTCAGTGATGGCGTGACTTTGGCCGAGAACTTAATTCTCAGTGGGGCTGGAAGCTCTAGCAACGGCGCCCTTCAGTTTACCTCGGGTAGTTCGACTATCACTGGCAATGTCACCCTGGATGCGGATACGAGATTCTCTTTGACTGGCGGCAACCTGATGCTCTCTGGCGTTGTTAGTGGTGTGGGTAGCTTGATTAAGGCAGGTGGTGGCACTCTGGCGCTGAGCGGTGCTCAGACTGGCACGGGCGGGATAACGATTTCTGCTGGTACGCTTTCAGTGGCGGGAGATGGCAACTTGCTGGAGGGTACCGTCACTTTGGCTGGTGGTACTCTCTCTGTCACAGGAGCGACAACCATAGACAACTCAATTGATTTGTCTGCGGCTGGTACTATCAACAACATTGACGCGGTGACCTTGTCAGGAGTTATCTCTGGAACCGGAGCCTTGACTAAAGCGGGTGAGGGTGCACTGACGTTAAGTGGTACTCAGACAGGTTCGGGAGGCATGAGCATTATTGCAGGCACTCTGTCGGTTGCCGGAGACGCTAACCTGCTGGCTGGTGCATTGACGCTGAATGGAGGTGCTTTGTCTGTAACGGGTGCCAGTACCATTGATAATGCGATTGCACTTGGCAGTTTAGGTGGTCGTGTCATAAATACGGATGCTGTGACTTTATCTGGAGTGTTGTCAGGCACTGGTTCGCTAAATAAGAGTGGCTCTGGTGTGCTGACCTTGTCTGGTACTCAGACAGGTTCGGGTGGCATAAGCATTATTGCAGGCACTCTGTCGGTTGCGGGCGATGCTAATCTGCTGGCTGGCGCATTGACTCTGAATGGCGGCGCGTTGTCTGTAACGGGTGCCAGTACCATTGATAATGCGATTGCACTTGGCAGTTTAGGTGGTCGTGTAATAAATACTGACGCTGTGACTTTATCTGGAGTGCTGTCAGGCACTGGTTCGCTGAGCAAGGATGGGGTTGGTACTCTGACTTTATCAGGAACTCAAACTGGCACGGGTGAGATGGGTATTCTCGACGGTACGCTGTCGGTTGCCGGAGACGCTAACCTGCTGGCTGGTGCATTGACGCTGAATGGCGGCGCGTTGTCAGTGACGGGTGCCACGACCATCGATAATGCAATAGAGTTATCCTCTGCAGGCAGTATCACCAACCTTGATATGGTTAGCCTGTCTGGCACTATCTCCGGCACTGGCGACCTGAACAAGTTTGGAGCTGGTACCCTGATCCTGTCAGGCACTCAAACCGGCACGGGTTCTATGACGGTGTCCGCTGGCTCACTGGCGGTTGCAGGTGATGCTAACTTGCTGGCGGGTAGTTTGATACTCAATGGCGGTGCCTTATCCATCACTGGGACTAGCACCATAGACAATAGTGTGACGCTTGGTGCCAATGGTGGTGTTGTGAATTCGACTGCAACAGCCACTTTGTCAGGTGCGGTTTCGGGTTCTGGTTCATTGACTAAAACAGGAAATGGAACCCTGACCCTGAGTGGCAACAATACCTATACTGGTACTACAACAATCTCAGAAGGTAGTTTAGCCGTCGCTGGTGGTAATGGAATCAGCGATAACAGCGCAGTGATAGTTCAGTCTGGCGCGACACTGCATGTTGAACTTACTGACGAGACCATAGGTTCGCTTGCAGGTGCTGGCACTGTGACTTTGAATGCTGGCACTCTTACTGTGGGTTCTGACAATAGCTCTACTAACTTCTCGGGTCAGATCCTGGATCAGGAAAGTGGCTCATTAGTTAAAACAGGTTCAGGCACTCTAACTTTATCAGGATCCAGCAGCTATACAGGTTCTACTACAGTAAGTGAAGGTAGCCTAAATATAGCAGGTGCTTTAACTGCAACATCAGGGATTTCTGTGCTGTCTGGCGCCACTTTAAGCGGAACAGGCTCTGTTTTCACTTCAGGTTCAAATAGCGCTTTAACCATAAATCAAGGGGCTTTCCTAGCTCCAGGTGCTTCAGCAGCAGGCTCATTGACTGTCAATGGCAATCTGACACTGAATGGCCGGTTAAAAGCTAACATCAACGGCACAGCAGCAGGAACTCAATACGATCAAGTCGTGGTGACGGGGGCTGTGACTCTTGGGGCTGATAGTTCCTTTGAGATTAACTACTCAGGTTCAGACGCAGCTTATTCATATGTTTTAATTGATAATGATGCCAGCGATTCAGTCACTGGAACCTTGAATGGTGTGGCGGATTATGGCCTTCTGCCAGCTCACGATTCTGACTTCCAAATCAGATATCAAGGTGGCACAGGCAATGATGTGACTCTGACTCTGAATTCACACCCGGTTATCAGCTCTGGGGCAACGGGCAGTGTCGATGAGAATGCAGCGGACAGCACTGTGATTTATACAGTGACTGCAACGGACGTAGATAACGATACCCTGAGCTACAGCCTGAGCGGTGCAGATGCAGACTTGCTGACTATTAATGCGACGACAGGTGAAGTGCGCCTGAAAAACGCTGCGGATTACGAAACCAAAGCCAGCTACAGCTTCAGCGTAGTCGTGACCGACAGCCGTAACCTGAGCAGTAGCAAGGATGTGGTGGTCAGTGTACTGGATGTGAACGAAGCCCCGGTGGTGACGTCAGGCGCAACAGGCAGTGTGAATGAAAACGCTGACGCAGCGACTACAGTGATTTACACAGTGACTGCAACGGACGTAGATAACAACACCCTGAGCTACAGCCTGAGCGGTGCAGATGCTGACTTGCTGACCATTAATGCGACGACAGGTGAAGTGCGCCTGAAAAACGCTGCGGATTATGAAAGCAAAGCCAGCTACAGCTTCACTGTCGTAGCCAGCGATGGCACGCTGAGCAGCAACCAGGATGTGGTGGTGAGTGTCATTGACTTAAATGACAATACAGCCGTCATCAGCTCTGGCGCGACCGGCAGCGTGAATGAAAACTCAGCAACAGACACAGTGATTTACACCGCAGCCGCGACCGATGCGGATGGCACTTCAGCCCACAACACGCTGACGTATAGCCTGACGGGTGCAGATGCTGACTTGCTGACCATTAATGCGACGACAGGTGAAGTGCGCCTGAAAAACGCTGCAGATTACGAGACCAAAGCCAGCTACAGCTTCACGGTGGTAGCCAGCGATGGCACGCTGAGCAGCAGCCAGGATGTGGTGGTGAGTGTCATTGACTTAAATGACAACACAGCCGTCATCAGCTCTGGCGCGACCGGCACTGTGAATGAAAACGCCGATACGACGACAGTGATTTACACCGCAGCCGCAACCGATGCAGATGGCACTTCAGCTCACAATACTTTGAGCTACAGCCTGACGGGTGCAGATGCTGACTTGCTGACCATTAATGCGACGACAGGTGAAGTGCGCCTGAAAAACGCTGCGGACTATGAAAGCAAAGCCAGCTACAGCTTCACGGTGGTGGCGAGCGATGGCACGCTGAGCAGCAACCAGGATGTGGTGGTGAGTGTCATTGACTTAAACGACAACACAGCCGTCATCAGCTCTGGCGCGACCGGCAGCGTGAATGAAAACGCAGCAACAGACACAGTGATTTACACCGCAGCCGCAACCGATGCAGATGGCACCAGTGCTCACAATACCCTGAGCTACAGCCTGAGCGGTGCAGATGCCGACTTGCTGACCATTAATGCGACGACAGGTGAAGTGCGCCTGAAAAACGCTGCAGATTACGAGACCAAAGGCAGCTACAGCTTCACGGTGGTGGCGAGCGATGGCACGCTGAGCAGCAACCAGAATGTGGTGGTGAGTGTCATTGACTTAAATGACAACACAGCCGTCATCAGCTCTGGCGCGACCGGCAGCGTGAATGAAAACGCAGCAACAGACACAGTGATTTACACCGCAGCCGCAACCGATGCAGATGGCACCAGTGCTCACAATACCCTGAGCTACAGCCTGAGCGGTGCAGATGCCGACTTGCTGACCATTAATGCGACGACAGGTGAAGTGCGCCTGAAAAACGCTGCGGACTATGAAAGCAAAGCCAGCTACAGCTTCACTGTCGTAGCCAGCGATGGCACGCTGAGCAGCAACCAGGATGTGGTGGTGAGTGTCATTGACTTAAATGACAATACAGCCGTCATCAGCTCTGGCGCGACCGGCAGCGTGAATGAAAACGCAGCAACAGACACAGTGATTTACACCGCAGCCGCAACCGATGCAGATGGCACCAGTGCTCACAATACCCTGAGCTACAGCCTGAGCGGTGCAGATGCCGACTTGCTGACCATTAATGCGACGACAGGTGAAGTGCGCCTGAAAAACGCTGCAGATTACGAGACCAAAGGCAGCTACAGCTTCACGGTGGTGGCGAGCGATGGCACGCTGAGCAGCAACCAGAATGTGGTGGTGAGTGTCATTGACTTAAATGACAACACAGCCGTCATCAGCTCTGGCGCGACCGGCAGCGTGAATGAAAACGCAGCAACAGACACAGTGATTTACACCGCAGCCGCAACCGATGCAGATGGCACCAGTGCTCACAATACCCTGAGCTACAGCCTGAGCGGTGCAGATGCCGACTTGCTGACCATTAATGCGACGACAGGTGAAGTGCGCCTGAAAAACGCTGCGGATTATGAAAGCAAAGCCAGCTACAGCTTCACTGTCGTAGCCAGCGATGGCACGCTGAGCAGCAACCAGGATGTGGTGGTGAGTGTCATTGACTTAAATGACAACACAGCCGTCATCAGCTCTGGCGCGACCGGCAGCGTGAATGAAAACGCAGCAACAGACACAGTGATTTACACCGCAGCCGCAACCGATGCAGATGGCACCAGTGCTCACAATACCCTGAGCTACAGCCTGAGCGGTGCAGATGCCGACTTGCTGACCATTAATGCGACGACAGGTGAAGTGCGCCTGAAAAACGCTGCGGACTATGAAAGCAAAGCCAGCTACAGCTTCACTGTCGTAGCCAGCGATGGCACGCTGAGCAGCAACCAGGATGTGGTGGTGAGTGTCATTGACTTAAATGACAATACAGCCGTCATCAGCTCTGGCGCGACCGGCAGCGTGAATGAAAACGCAGCAACAGACACAGTGATTTACACCGCAGCCGCAACCGATGCAGATGGCACCAGTGCTCACAATACCCTGAGCTACAGCCTGAGCGGTGCAGATGCCGACTTGCTGACCATTAATGCGACGACAGGTGAAGTGCGCCTGAAAAACGCTGCGGATTATGAAAGCAAAGCCAGCTACAGCTTCACTGTCGTAGCCAGCGATGGCACGCTGAGCAGCAACCAGGATGTGGTGGTGAGTGTCATTGACTTAAATGACAATACAGCCGTCATCAGCTCTGGCGCGACCGGCAGCGTGAATGAAAACGCAGCAACAGACACAGTGATTTACACCGCAGCCGCAACCGATGCGGATGGCACTTCAGCCCACAACACCCTGAGCTACAGCCTGAGCGGTGCAGATGCCAACTTGCTGACTATTAATGCGACGACAGGTGAAGTGCGCCTGAAAAACGCTGCGGATTATGAAAGCAAAGCCAGCTACAGCTTCACTGTCGTAGCCAGCGATGGCACGCTGAGCAGCAGCCAGGATGTGGTGGTGAGTGTCATTGACTTAAACGACAACACAGCCGTCATCAGCTCTGGCGCGACCGGCAGCGTGAATGAAAACGCAGCAACAGACACAGTGATTTACACCGCAGCCGCAACCGATGCAGATGGCACCAGTGCTCACAATACCCTGAGCTACAGCCTGAGCGGTGCAGATGCCGACTTGCTGACTATTAATGCGACGACCGGTGAAGTGCGCCTGAAAAACGCTGCGGATTATGAAAGCAAAGCCAGCTACAGCTTCACTGTCGTAGCCAGCGATGGCACGCTGAGCAGCAGCCAGGATGTGGTGGTGAGTGTCATTGACTTAAACGACAACACAGCCGTCATCAGCTCTGGCGCGACCGGCAGCGTGAATGAAAACGCAGCAACAGACACAGTGATTTACACCGCAGCCGCAACCGATGCAGATGGCACCAGTGCTCACAATACCCTGAGCTACAGCCTGAGCGGTGCAGATGCTGACTTGCTGACCATTAATGCGACGACAGGTGAAGTGCGCCTGAAAAACGCTGCGGATTATGAAAGCAAAGCCAGCTACAGCTTCACTGTCGTAGCCAGCGATGGCACGCTGAGCAGCAACCAGGATGTGGTGGTGAGTGTCATTGACTTAAATGACAATACAGCCGTCATCAGCTCTGGCGCGACCGGCAGCGTGAATGAAAACGCAGCAACAGACACAGTGATTTACACCGCAG
Organism: Rheinheimera mangrovi; assembly: GCF_003990335.1. NCBI lineage: Bacteria > Pseudomonadati > Pseudomonadota > Gammaproteobacteria > Chromatiales > Chromatiaceae > Rheinheimera > Rheinheimera mangrovi. Next base: position 4,171,412 of record NZ_CP034683.1, on the reverse strand, counting down.
CCGCGACCGATGCGGATGGCACTTCAGCCCACAACACGCTGACGTATAGCCTGACGGGTGCAGATGCCGACTTGCTGACTATTAATGCGACGACAGGTGAAGTGCGCCTGAAAAACGCTGCGGATTATGAAAGCAAAGCCAGCTACAGCTTCACGGTGGTGGCGAGCGATGGCACGCTGAGCAGCAACCAGGATGTGGTGGTGAGTGTCATTGACTTAAATGACAATACGGCCGTCATCAGCTCTGGCACAACAGGCACTGTGAATGAAAACGCCGATACGACGACAGTGATTTACACCGCAGCCGCAACCGATGCAGATGGCACTTCAGCCCACAACACCCTGAGCTACAGCCTGAGCGGTGCAGATGCTGACTTGCTGACTATTAATGCGACGACAGGTGAAGTGCGCCTGAAAAACGCTGCGGATTATGAAAGCAAAGCCAGCTACAGCTTCACGGTGGTGGCGAGCGATGGCACGCTGAGCAGCAACCAGGATGTGGTGGTGAGTGTCATTGACTTAAATGACAATACAGCCGTCATCAGCTCTGGCGCGACCGGCAGCGTGAATGAAAACGCAGCAACAGACACAGTGATTTACACCGCAGCCGCAACCGATGCAGATGGCACCAGTGCTCACAATACCCTGAGCTACAGCCTGAGCGGTGCAGATGCTGACTTGCTGACCATTAATGCGACGACAGGTGAAGTGCGCCTGAAAAACGCTGCGGATTATGAAAGCAAAGCCAGCTACAGCTTCACGGTGGTGGCGAGCGATGGCACGCTGAGCAGCAACCAGAATGTGGTGGTGAGTGTCATTGACTTAAATGACAATACAGCCGTCATCAGCTCTGGCGCGACCGGCAGCGTGAATGAAAACGCAGCAACAGACACAGTGATTTACACCGCAGCCGCAACCGATGCGGATGGCACTTCAGCCCACAACACCCTGAGCTACAGCCTGAGCGGTGCAGATGCTGACTTGCTGACCATTAATGCGACGACCGGCGAAGTGCGCCTGAAAAACGCTGCAGATTACGAGACTAAAGCGAGCTACAGCTTCACTGTCGTAGCCAGCGATGGCACGCTGAGCAGCAACCAGGATGTGCTGGTCAGTGTAGTGGACTTAAACGACAATCCCCCAACACTGACTGCAGGCGGTGCCAGCAATGCTTTGGTTGAAGCGGGTGGGGTCAACAACGCAACCACAGGCATTAATAGCGCCACAATAAGCTTCAGCAAAGGGGATCTGGATACTGTCGGAACCGTAAGTTATGACACTGGCTTCTTGATTGAAACAGGCTGGGTCAGCACAGATGGTGGCCTAACTTTCTCAAAAGCAGGTTCGTTTGGAACCGCGACTTTTTCGTTAGCCAGTGGTGTCGTGACCTATTTGTTGGATAATAGTGATGGCGATACTCAGGCACTAACTGCGGGTCAGCTAGCTAGTGATATCTTTACCATCCGTGTTACCGATGGCATTGCCACTCAAGCGAGAGATGCAATCTTTGTGATCAATGGTAGCAATGATGCACCTACTGCAGTTGGTAGTGTTCCGGCAATGACTGGAACTCTGGGTCAGGTCTTTGCCCCTGTCACAGTAGCGGGTAATTTGTTTGCAGACATTGATGGTTCTGAAACCGGACAGTTGCTGTTAAGTGTGGAGAATTTACCTGAAGGTTTGGTATTTGACCCGTTAACCCGCACTATTTCAGGTCTCCTGTCAGGAAATGTAACAGGGGTACTGACTCTGCAATTGGTTGCTACCGATCCGAATGGTGGTCAAGTTCGAATCCCTGTGACCTTAACGATAGAACCAGCTCCTATTATAGCTCCTGAGGTTGTTGTACCTGCACCTGCCCCAGCGCCTGTTGCGCCAGTAGTGGAACCTCAGGCGATTGAGATTGCTCCTATTAGTTTAAGCAGCTTACCGCAAGGCACTGTTGATTCTGCAGGGACCTCAAGTGGGTTTGCTGTTCAGGTGCCAGTTGGAACCAGTAGCTTTAGCTCTATTAACACACCTGCACCTGCATCAACCTCGGCAGTAGTAGTAAACGTGGGAGCTGACGGTCAGGTACAAATTACTCAGCCAGTCGGTGACTCTCTTAATAGCAGCTTAACTGTGGCTAATATGATCATCCAAACAGGTCAAATTTCGATCGTGTTAGCTGACACAGTAGGAGCTGCCAGTTTCAGTGCAACCTTAGCTGATGGTACAGAGCTGCCGGATTGGGTCAAAGTAAACCCAGTGACAGGTGAGGTCACTATGACACCACCGCCAGGACAAGGCAAAGTTACACTGCGTATTAATGCTGTTGATGCCAATGGTGTAATTCGGGTGCTGGAAATTGAAGTCGATCTGGAAAATCTGCCTGAATCAACAGCGCCAGCCGCTGAACCTTTGGGCTTTGTAGGGGCAGAAAATGTGACCGCCTTTATGTCGCTTGATCAGCAATTATCGGTAGCAGCAGGACAAGCTGATGGCTATGGCAGCAGTGTAATGAAATTATTGGCGTCTTAATTTATGTCTGAACAAGCCGTTGCACAATTATTACAGATAGAGCAACAGGTCCGGCGTTGTGAAACTTTTACAGAACTCTGTTTTGTAATGGTGAACACGACGCGCAGTCTGGTGTCCTATGAACAAGCGGCCTATTTGAGCGGCAATGAACTTGAGCGGTTAACCCTTGCCGCTTTGAGTGATCTTTCGCTGATAGACCGCACAACGCCCTTTTGTGCCTGGGTAGAACAAGTCGCCAGACTGATAAATGAGTCAAATTCTGCTGCTAAAACTCATCTCCTCGAGCCAGCTGCATGGCCAATTGAATTGCTGAATGATCTATCAGAATTCTCTCCGCCTTATATGCTGTGGTTGCCGCTTTTTATTCCAGCTAAACCAAATCAACGAGTTGGTGTGTTGCTGTTAGCTAAATCTACAGCCTGGACAGAAAAAGAAATAGGATTGTTGCAGCATCTTGCCTCAAGTTACGCGCATGCCTTGCATTTTTTTGCATCTAAATCAGGTTGGCGTTATTGGTTAAAGCAGCTGTTGTCGAAGCGTGTGCAACTAGTCACTGCCGTAACTTTGTTGTTAGCCAGTTTTATCCCTGTGAGGTTAACTGTGTTAGCTCCTGCAGAGATTATTGCAAAAGAGCCATTTATGATTACGTCTGCTATTGCCGGAGCTGTTAGTGAAGTACTGGTCAAGCCGGGAGATATTGTTCATAAGGGCCAGCCCGTTGTGCTGATGGATAAGACGGAGTTCAAAGGACATTATGATGTAGCTCAACGAGAGCTGGAAAGAGCTCAGGCCGAATTGCGCACAGCTGAACAAGCAGGTTATGTTGATAGTAGGAAAAAATCGGAACTGGCAGAGCTGGAATCACAAGTTCAGTTGAAAAGTATTGAACTGAGTTATTTAAAAACGAAGTTAGCCCAGACAGACATCATTGCCGATCAGGCCGGTATTGCTGTACTTGATGATCCTGAGCAATGGAAAGGCCGCCCTGTTGTGGTGGGAGAGCGTATCTTATCTGTGGCTGATCCAAGCAAGATCCAATTAGAGGTCCGGCTACCGGTTAAAGACGCTATTTCTTTAAGTCGTGGTAATCAGGTAACTTTCTACCTTGACACCGATCCACTGAACCCTATCCCTTTTGTCGTGGATTATTCCTCATTTGAACCCAGTTTAACGCCGGATCAGATAGTGGCTTATCGTATTGTTGCAGACAGCACAGTGGATACCACAGCGCCCCGCATTGGTTTGCGTGGAACTGCCAAGTTGTACGGAGAAAAGGTTTCGCTGGCTTATTATCTATTCCGCAGGCCCATCACCTTTGTGCGCCAAAGTTTAGGCTTTTAAATGTCATCTCAAGTAGTTGAACCAGCCTCTTTACCCAGGTTACGTCAAAATTTACGTCTGTTGGCCGCTTCTCCGGATGAGGATGGCGAGCCGCGCTGGCAAATATTTGATCCTCTCGCCAATAAGTTTTTTTTCTTGTCCAGAACCGCCTTTTATTTGTTTAAAGAGTGGAGTAAGGCAAAAAATGAGGCAGAACTGCTAGCTCAGGTTCAGCAATGGGACATTGATATAGAGGAAGGTGAACTGGCATTTTTCATTCGGTTTTTGGAGTTAAATCATTTATTTGAAAGCAATACGAATAAAGATCTAGCAAGGTTGCAGGCGGAGCAGGTGAAGCATAAAAAACACCTCTTTACCTGGCTTGTGCACAATTATTTGTTTATCAAAGTTCCATTGATACGCCCTGATTTACTGTTAAACCGCTATTTTTCACGATTAAAATTTTTATTCACTTTACCTCTGCATTGGGTCGCTTTGTTGCTAGGGCTATTGGGTTTAGTCATGGTATTGCGGCAATGGGATAACTTTACTCATACCCTGCAAAACTTCTTTAATCTGTCGTCAATATTTTATTATATAGGCGCTCTCGTGCTGGTAAAAACAGCTCATGAACTAGGCCATGCATTAGTTGCTAAACGTTACGGTTGCAGGGTGAGCTCTATGGGCGTCGCATTTTTGCTACTGACCCCCATTTTGTATACAGACACCACAGACGCATGGCGTTTGCGTTCCAGGTTTCAGCGGCTGGATATTGTCACCGCAGGCATTCGGGTTGAAATCTATATTGCTTGTGTCGCCACTTTTTTATGGGGCATAGTACCTGAGGGGAGTTTTCGTAATGTATTGTTTTTTGTAGCAACTACCAGCTGGATATCCTCCTTACTGATTAATATCAGTCCTTTTATGCGTTTTGATGGTTATTACGCCTTGTCCGATTTTTTGGGTATGGAGAATCTACAACCACGCTCCTTTTTAATCGGTAAGTGGTATTTACGTGAGCTGTTATTTGGTTTTGGTTTTGCACCGCCTGAGCCACTCAACAGAAAAAAATGTGCACTTATGGTTACTTATGCCTGGAGCACCTGGTTGTACCGCTTAGTTTTGTTTATAGGTATTGCCCTTTTAGTTTATTTTTTTGCCTTTAAATTGTTAGGTATAGCGTTGTTTTTAGTGGAAATAATATGGTTTGTATTGGTTCCCGTTGTCACAGAGATAGCTGTTTGGATTAGTCTAAGGAAACACATGACACTAAATAAAGCCAGTCGCATAACCTTGTCGCTTTGCCTGCTTGTGGCTGTGGTGTTGGTGTTTCCCTGGCAAAACGAAATCAGCGCGCCAGCTGTAGCTACTTTTGAGCGTCATCAAAACTTCTATCCCGGCGAATCCAGTCAAATCATCTCCTGGAATATTACACCGGATAAAAAGGTCAAACAGGGGGAATTACTCGTTCTGCTTGAATCCGCCGAACTAGAGCAGCAGATCCGCTTAACTCAGGTCAGGTTAGAAGCGCTACATACACAATGGCAACGCGCCAGCTCAGGAGCCATGCTACGAGATACACAACTGACATTACAAACCCAAATGTCACGGGAGAATTCCCGCTTGGCATCTTTGTTAGAACGCAGGGAAAAGCTGGCTATTCGAGCACCATACGAAGGCTACATAGGCCAGTGGATGCCAATGAGTCAAGGTGACTATGTTAACGAAAACGCGCCGCTGGCTACTTTGTACGACGACAAAAGTGGCGTAGTGAAGGCTTATGTCAGTGGTCGTGTTGTAAGCCAGCTAAAAATTGGCAGTGAAGCTCTATTTATCGGCGATGATGGCGAGTTACTTCAGACTAAGCTTGTGGTTGAAAAAGTTATTCCCGCCGCGATAAAGCATCTGAACTACGCCGGGTTGGCCTCTGAGTATGGCGGGCCTATAGCAGCCAAAAAAATGGAAAAATTGCTTATTCCGGATGAGGCAACCTACGAAGTTTATCTGAGGTTTCAGGATGAAAACCTCCTTACCCGCCAGCAGTATGGCAGTGTAAATTTACCTGTTGAAGCCTCTAGCTTACTGGTAGATGGATTACGTTACATCTATGGTGTTTTATTAAGAGAATCAGGTTTTTAGAACGATGAGTGATAAAGCTGAAACGAAACCAGACTGGGATGCTGATCAGGTAAACGCTATAGTGGCTGACTTAGCCTATTTACGTTTAACTGTGGATCTGGAGTTAGTCCCTAAATACCCCTACATCGGCAGCAAAATATACCCTTTGGGGCGTTGCAGAGAAATTCGCGATGCGGTTTTTACGCTGTTAGAAAAAAAATTACCGACCGCAACTGAGCCTGGATTGGTATTAATCCGCGAACGCCTGGTGCAAGGGGAGGTACTACGAAAAATATGGGGCGCTCTTCGGGGGGTCTACTTTCAAAACGCTATAGCTATCGGTGATTGGTATCTGGATGTATCCAACGACACTGTTAATCCAAATAAGCCACGTATTGAAGTTTTACCTTTAGCCAAATCTGGTTTGGAGCAAATCACCAGCTTTGAACAGTTTGTCCCTGTAGCCCGAAGCTATTGGGAGGTAACAGTGTATCGCAATGAGGTGTGTCCGGCGCTGGCCCCTTATTTACCTTTGTTTTTTATTTCAAAAAGCGGTATTAGCTGGATAGGTGACGCGTCGGACGATATGTTAGCAGTAGCAACCCAAAGCCAGTTTGTAGCTTCAGAGCGCATTCTTGCCAGTTTACCGCCACCACCTGCAGAGGCTGGAACCAAATGGCGTGAGGCTTTATCCGCTGTGCAGCAGAATGATTTTTTGCACCAACAAGGCGATGCGTTGCAGTTCTGCCAACTGTATAGAAACAAAGGCTATCACCAGGACAGTTCTCGCCGTGATAGTGCGGTGCTGGCGTATTTGACGCTGCCAAAGGGTGTTTCACTGGTACCTTAATAGCTCTGGCTACTAAAGCAACCAGAGCATTATTCTCAATCCAATATAATGTGCGGCAAAAACCTGGAGCTGTCTTTGGTGATCAAGGAGTTATCTTCACGAATACCAATACCAGCGGCGCTGTTGCCTACGACCCAACTGCCAATCATGGTGTAACTGTCGCCAAATTTTGGTAACGGCTGGAATTTTTGGCGGATAAAAGGCGAATCGGCGTATGGGCCTGGTTCGCTGACTTTTTCGCCGTTTGGAGTCACTAATTCAACATTCGCGCCTTCGCGGGAAAACAGCGGTTTACGCACCCAGCCTGCGCCAAAACTTTGGTCTGCTTGTTCAAAATGGCTTTCCAGCAAGTTGGGGTGGCCCTGATGTTTTTGCCACAGCAAAGGCAATATGCCTTTGTTCGACAATAGCATTTTCCATCCCGGTTCCAGCCATTGGGTCTGACTGCTTAAGATGACGGACGCAAAATCTTCCTGCACCATAAATTCCCACGGATACAGTTTAAACAAGCCGCCTATGGCGTAACCGTCCAAATCAACCAGTTGACCACTGGCTTCACCTAACTGTTCCAGTTCGATAAACCGGCTGTCGACACCTGCTTGTCTGGCAATATCCATCAGATACATCACTGTACCCTTGTCTTCGATGCTGTTGGCAACAGAAGCGAAATACAAAGGATTCGCTAAAGGCAGGTTGGCAAAGGCGGCCTCTAACTGGTCTTGCAGGGAGTTAAACTGATCGGCGCCTTGTGGCACCTTGCCACGCATAATCTGATCTTCAAGCCATACCCACTGGAAAAAACCTGTTTCAAATAAAGAGGTTGGCGTGTCGTAATTCAGTTCCAGCAATTTAGCCGGGCCTGTGCCGTCGTAGACTAAATCCAGTCGGCCGTATAAAGACGGGGCTTTGTTGCGCCAGGAGTCTGCGACAAAATCCCAGAACTTTTCCGGTATAGCTAACTGGCGCAGCTTTTCTTCATCGCGAATAACGTCGTCAACTAAACCCAACGCCATTTGATGCAGCTCTTCGGTCGGTTCTTCTAAATCCTGTTCGATTTGACGCAGGTTAAACTGGTAATACCCTGTTTCATCCCAATAAGGTTCACCATCAAAGGTATGAAACTCAAAACCTACAGATTCAGCATAAGAGCGCCAGCCAGGGCGCTCGTCACAAGCTACTTTTTTCATCGGCTTTTAACCACCAAAACTGCTGGCTGAGCTGGAGCGTTTGGCCGCCTGAGCACCAAAACCACCTCTGTTGACTACACCTGCTGCTTTAGGTTGTACAGAAGACGGTTTGATATAGGCAGGACCTACACCTTTAGCGACTGGTGTATTGGTTGCAGTGCGGAAGGTACTGCGGTCATCTCTTGATTTATACAATGGCTGCGCCTGCACAGGTTGCTTTAACTGCGAACCTGAGCGGTTCAGCATTTGACCTGCTAAAAAGCCCATCATCATTGGCATAAAAAAGCCGCCGCTGGAGGCCTGAGCCTGCTGGGCTGGCTGCTCTGTGCCTGCCGCAGCTGCGGCCTGAGCAGGAGTTTCACATTGGCCAACGCCAAAGTCAGTTTCGCAGGCTGCTTTATCTGTGTATTTAGGCGCGACCTGGGTATGCATTGCTAATGCCTGACCTAAGTCTGCTTTACATTGTTCCGGGTTGTAATAAGCGGCACATTGGTCGACAGTTTCAAAAGCAGCAGTTTGCACAGCTTCTTCCTGACCACAGCCTGCCATTAAAAAAGTTGCAGTAGGCACCATTAACACTAAAGCGGCTTTTTTACTGCGTTTCAGCACTTTTTGTTTCATCAGTGACTCCTTGGTTTATTGTGCAGGTTAATAGGTCATGCTGGCGGAGTTAATTAAACCTATAGCGATAGAGCAACCAGCGGAAAACACACCAGCAGCCACTTCACCTTTATTAATGCGTTCCGGCAGTTGTTTTAAAGCAAAACGGACCACAGCAAAGGTCAGCACCTGAACAACCAGAGCGATAGCGCCCCAGATAGCGCAGTCTGCTAACGACAGTGAATGAGTAATAGCGCTGGATAAGGGCAAAGCAAAACCAATTAAAGCACCGGCAAAAGCAATGGCTGCAGCACTGTTGTTTTCTTTGATCAGCGCGAGCTCGTCCTGCGGCGTGATCCAGGTATAAAAGCGGCAAAACAACGCCACTAACAAAATGGCCAGAAAAAAGAAGCTGATAAATTCAGGAAAACCAGCCACAGAGGCCAATAAAGTATCACTCATTATAAAATCCTTTCATTTTGATTGAGGGGCTTTGCCGATGATCCAGAAAAGCCGGGCAAAAGGCAACAACTGAATCCAGACAGATTTTGACTTTAGTTCTTGAACCCGCTGGTTTTAGGCTATGCTCAATGAGCAAGTTGAGTTGCTAAGTTGCTGATCTGTTAAGGAGTTCATCCTCATGTTAAATCAAATGTCGGTAAAAATCCGCTTGTTGTTGTTGGTTTGTGTGCCATTGCTGGTGTTAATTGCCATTAGTTTGATTTCGGTCAGGGAAATGGGTCATTTAAGTGACGGAGCCACCAGTATTTACGAAGACCGGGTTGTACCACTGAAGCAAATTAAGCAAGTGGCGGATGCCTATGCCGTGACTTCTGTGGATTTATTGCATAAGTACCGTGGCGAGCTGATAAGCGCCTCTGATGCTGCGCAGCAGTTGCAGCAGCAAGGTCAGTTGGCTGATCAGGTTTGGCAGGCTTATCTGGCAACGACTTTAACTACAGAAGAAGCTGGATTGGCTGAAAAAGCCAAACAACAAATGTCAGTGTTTCGGCAAAAACTGCAAGAGTATCAAGGGAAAATAAGCGATGGCAGCTTAGTGCAGCGCAGCGCTAAAGATTTTAATACAGAGCTGTATCAACTGGCTGATCCACTCAGTGCATCTTTGGCTGCCTTAATTGATGTGCAGTTAGTGGAGGCTGAGAAATTTAAGGTTGCAGCGGCAGAGCAATATCAGTTTTTTTTGCAGTTGTTTGTCATTGCTTTACTGCTGGTTTTTGTATGTTTAGGAATTTTATCCTGGCTGATTTACCGCTCCATTCATAACCCGCTGAATCAGTTGCAGCAGGCTATTTCTGTGGTTGGAGATAAATCTGATTTACGTGTTAGAGCTCAAATTACCGGTACTGACGAAATTGCTATTACCGCCATCGCTTTTAACCAGACCATCAGCCGTGTACATCAGTTCTTTACCGAGTTAGGTGATGCAGTGTCACAACTGGCTGCGGCTTCAGAAGAAATGAGTCAAATTAGCCAGCAGGTTAGTGGCACAGCTTTTGAGCAGGAACAGCAGGCTAATTTAATTGCTACAGCTGTGAATCAAATGTCGGCCGCTATTCAGGAAGTGGCGAACAGCGCTTTGGCCACGTCAGAACAAGCCAATGATGTCGATCAGAAAACTCAACAGGGCTATCAAAAAGTTATCCAGAATGTCAGTTCTATTGAGCAATTATCCAAAGTTGTGAACGGCGCCAGTCTGGTGATAGAACAACTCAATGGCGAGTCTGAGAAAATAACTGCGGTACTGGCAGTGATCCAAACGATCGCGGGCCAAACCAACTTACTGGCGTTAAACGCGGCTATTGAAGCGGCCCGGGCCGGTGAAGCAGGCCGCGGTTTTGCTGTGGTTGCCGATGAAGTCCGTACTTTAGCCACCAATACTCAAAAAGCCACAGAGTCTATCCGCACTATGATTGATACCCTGCAAGCTTCAGCTCGTGAGGCCGTGCAAGCAATGGCACAATCAGGTCAATACGCCAGCGCCAGTGTGACTAATGCACAGGAAGCAGGTGTAGTGCTTGAGGATATAAAATCTGCCGTTGGCACTATAGTGGATATGAACGTACAAATTTCGGCCGCGACTGAAGAGCAAACCATAGTGGCTGAAGACATTAATAAAAATATCAGTGAGTTTAGTGTCAGCATAGGCGAAATGACCCGCAGTGCAACACACAGTGCCGATGCCAGCAGTTCGCTGGCTCAGTTAGCTGCACGTTTACAGCAACAGGCTGCTTCGTATCGGGTGTAGTGTTGATGGCAATGACGGATCCCTGATTGACTTTCCTGGTAAAAGGTTCGTATCTTGTTGATGTACATCAAGTAACTTCTTTTTGCCAGGAAACAATATCAAATTCAGAGGGATCTTCAGATATGCCAGACTATGGCCTTTAACCTATGATGTTTTTAACAGCATTACTTTTATCAACTGAGCTCTATAATTTTAATCTGCAGCAATGCAATACCCCTGACGCATTGCTTAATACAGCAAAAATACTCGAAAGTACTTATAGAGAACCTATTTCTCAGGCAGGGATCCCGGTTGACCGCAGGATTGATGCATTCCGGGAATTTAACAAGAAATGCATTTTTCATCATACTATCCAGTATAGAAATCGCACGGAAAGCAATGACAGACAGCTGATGTTGAATGCTGTGGAGAAATCATTTTTCTATTCCAGAAGCCAGATGTTGTTGGAGCATTATCAGCAACATTTGGATCAGCAGGCAGATTATCAGCCAGGCCGTACTTTTATTCATACTTTAAACGAAATTAAAAATCCAAAGGAAAGGGCTGGGGAATAGCTACTTTTGAATTCAGATTCGATCTTTGTCAATTTTGACAAATCAAATACTGTTGTCATTGTAGGTTCTCCTTATTGTCAATTTTCGGTTGCGTTAAAAGCATGGCTGGAATCAAGGAAAGGACGCATTGATCCAACTTTAGTATGGGTAACGAAAGCGCCGGTTGGCGTCTCTGCACAGCGGTTTTTTTCGGATAAAAGCAGGGGGGACTTTTTGCTGGTTTCTGATTTTGAATATTGGACTTCCATCAAAAATTGGGCAACACCTGCGATCTATCAATTTAAAGACGGAGAGCTGGTGAGCTACACCGAAGGCTTTTCTGAAGAAACAAAAAAATTCTTTTTACAGCTTGAGTTGGCTAAGAAACATCAATGAAAGTGCCGTCAGGTACAGTACGACAAACGCCCGACCAGATGTATCGGGCGTTTTAGCTTAACCTGAGTTCAGGTTCACTGAAAAAGCTTCAGCCTGTTTGAACCCCCAACTGATCAAGCGTGTCTTTATGGCTTGGCAACTTGTCAGTAATGTCTGTCACTATCAGTTTTAAATCCTGCATAAACTGCTGTAGTTTTTCAGACGAAACCTGATTAGCCAAAGGGTGGTATTGCTGCGGTATCAGGTTTTGTCCCAGCATCACTTGTTGCCAGGCCACTTCACTGAACAGATCATCCTGCTCACGTTGCACTACTGCACTTTGGCGAAACAGTTCCATTTTTTGGGTCAGGCTATCAGGGACGCTCATAGTGCGGCAATAGCGCCAGAACTCACTGTCATTTCTTTGAGTCTGGTGGTAGTGCAGAATAATAAAATCCCGAATTTGCTCAAATTCAGTGACAGACTGCCGGTTGTATTGTTCACGCTGGCTGGCATAATCGGTTGTTGCCGGAAACAGCTTGGCTAGCCGGATAATGCCTGATTGAATTAAATGCAAACTGGTGGACTCCAGCGGCTCAAGAAAACCGCTGGCAAGACCTAACGAAATACAGTTTTTATGCCACTGCATTTTGCGTCGCCCTGTGGTAAAACGAATTAGACGTGGCTCGGCCAGAGCATCACCTTCTAAATTACTCAGTAAATGCTGTTGTGCTGACTCATCATCCATAAAGTCGCTGCAATACACCACACCATTACCTGTGCGGTGCTGTAGTGGAATACGCCATTGCCAGCCTGCCTGATGTGCTATAGCTCTGGTATAAGGGACTGCAGCGCTGCGGTTTGCGCTTGGCACCGCCAATGCTCTGTTACATGGTAGCCAGCGGGACCAGTCTTCATACCCTGTTCTGAGAGTTTGCTCTGCCAACAGCGCCCGGAATCCTGAACAATCAATAAATAAATCGCCCAGAATGACTTGTCCGTTTTCCATCACCAATGTCTGGATATCGCCGCTGGTTTGATCCTGGGTGACAGAGGCAATTTTTCCTTCAATACGTTTAACACCCTGCTGTTCGCTCAGTTTTCTTAAGGTTGCAGCATAAAGCGAAGCATCAAAATGGTAGGCGTAACTTAGCTGTTTAAATGGCGTGCCGGGGAGTTGGTGTAGTGGTGCAAATTTGTTGCGGCTTGCTGCCTGATAACAAGGGGAATAATCCCAGTAACTATCAGTGAAGCCTTGGTGTTGTGCCCTTAGCCAGAAATGATGAAAGCTGGTCAGCCCTAAGTCTTTGCCAATATCACCAAAGGCATGCATATATTTGTCACCCTGCTGACCCCAGTTTTCAAATTGGATTCCGAGTTTAAAGGTGCCTTTAGTGGACTGGATAAAATCGGCTTCTTTAATGCCTAAAGCCTGATTAAATAATAAGATCGGCGGTATTGTGGCTTCGCCCACACCAACAATACCAATATCTTCAGATTCAACCAGCGTGATTTGCAAATGATGGGGAAAAAGTTTGGACAGCATAGCTGCAGTCATCCAGCCGGCCGCTCCTCCTCCGGCTATAACCAGATGTCGTATTGGTGTAGGCATATATATCTCCACATATAAAAAAGGCCCCTGAGCCAAGATACAGCAGCAGGGGCCTCTTCGGCAGTTTTGTTAATGCTTACAGCTTATAGCTGATGCCTAACATAAAGTTACGACCGTAGTTTTGGAAGTCACGTACCTGACGACTATCGCCATTCTGGTAGGTCACGAAAGGTTCGTTGTTCAGGTTACTCACCTGGAACAACACAGATAAACCTTCCAAACTCTCAATATTGGATTCTGAGAAATCATAGCCGATTTGAGCGTCGATCACAGTTTCAGCTTGTACGCTTACCGTCTGACGAGTCAGACTGATACCCGTCACTTCGCCCAGGAAATCTGAACGGTAGCGGGCGCTGGTGCGGACCTCAAAGCCTGAATTCTCATAGTACAGCGTCGCATTCACAACTTTTTCCGATAAGCCCGGTAAAGCAGTTGGTGCGCTGCTGGCATTCTCTTTTACTTCGCTGTCCGTGTATGAGCCGCTCAAAATAGCGCCAAAACCTGTCAGAGATTGATGCAGCATTTGGCCCGTCAATGACAAGGTTAATTCCAGCCCCTGAACATGGCCACCGTTGCCATTTTTAGGTGTGCTGATATAACCCTGACGTAAGTTCGGCTCAGCCCCTGTCACAGGTAAACCTGTGAAGTCATAGAGCTGCTGTTCATTAAAGATGTAGTTTTCCAGATCTTTGTAGAAGACAGCTGCAGCAAAGTAACCATCATCACCAAAATAAGTTTCGTAACTCAGATCGTACTGGCGAGCCATCCATGGACGTAAAGCCGGGTTGCTACCGCTTGCACTCCAGGGGGAGGCATTGATATCAGTATTTTGCGCTCGGGTGATGTCGTAGTTGTAACCGTTACTTGCATTCATACGGTCCATGCGTGCGCGAGCCAGGGTGCGTGCTGCTGCGACACGAACAACCTGCTCATCTGCTACCTCAAAACCAAAGTTAAAGCTAGGTAGCATTTCCCAGTATTTATCGCCACCACTTACCGGTGTGGCTACGACATAACCGGCGCTATTTTTTGTAGTGGCAAAACCATTAGAGGACTGGTCAGTGTGCACTGCCTGCAGACCAAAGTTACCTTTAACAGGGATTCCTCTTACTTCGCTTTCAACATTGGCTTTTGCATAAGGTGTTAAAACTTTTTCTGTGATATCCCAGTTGTTTTGCACCCGGCCAGTATCATTTAATGCATCATTGGTTTCGTTATAGAAACCGTCACGATATAAAGCCAGTGAGTTGTATGCCAGCATGTTACCCATGCCGATAAAGTCCAGCGACACATCAGGTAAACGGTAGTTCGCAGGTACAGCAACGTCTGCCGGGTAATCTTTAAGAGTCAGATATAAACCTGTATCACGTTTTGATTTCTCACGGGTGCTGCTGTTGATACCAAATTCAACAGAACTGATAGAGCCTTGCTCAAATACCCTTTTTGCTGTCAAACGCACAGCGGACAGTTCATCTTCAACATGAGGTGTGTTGATAAAGCCATCCTGTGCATTACCTGCCACAGTCAAGCCGTTACCCCAGCTTAAAGGGCCGCCTAATTTCATAATGTCTGTGTCTGAGTAATCCAATGTAGGGGTAAAACGCATTGAACCATCAGCAGTATATTCAAAGGCAATGTTGTCTGTAACACCGTTTTGATAGCCGCGACCACTGCCGCTGTAGCTTTCTAAACCAAAATCTGTGCGATCTGCTTTTGAGTAGCTCAGGTCCGTCTCAACAGACCACAGGTCTGTTAACTGCGCTTCAGTATTCCAGCCAATAGCAATAGTGTCCGCATCACGCATGTTGACATCGTTACGCATCACGACTTCAACGTCGTTATAAACGCCTTTGGTCACTAACCCATTATCGCTGGTGTAACCAGGTTGTAAGGTATTGCCCTGAGGACCCCAAATGAAAGGTAATTCAATACCACGCAACAACTGAGTGTCATTGAATTTCGAGTAGTAAACATCGACCATGGTGGTGACTGCTTCGTTTGGTTTGTATTCGACAATACCTAACCAACCATCCCGCTCCAGTTCGCTTGAACGTACGAAGGGTTTTGCACCGCCTATAGAAATATTATCATCACCGGAATCTGTGTAACCCCAAGCATTCCAACGTTCTTCCTGGTTTGGAGATACCATTTTGGCATAACCAAAGGCTACACCTACAGTGTCATCTAAAAACTGGTCAATGTAAGAGAAGCTGCCGCGGTAGCCATTTTCTTTACCATCCGGGTTTAATGAACCCAATGAGTTACGCTCCCCACGCAAGTTCACTACCATCGTCTGCTCACCATGAGCTAAAGGACGAATGGTTTGCATGTCGATGGTGCCACCAATGGCTTGCGCCATCACTGAAGCATCTGGAGTTTTATAAACTACAACGTTGCTCATCATTTCTGATGGATATTGGTCAAACTCAACACCACGGTTGTCACCTACAGTCACCTGCTCACGGCCATTTAAAGTTGCTGTGGTGAAATCCGGAGCTAAACCACGAACCGATACAACGTTGGCGCGACCGTCAAGGCGCTGTGCGGCCAGACCAGGTAAACGAGCCAGGGACTCGGCGATACTCATATCAGGCAATTTACCGATCTCTTCGGCGGATACAGCTTCAACAATGGATGTTGATTCCATTTTCAAAGCCTGAGATTGTTGCAAGCTGCGGCGAATACCACGAACTTCGATCACTTCGACTTGCTTCTGGATTTGATCTTGCGCTTCTGTAGACTGAGTTTCTTGTGCAACAGCAAGTGAACTTGCTCCTGCGGTTGCCAACGCTATGGTCAGCATGTTGAGTTTGAAGTTCTTCATTCCTTATCCCCGGTGTGTTGTTTTTTATGTGCTTTTTAAGTTCTGGTTTGACCCGCACTTTTCGCACGATAGTGTTAACCCATGCTTTTATTAAACTTGTTCGGTCAACATCTCAACATGAATACGTATTCATTTTTTCTAAAGTGCACGAGCATGGCGCAAATTGTGTTTTTTCGCCCCAAACTGGTGCATTTCCTGCTTTTGCAGAATGTGAGTAAAAATACCAACTACTGCAAACATATTTATAAATGCAGCGCAGAAGCATAGCCAGAAGGGAGAGTGTGCATACGTATGCATCTACTCTGGCATATGCTCCACTGATTTTTTGCACTAAGTTGTAGCACCTTATTGTCGTAACTTCAGTGTAGCAGTTACTTTTAACCCATCCCGAAAGTGATGTGTTGTTTGGTTTAACTACTAAAAATGAGTAGAGAATTCTATGAAGATGAATCAGAAACTTTGCGTTTTCTGGATTGGACTATTGGCTTTAGCCGGGACTTTAGTTCCTGCGGAAGCTGCAAGCTATAAGCGACACGAACTGGCTAATGATCAACTTCAGATCACAACCGAAGAGTACAAAGTGCAGCTTAGTTTTAGAAGCAGTGGCGCTGTAGAAATAGAGTATCAGCGTGATGGCGAAAAGCAGTTACCTTCTTTTGCTTTAGCCGATTTGAAACAAAAAGTGCCTGGACAGCTAAGTGTTACTGATGATTTTTTAGAGTTCAAAACCCGACAACTGACAGTCAAAATACAAAAGTCGCCTTTTCAGTTGAGTTATTATCGGGACGGTGAATTCATTCTGGCAGAAGAAAAAGGCTTTTTTGCCCATGAAACCTTACGTGGTTTTCGCTTTGCACTGCAGGATGATGAAAAGCTGTTAGGCACAGGTGAGCGGGTTGTGGGCATGGACAGACGTGGTCAGCGTTTGCCCTTGTACAACAAAGCTAGTTATGGCTACAGCACCGAAGCGCAGCAAATGTATTTTGGTTTGCCTGCTGTGATGTCGAGCAAAAAATATCTGCTGCTGTTTGATAACAGCGCCAGTGGTTTTGTCGACTTAGGTAAAACAGAAAAAGATGTACTGCAATTCGAAGCAGTGGCAGGCCGCACTTCTTACATAGTGATGGCGGCAGCGACTTATCCAGCGTTAATAGAGCAATATGTCACAGTCACAGGCAAACAACCGCTGCCACCGCGTTGGGCTTTTGGTAATTTTGCCTCACGTTTTGGTTATCACACTGAAGCTGAAACCCGCGCCATAGTGGATAAATTTGCCGCTGAAGACTTTCCGCTGGACGCTGTAGTGCTGGATTTATACTGGTTTGGGCCAGATATTCAGGGCCATATGGGCAACTTAGCCTGGGATAAAAAAGCCTTTCCAAACCCTAAAGGCATGATCAGCGACTTTAAAGCCAAAGGCGTCAACACTGTCTTAATCACAGAGCCTTTTGTATTAAGCACGTCCAGTCGTTGGGATGAAGCGGTCAATGCCAAAGCCTTAGCTAAAGATTTAGCAGGTAAGCCTAAAACCTTTGATTTTTATTTTGGTAACACGGGTCTGGTGGATGTGTTTTCAAAAGAAGGATCAGCCTGGTTTGAAGGTATTTACAACGAGCTGGCCGACTATGGTGTGGCAGGCTGGTGGGGCGATTTAGGTGAGCCTGAAGTGCATCCTGCGGATGCGATCCATAGTATAGGCACTGCAGATGAAATCCATAATGCCTATGGCCATCGTTGGGCTGAACTGGTGTATCAGAATCGCTTAAAACAGCAACCAGCGCAGCGCCCTATGATTATGATGCGTTCTGGTTTTGCCGGGTCACAGCGTTTTGGCATGATCCCCTGGACTGGGGATGTCAGTCGCAGCTGGGATGGTTTAAAACCTCAGGTCGAACTGTCGCTACAAATGGGCTTGTTAGGCATGGCCTATACCCACTCAGATTTAGGTGGTTTTGCCGGTGGTGAAGTGTTTGATAAAGAAATGTACATCCGCTGGTTGCAGTATGGTGTATTCCAGCCTGTCTATCGCCCTCATGCCCAGGAGCAAATAGCGCCGGAACCTGTGCTGCACGACAAAGAAACCAGAGATATTCTGCGTGACTATGTGAAATTACGTTACCGCTTGTTCCCTTACAACTACAGTCTGGCTTATCAAAACAGCACTACAGGTATGCCATTAATGCGCCCGCTGTTTTTTGAAAATGAAGCGGACACCAGCTTAATTGCCAACAAAGACAGCTACTTGTGGGGCGATGCTTTTTTAGTAACTCCTGTCACAGCTGCTGGTGTGAAGTCTGTCGCAGTGCAATTGCCTCAAGGCGTCTGGCTGGATTACTGGACAGAGAAAGCGTATCAGGGTGGCCAAACTATTCAGCAACCAACAGATTTAACCACACTGCCTGTGCTGGTGCGTGCTGGCTCCTTTGTGCCTATGGTAAGCGCAGTGCAAAGTTTAAAAGATTACAGTAGCCGCCAGTTGGAGCTGCATTATTACCATGATCAGTCCGTAACCACGGCCAAAGGCCAGTTATATGAGGATGACGGTGTATCACCCAATTCGTTAACAAGCGGCCAGTATGAGCTGCTGACCTTTAATGCTAAGGCAAATAGTGCGAAGGCAAAGAGCAGCCTGACACTGGAGCTAAACCGCACTGGTTTAGGTTATGCCGGTATGCCAAAACAGCGTGAAGTGACCCTGGTTGTGCATCAATTGGCGAAGCCTGCGGAAGTGGCAGTGGATGGCAAAACCTTGAAATGGGTTGGCTCTGAAGCAGAGCTGACAGCAGGAACTGCCTGGTTTGATCAAACGAAGCAGCAAGTAAGGCTGAAATTAAACTGGGATCAGGCCAAAGTGACGGTGGTGCTGTAATGACAACTATTCGTCAGATAAAGGCAGTGCTGCTGGGGCTGGTAGTAGTGGCTCCTGCGGCTTATGCCAGTGAAATCGAACACCTGGAGCCTGCCTTTTGGTGGGCAGGTATGAAAGAACCCAAGCTGCAACTGATGGTGCATGCGAAGGATATTCAGCAGGCTAAAGTGCAGTTGAATTATCCAGGCGTCAAACTCACTGGGCTACAAAAGGTCAAAAACCCCAACTATCTGTTTGTGGATTTGGAGCTCAGCCCGGATGTGAAACCTGGCAGTTTTGAGCTGGTGTTTACACAAGATGGCAAAACGGTAGCCCGGCATAACTACAACTTATTAGCACGTCAGCTTGGCTCTGCGCAGCGGCAGGGGTTTAGCCAAAAAGATTTGATTTACCTTATAACGCCGGACCGTTTTGTTAATGGCGACAGCTCGAATGATGTAGTCAAAGGCTTAAGCGAAGGACTGAACAGAAGCAATCCTGGCGGCCGCCACGGCGGCGATATTGCCGGTATGCAGCAGGCCTTACCTTATCTGCAACAATTGGGTGTAACGCAAATTTGGCCTCAGCCATTAACTGAAAATAACAGCCCGGCTTATTCCTACCATGGTTATGCCGCTACCGATTTGTACAAAATAGATCCACGTTTTGGTAGCAACACTGACTATAAACACTTTGTATCAGAAGCGAAGAAACTTGGGATAGGTGTGATTCAGGACATAGTGGTCAATCACATTGGTTCGAACCATTGGTGGCTTAAGGACTTACCCGAAAAAAGCTGGCTGAACTACAACGCCAGTTTCCACCCGACCAACCATGCCCGTACTACGGTGCAGGATCCTTACGCCGCCAAAATTGACGCCAAAGCTTTTGTTGATGGCTGGTTTGTTGACAGCATGCCGGATTTAAATCAACGCCATCCGTTATTGGCGACTTATCTGATCCAGAATTCTGTTTGGTGGGTGGAGTACGCAAATTTATCTGGCATTCGGGAAGATACTTATTCTTATGCGGACAAAGACTTTTTAACGGCCTGGTCAAAACGCCTGATGAGCGAATACCCGAATTTTAATATTGTCGGCGAAGAGTGGAGTGCCAATCCAGTGGTGGTGTCCTATTGGCAAAAAGGTAAATCCAATTCAGACGGTTATCAGTCCTTTACTCCCAGCATGATGGATTTTCCGCTGTATTACGCCTTACTGGCTGCTTTGACCGAAGAAGAGGCCTGGGACAAAGGCTGGGTGAAACTTTATGAAGCCTTGGGCAATGATGTGATTTATCCGGATCCAACCAATTTAGTCTTGTTTGAAGGTAATCACGACACGGCGCGGCTGTTTTCTTTGTTAAATGAAGACAGAGATTTGTATCAGATGGCGATGATTTACCTGCTGACATCGCCCCGAATTCCGCAGCTGTATTATGGCACTGAAATTCTGAAACAGAGCCCAAAACAGCGTGATGATGGTTTGGTCCGCAGTGATTTCCCTGGTGGTTGGGCGGGGGATGCAGTGAATGCCTTTACAGGCAAAGGGTTAAGTCAGGCGCAGCTGCAGGCTCAGCAACTGGTGAAAACACTGGCTAACTATCGCAAAAACAACACTGTGCTGCAGCAAGGGCAGATGAAACATTTCAGCCCGGCAGATGGCGTTTACAGTTATGTCCGTTATCAGGATAAGAAACAGCTGTGGGTGTTTTTTAATAAAAATGCTGAAGCCAAAACTGTAGATTTAAATCGCTACTCTGAGTTGATGCCAGCCAATGCCCGTTTTACTGATGTGTTGACAGGCAAAACCATCACCAGCAAAGGCAAGCTGGAATTGCCTGGGCGTGGCAGTCTGATGCTGCAACTTCAATAAGGCAAAGGCGGAATTTTTAGCAATTTTAGCAACAAATTACGGCCGGCCCGCAGTAACGGATAACTGTAGCGGGCGCGGCCGGCAGACTGAAACCACCATAACCAGAGTCTGTTGCGCCAATTGCGTTCATTAACTGAGGCCAGTAACTGCAAAACCTCTGCACCTTTTAACCAGCGCCCGTCCACCCGCAGTAACATGCTTTGATTAACAATCAAGTTCTGGTGCTGTAACTCAGCCAGCAAAAGCGGAACTCGTTCTGCTAAGTTCCGTGCGTCGAGCAGCGTCAGTTCACCAAAGTGTTGCTGCAAACGTTGCGCGGCCACAAAATTCTTGCACAAAGGGCAATCGCCGTCGTAAATCAGTAATAGCTGCTGCATAAAATGCCTTGTGATCAAAACAGCCACTTTAACGGAAAATTCGATGCTCCGGTTCTCTGACGATAAAATAGCCAAATTTCACTGGCGAAAAAGCACCATAAGGTTAAACTAGTAAGTAGTTTAATTTCTGGTCGCCAGATCAGATGGAGTTTGTGATGATTACCAATGTCAGCCAGGGTTTTATTCCGTCAACGCCAACAGTAAATCCTGCGGCTACACCCAGTTCAGGTTCAACTTCTGGCAGCACCAGTACTTCAGCATCTGCCAGCAAAAAAGCAGAACTGGAATTTAGTCCAGGTCGTAATTCGGCGAAAGATTACTCAGCTGTGCAGCAAAGTTTAGCCAAAGGCAAGGGCGCGGTGGAAAGTGCTCAGGCGGCCACTAAAGATATAAAAGACTCTTTGGTGAAGGTGCGGGAGGTTGCTACCAAACTGGCTGACGATTCGTTAGCAGCACCACAACGCGAAAAATTACAAAAAGAGTATTCAGAGCTACGCAGTGGCATCGAAAAATCACTGGAAGGTGCCAGCTATAAAGGCGGCGATGGTGGCAAAGGCGTTAATTTACTGACGGATAAAGACAGCACCAAAGTGACTACTAATAGTTATGGCAGTCAGTCTGCACTTGGCAGCAGTCAACTGGATAAACGTCTTGGTTTACCTGAAAAAATTGGTTCAGCAGCGGAAGCCCGCGAGCTGCTTAATGGTAAAGAGGGTAAAACCAGCGCTCTTGCGGCTGCTGAAAAATCAGTCAATGAAAGCTCAGAACGTTTAGCCAAAGAAGATAAAAAACTTAAAGCGCAGTTAGAAACTGCCACTGCTGTCAGTAAAGCTGCAGCTAGTCTGGAGTCTGAGCGTACAGGGGGGCGTAACTCAGCCCGAGCTGCGCCAGATGAAGAAAGTAGAGCAGCTTTACTCAAGCAGGCTGAGGAAACCCGCCAGCAATTAAAACAGCAAACCATGGGCATAGGCAACAAAGAACAAGGTGCCCGCTCTCTGCTGAGTCTGTTCAGTTAAGCCGGTCTGATGCGCAGTCCACTGGATCTGTATCGAACTACCCGTCTTTTAGCGTCGAACACCAAAGCCCTTGAAGCCCAGGTGTTCCGTCGTGTTTTGTATCAACTTGATATAGCCGCGCAAGATTCTGAGCTGGAACAGGCCAAAGCACTGGCCGATCTGCGGCTACTTTGGCTGACAGTTTTAGGTTTAGTGACAGACCCGGATAACCATTTATCCTTATCTCTGCAGCAAAGCTTAGAGCAGCTGGCTTATGCTGTGATTGCAGAATTAGATCTCGCTGCAGCTGAGCAGGACAGAGCATGGTTGATTCAGGTGACCAGTCAAATTGCCGAAGGCTTAGAAAGCTGACATTTATCTGGTTTGCTTTGCCGCTAGTCGCAGTGAAAATCTTAAGACTGGACAATACCTTCCTTTTCTCTACACTGGTTTTGCGTAAAAACCAAATAACTATACCCAAAGTAATTGGAGTTGCAGGGCGGCGACAAGAGCGTGAGACCCCAGAAGCATAGTCGTCCTATGTGACTGTGGATAGAGCGCGCAGTCAACAAAGCTGCAGCTTCAAGTACGAAGGGAATAAAATCAATTCCAGGAAGAACCATGTTAAATAAAACTACTCTGGCCCTTGCCGTGCTTTTAGCACTGGCGGGTTGTGACAAAGCTCAAACTCCAACTCAATCCACTGAAACTCCGGTTGCTGCTGCAGCTGAAGTGAAAACCTTAACCTCAGGTGTTGAGCTGTCCAATATGGACACCAGTGTGAAACCTCAACAGGACTTTTTCCGTTATGTAAACGGTAATTGGCTGGCAAAAACTGAAATTCCGGCGGATAAAGGCCGTTGGGGTAGTTTTGACGAATTGCGGGAAAATGCAGATAAACAAGTGTTGGCGATAGTGCAGGAGCTGGCAGGTAAGACCGCTGAACCTGGTTCTGATGTTCAGAAAATTGCTGATCTTTATCGCTCATATATGGATACAGCTACCCTGGATACTTTGGGTTTAGAACCACTTAAAGCTGATTTTGCCAAAGTGGATGCGGTCACTTCTCATGCAGAATTAGCCAAACTATGGGGCGAATTGCAGGCTGAACGTACCGGTACTCCAGTGGTGTTATTTGTTGGTCAGGATCAAAAGGCCTCCGATCAGTACATCACATTAGCAAGCCAGTCAGGTTTAGGTATGCCAGACCGTGATTACTATCTGAACAGCGATGAAAAATCGAAAGAAATTCAGCAGAAGTATCAGGCCTATATCACTAAAGTCGCAGAACTGGCGCTTTGGACTGATCCGGCGAAAGTGGCAGCCACAGTGTACGCTATAGAAACAAAACTGGCTGAAGCACAATGGAGCCGGATACAGAACCGTGATCGTAATGCCACCTATAACAAGTTAAGTTTGGCGCAACTGGCTGAAACAGCTCCGGGTTTTGATTGGGCCGCTTTATTGGGAGCCGCTAAACTTGCTGATGTAAATGAAATCGTTGTGCGTCAGCCAACCTATCTGACGGCTTTCGCCAAACTACAAAGTGAAATTCCGGTCGCAGACTGGCAAACTTACTTAAAATTCCATCTGGTTCGTGCGAACAGCCAATTGCTGGCTAGCAGCTTTGACCAGGCCAGTTTTGAGTTTTATGGCAAAACGCTATCAGGCTTAGAAGCGCAGCGTGACCGTGAAAAACGAGCTGTATCCGCGTTGGAAGACACTTTAGGTTTTATGCTGGGCAAAATTTATGTCGAGCGTCACTTCAAACCTGAAGCTAAAGAGCGGATGGACCAGTTGATCAAAAACATGAGGGTTGCGTTTAAGGAAGCTATTGATGGTCTGGAGTGGATGAGCCCTGAAACCAAAAAAGCAGCTCAGGAAAAACTGACCAAATTTAATGCCAAAATTGGCTACCCTGATGTATGGCGTGACTATAGCTGTCTGGACGTGAAGGCGGGCGACTTAGTTGGCAATATGCGTCGCAGCAGCCAGTGTGAATTCGACCGTATGGTGGCTAAATTAGGCAAGCCGGTGGATCGTACTGAATGGGGCATGACTCCTCAAACGGTTAATGCGTACTACAGCTCAACGATGAATGAAATTGTCTTCCCTGCTGCAATTTTACAACCACCGTTTTTTAACGTAGATGCGGATGATGCAGTGAACTATGGCGCCATTGGTGGTGTAATTGGCCACGAAATTACCCATGGTTTTGACGATCAGGGCCGCCGCTCAGATGGCAACGGTAATTTAACCGATTGGTGGCAACCTACAGATGCAGAGCAGTTCCAGAAACGAGCTCAGTTAATGATTGACCAGTACAGCGCCTTTAACCCTATTGATGATTTAAAATTGCAGGGTGCTTTAGGTTTAGGTGAAAACATTGCTGACTTAGGTGGTTTAACTGTTGCATTTAAAGCCTACCAAACCTCATTACAAGGCAAACCTGCTGCTGTGATTGATGGCTTTAGCGGTGATCAGCGTTTCTTTATGGGCTGGTCTCAGGTATGGCGAATCAAGTTCCGTGATGCCTCCTTACGCCAGCAAGTGATCACCGGACCTCATTCTCCAGGTATGTACCGGGTGCTGGGTGTACTGTCGAATATGCCTGAGTTTTATCAGACCTTTGATGTAAAACCAGGTGATGGCATGTACCGTGACGACGCTGTACGGGTCAAAATCTGGTAACTACCAGACTTAGATAAAAGGACGCTTTTTAGCGTCCTTTTTTTGCCTTCATACTTGACGCCGCAGCGTTGTTGACTGCGCGCACGAGCCCAAGTCACATAGTTACCTATGCTCTTGGGTCTCGTTCACTGGTCGCCTAGCTGCAACAACAATTACTTTGGCAAAGTGGTGTAGGGCATAGTAGATTTGGGCTGATGTGAAAAGTGGAAGCTGACTTGAATACGTATTCATCTTGTTGTGCAGCATGTATCGCTGTTCTAATCGGACACCCTACAAAACGATGTGCAGCGTTATAAAAGACTGACACACAGACTCGGGATAAAGGTCAGCAGACCAAAAGCCAAAGTGCTTCACCTGAGATCGAACCCGTATTTTATTCAAGAGTGGCTGATTGCTGGATGTATTCCTCAATAAAGCTGCCGGACGCAACAGGACAACGATATGCAACAAAAGCCCAATCTCAGTTTTTGGCAAATCTGGAATATGTGTTTTGGATTCCTCGGGATCCAGTTTGGTTTTGCTCTGCAAAACGGTAATGTCAGCCGTATTTTTCAGACGCTGGGAGCCAGTATTGATGAAATCCCTATTCTATGGATTGCAGCTCCGTTAACAGGTCTGTTAGTGCAACCTTTGATTGGTCACTTTAGCGATAAAACCTGGACTAAGTTAGGCCGTCGCCGTCCATTTTTCCTCTATGGTGCCATAGTCACCACCTTAGCTTTGTTTTTTATGCCCAACTCGC
This sequence comes from Rheinheimera mangrovi, assembly GCF_003990335.1. Classification (NCBI taxonomy): domain Bacteria; kingdom Pseudomonadati; phylum Pseudomonadota; class Gammaproteobacteria; order Chromatiales; family Chromatiaceae; genus Rheinheimera; species Rheinheimera mangrovi. Next base: position 4,145,681 of record NZ_CP034683.1, on the reverse strand, counting down.
CAGGCTTATGGATAGCAGCCGGTATGTTGTGGATTTTAGATGCTGCTATTAATGTCACTATGGAGCCATTCCGCGCTTTTGTGGGTGACAACTTAAATGCGAAACAACGCCCTATGGGCTTTTCGATGCAAAGCTTCTTTATTGGTGTAGGCGCTGTTATCGCTTCTGCTTTACCCTGGATCCTGACCAACTGGTTTGAAGTTGCCAACACAGCACCTGAAGGTCAAATCCCTGACTCAGTAAAATATTCTTTTTATGTTGGTGGCGCTGTATTGCTGCTGGCGGTACTTTGGACTGTGATCCGCAGCAAAGAATACAGCCCGGCAGAACTGGCAGAGTATGAGAAAGCTGAATTGGCCGAGCCAAATCATCAGGCACCTGCTATGCAACCTGCAGGTTCAGGTAAAACCTATTTCCACCGTGGCTGGGCTTTTGTGTTGGTCGGTATTATCTGCCTGACTGTTGTATACAACTGGGATATGGACAAACAGCTGTATATTCTTGGCGGCGGTTTAGCTGCTTTTGGTTTATTGCAGTGGCTGACCAGTTGGTACAAGACCAAAGAAAACTACACTATGTTGGTGCAAATCATCGACGATTTGTACAGTATGCCTATTAGTATGCGCCGCTTAGCTGTAGTGCAATTTTTCTCCTGGTTTGCATTGTTTTCATTATGGATTTATACCACAGCCGCTGTCACTGCCACTCATTATGGCAGCAGCGATACCACCTCAGCCGCTTATAACGAAGGCGCAGACTGGGTAGGCATTTTGTTTGCAATTTACAATGGTTTTGCCGCTATTGCAGCCTTGTTAATCCCTATTATGGTGCGCAAGTCCAGTATTCAACTGACGCATAGTTTTAACCTGGTTTGTGGTGCCTTTGGTTTATTCGGTTTTATGTGGATAGAAGATCCGCTGATGCTGTGGATCCCAATGATCGGCGTAGGTATGGCGTGGGCATCGATTTTATCTTTACCTTACGCTTTATTAGCCGACAGCCTGCCAGCCAATAAAATGGGTGTGTATATGGGCATCTTTAATATCTTTATCGTGCTGCCACAGTTACTGGCCGCCAGTATTTTAGGTTCACTGGTGAATCACTTGTTTGATAAACAAGCCATTTATGCACTGGTTATAGGTGGGATTAGTTGGATCATTGCTGCTTTGTATGTGTTGCGTGTGAAAACCCGCCGATTGGCTTCTAAATAACGGCTCTCCTGCTTTTGACCTGTTTATGCGATGGACAGGTCAAAAGCACCTTAAAGTCTTGCTACTGACGTTACTTCTTTTGCCACCTGAATTGAGCCCATAACAGTTGTTGTTTTTCAGGCATAAAACTCCAGGCAAGGATCCGGCTTTGTTTGTTGCCTTGTTGCATTGCAATAAGCTGTTGCTGAGCGCCAAGTTTCTTCAACTGTTGTTGTAAAGCCGGCACGTTTTCCTGCTTCGATACCAGACTGCTAAACCAAAGCACTTGTTGCGCATAACTCTGGCTTTCATCGATCATCCGCCGGATAAAAGCGGCCTCACCGCCATCACACCAAAGCTCGTGACAACGCCCTGCAAAGTTGAGTGTTGTATTGTGATGTCCAAGGTTTTTAGCCTTACGTTCACTGCCTGCCAAAGCCTGCTCGGCCGACGTATGAAAAGGCGGGTTGCATAAGGTCAGATCAAACAAATCGTTGGGCTGGATAATGCCCTGAAAAATATGATCTGAGTTATGTTGCTGTTTCAGAGTAATTTTTTGTTGCAGCTGATTTTGTTCAATTAATTGCTGAGCAGCATTGACCGCTTGTGGATCCAATTCTGAAGCTGTTACTTTCCAGCCATATTCAGCCTGAGCCAACAAAGGATAAATCAGGTTAGCGCCACAGCCTGTATCCAGCAGTTGTACTTTTGCTCCTGTAGGAATTTTGTTTTTATTCAGTACAGCAAGCAGATCGGCCAAATAATGCAAATAGTCGACGCGGCCGGGCACTGCCGGACATAAAAAACCATCAGGCAGCTGCCAGTGCTCTATCGAATACTGCTGCTTTAACAGCGCCTGATTGAGAGTTTTTACTGCGTCAGGGTTGGCAAAGTCGATTGAAAGCAGGCCATAACCATTGTCCCGTACAAAAGCTGTTAATGCCGGTACAGCTGCGCAGAGGGCCGTAAAATCATATGCTTGTTGGTGTTTGTTGCGCGAATGCAAACCTTTACTGGATATATTCATCAGAGGAACCCGGGCTGCAGCTTAACGCTCTGCAGCACCACAAGATTGACGGACTATGATTTTTGGCTGAATTTCTGTTAGTTCTACGGCTTGATGATTAATCAGTTTTAGTAAGTTAACCACCAGCATTTCACCGGCCAAAGAAGTGTTTTGTTGAATAGTGGTTAACGCCGGCGATGAAAAGGAGGCAACCGGAATATCATCAAAACCTACCACTGCGACATCTTCAGGTACTTTCAGGCCTTTTTTCTGCAAAGCGCGAATTGCGCCTACGGCAATCAAATCACTGGCACAAAACAGTGCGTCAAAACTTTTACCCTGTTCATGAAGTTGATTAATGGCATTAAAACCTGCCTGCTCTGTTGAAATAGCATCCAGTTGCGCCACTGTACTTTGCGCAATGCCTGCTTGTTCTAAGGCGTGCACCATTCCCTGATAACGAGCCAGAAATTCAGGACTGTTGTCGGATGCATTGCCGATAAAAGCGAAACGTTTTCGTCCTTGCTGCAGCAGATGCTGTCCAGCCAGTTTGCCTCCTTGCAAATTATTGCTGCGGATGGTGAATTCTGGATGGCCATGCACTTCAGCGCCCCAACAAACAAAGTGGGTTTGCTGTGCTAACAGGGTGTTTAGTTTTTCTTCGTAGTCTTTGTAGTCACCATAACCTAGCAGAATAATGCCATCAGCTTTTTTACTGTCTTCGTAATCGGCATGCCAGTCATTACTCAACTGCTGGAACGAGACTAATAAATCATGACCACGCTGACTGCAGGCTCGGGTGATACTGCCGAGCATCGCAAGAAAAAATGGATTAATTTGTGACTCATCCACAGTCGGGTCTTCAAACAGCAATAGTGCCAGAGTGCCGGTGGTTTGTTTTCGTAAATTACTGGCGTTTTTATCTACCTTGTAGTTCAGCTGTTTGGCAATGGCAAAGATTTTGTCTTTGGTTTCCTGATTAACAGCAGGGCTGTCACGCAATGCACGGGATACAGTGGATTGTGATACGCCGGCAAGATAGGCGATGTCAAAGGAAGTTGCTTTTCCTTTCATCGGTGTCATCGGGGCTATTCCTGGCTGATTTGTTGACTTCATATACCCTTCTTTCTTGAAGCTGCAGCTGCGTTGACTGCGCTCTATCACCCCAATCACATAGGACAACTATGTTCATGGGGACTCTATCTCTTGTCGCCTTGCTGCAACTCCAATTAATTTGGGTAACACCCTTCTTTCTTGAAGCTGCAGCTGCGTTGACTGCGCTCTTTTACAATAAAGATCTTCGGCCCAATCACATAGGGCAACTATGTTCATGGGGACTCTATCTCTTGTCGCCTTGCTGCAACTCCAATTAATGTGGGTAACACCCTTCTTTCTTGAAGCTGGAGCTGCGTTGACTGCGCTCTTTTACAATAAAGATCTTCGACCCAATCACATAGGACAACTATGTGATTGGGGACTCGTTCTTTTATCGCTCTAACATCGCTTTATCTGCGAGACGGACTGGGATAAAACCCGCCGTTACATTTATTTTCAGAAAGCTCTTTGTTACTACTGCAATCACTGGCTGGTTTGCTCTTTTTTATAATGGGCATCATAGCATTAAATTCACCTGTTTGATCCTTTTCACCAGTGGTGGGAAAAGGTCTTCAGAACATTTAGTTAGCTTGGTACAAGCCCATCAGATTTTGTCCGTTTGACCGTTCTGCCATTGTGACTTCATACGACAATTTGTGTGAAGTTGTTAACTTTACTTAAGCTGTTTTGTATTAACTGCTAAAGTACGCGACATGAATAGTATGGGTGATGTGTCGATGAAATCAGTGGTCTGGCTTTTTTTCATCTGCTTTTTTTGCAGCGGTGCCGCTTTGGCATGCGCTACAGATCAAGACGGTTGTGTAGAGTCTGAACAATTTCAGTTATCTGTCGCACTGGGGGCAGGGCAACGTAGCAACCCTTTGTATGACGGTGACAGTTTTCCTATGCTGGTTTTACCGGATTTTAGCTACTATGCAGATTCCTGGTTTATCGACAATGGCACCTTGGGTTATAGCCTGCAACAAAATGATCGCTTTGCCGTGAGTCTGGTGATGCGGCTAAATTCAGAAAAAGGTTACTTTCAGCGCTGGTTTGCTGGCAATGTGATTACCTTTAACAGCTCCGGAGCTTTATTACCTCCAGAAGTGGAAACTGGCACTGAGAAAGCGATGAGTACAGTTTCTATTGAACATGTTAAAAAGAGACCAACAGCAGTAGATGCCGGATTGCAGCTCAACTGGTTTGGCGAACAATGGCAAAGCCGACTGAACCTGTGGCAGAACCTGAACTCGAAGTACAGCGGTCAGAATGCCAGTTTGAGTTGGTCACGGTTTTGGCCACTGGCGGGCGGACAATTTGATCTGAGTGGCACCTTGTATTGGAAAAGTGCCAAACTGATCGATACCTATTATGGTGTGGGTAACGATGAGTTGTATTACCTGCAGCGATATCAAGGACGTGCCAGTTGGCAACCTGAGTTACGTCTGGGCTGGCAAAAAGCGTTGAATTCTCGTTGGTCAGTACTGACTTTTTATAGATATCTGCATTTGGATAGTGCTATGACGGATAGCCCGTTAGTGCAGAAAGATTCGGTGCAGACTTGGTTTGTGGGTATGAGTTATCGCTTTTATTAACGCAAGGATAGGGAATGTTAGGGCTGTTTTTAGCCGGTAATATGCTGCTGGTAACTGCCCAAAACCCTGAATGCAGGGCTGAATTATGCTGGTCTGTAAGTCCGGCTTTTTGTGTTTCTGCAACAGTAGAACAAAACTGTGAAGCGCAACTTACAGTCAGTTGGAGCAGTTCCAGAGCCGAAGATCTGTGTCTGTATTTTGCGCAACAGCAAATACGGTGCTGGCAGCAGGCACGGCAAGGGCAGTGGCAACAGCTATTGAGCTGGCCGGGTAAAACCGAAGTCAGATTGCAGCGTGACAACAGTGTTGTGCTGCGCAAAGAGTTAATTGTATTAAGCCGTCAGCCGGAAAAAAGAAGACGTCTGGTGGCGCCCTGGAGTGTGTTTTAATGCAAAAAATCTTATTGGTTGAAGATGATGCCCGTTTGGCCGCTTTGGTGCAGAGCTTTTTGCAACAGCATGGTTTTGAAGTGCGGCTGGAGAGCCGGGGCGATACAGTGCCCGCCATTTGTCAGACCTGGCAACCCGATTTGGTGATTCTGGACTTGATGTTGCCCGGTATGGATGGCTTTACCATCTGCCGCACTATACGCCCCTGGTTTACTGCCCCTATTCTGATGTTAACAGCTAAACAAGGCGATATAGATCAGGTGCTTGGTTTGGAGCTGGGCGCTGATGATTATGTGATTAAACCAGTGGAGCCCCGTGTGTTGCTGGCCAGGGTACATGCGTTATTAAGGCGTGGTAGTCCTGCCATTAAAAGTGAAAATCAGGAGCTTAGCTTTGGGCAGTTGAGTCTGAATAACAGTGCCCGTGAAGCTCATTTTGCCGGACAACTGGTGGAACTAACCAGCTATGAGTTTGATTTGTTGTGGATGCTTGCTAAACATGCAGGTCAAACGGTTAAACGTGAAGCTATACACAAACAAATTATTGGTCGTGAATATGATGGTCTGGATCGGACCGTCGATGTTCGGGTATCGCACTTGCGGCGTAAACTGAACGACAATGCTGAAACACCTTTCCGGATTAAAACGGTTTGGGGGAAAGGGTATTTATTTGTCGCTGATGCCTGGAACAATTAAACCCTTCTCACTTGAGACTGCAGCTTTGTTGACTACATGCTGTGATGGTAAAGAGTCTCGCCCCGATCACATAGCGCATCTATGTTGTTGCGGTTTGATGCGCTTGTCGCGCTGCAACTTCAATTGCTTTGGGTTTTAGATAGTGTCCAGACTATTTCTGCATTTTTATCTGTTTATTTCACTGGTACTGGTGGGCGTAGGCTGGACTGTAGAGAGGATCTGGCAGGAAACCCAAAGCCAGGTGCCCCCCTGGGTACTTTTGGTGGCAGACAATCTGGCTGCACAACTCAGTACTCAGCCTGTCTCTCAGGCTAAGTTCTCTTCCGCCTTGCCTGCTAATGTACTGCCTGCAGGCAGTATCCTCTGGTCAGAAACCGAACTGGCGGCATTGGAGGCTGGCCAGGTTGTGCCTCTGTTTACGAAAGATCAGGTGTTTTTTTATGCCATGCAGCAAGGTGAGTTATGGCAACTGGGACCGGCAGACCTGACAGATAGTGCAGTACCTTCTTACTGGTTTAGCTTACTGTTTTTGGGTTTGTTAGCTGTAGCTGTCTGGTTATGGCTTTGGCCTGTCGCGCGTGATATTCAGCAGCTCCGACAACAAATCAGTGCCCCTTCAGGTGTTGCTACTGTGCCTGTCCGATCTTTTATTGCCCCTATTGCACTGAGTTTTGAACAAATGCGCCAACAAATTCAGCGCCTGCTTGGGTTGCAACGTGAAATGACTCAGGCGGTTTCCCATGAATTGCGGACACCTTTGGCCCGTTTAAGTTTTGCACTGGAACTGTCCGCTTTGCCGCAAAACGAAAAACAACTGATGATTAACGATGTAAAAGAGCTTGAGCAACTTGTGGATGAGATGCTGGACTATGCCCGTCTTGAATCGACACAACCTCAGTTGAAAATGCAACAAGTGGATTTGTCGGAGTTGTTGCAGAACTTAGTCGAAAAACTATCACCTTTACCTGGAACTGCGATTGAATTGGACATCATCAGCCGTTGTGTTTATGTCTGCGATGGCCATTATCTGGAAAGAGCAGTACAAAATTTACTGGTGAATGCCAAGCGATTTGCTCAGAAAAAGGTGGCGCTCAGATTGCGAGCCGGGACTAATGCTATTGAGATTATGGTCGAAGATGATGGGCCTGGAATAGCGCCTGAACAAAGGGCTGAAATTCTGAAGCCTTTTGTCAGATTAGACCCCAGCCGGCAAAAAGGTTTTGGTGGTTTTGGTTTAGGGCTTGCTATTGTCTGTCGTGTGCTTGAATGGCATAAGGCCAGTATTGAAGTCGGGGAAAGCAGATGGGGAGGTGCCAGTTTTCTGATTAAACTGCCATCGGAACAAAGCCCTGATGGCAGAATACAGCATTAAAGCCCTAGATTTTTCAGGAAGTCATCATCCACTTCAGAAGTCATCACCTCATTTGATTCTGCTTCGGCTGCGTTGGTATTGGCAATAATATCATCCGGGTTTTCATCCTGTGGAGGGATGAAATCGTGCAACTGAATAAATTCAGTTTTGTCCATCGACAGCTCCATGTAAAAAATTGCATGGTTTGGTGTGCTGAAGGTGACACGGCGAGCCTGAGGTTGATCCAACTGGGTGTTGATCATAATCTGCACCTGTTTATTAATCGCCATCATTTTAGGCTGGCTTTGATTAATTGAGGTTTGCAGTTCCATCCTTACTCTGTTGGTGAAATCGCCAACGATTTGGTTCATCAGCTCCCCCATTACATTGCCCACTTCGTCTGAGGTATGGAAATTAGCTAATTCAGATTCAGGCATGCCCATACTCATCATATACTTACGATAAATTTCCATGGCCGCTTGAGATGTAAAGTTGATAATCACTAAACCAGAAAAGCCACCATCAAATAATACAAAGCAACCAAGATCTGGGCGCAGGCAGGTTTTATGGATTTTCTGTACCATAGGTGAATAAGCAACCTTATCGTTGCCAGCGGCAGCTAACACCTGAGTAACGGACTGACAGAGAGTGAGCAATATTTCTTCAGTAGTGACAACTTTGGTTTTTTTCATCTGATAAACCCAGCTAAACAACGACATTAGCCTTAGTATATCCCTAATCCAACGCATAACACTATAAAAAGCCTGAAGCTTTGTGTTATCAGCATCAGCCTAATGATAAGTGAGACAAGGGCAGAGATTGATGACTGAGCAGGAAAAAATGGCTGCGGGTTTGTGGTTTAATCCGGCTGACAAAGTGTTAGCAAAACAACGGCAGCATGCCAAAGCGCTTTGTGCCCAGCTTAATCAACAAGGACCTTTGCGTTTTAAAGCTCATCAACAGCTAGCTGCACAGTTGTTTGGCAAATTGGGCAGTTGTTACATTGAACCGAACTTTTATTGCGACTACGGCAACAATATTGAACTGGGCCAGAATTTTTATGCCAACCACAATTGCGTTATTTTAGATGCGGCCAAAGTCAGTATTGGCGATGACGTATTATTGGGCCCGGCTGTGCAAATTTATACTGTGGCTCATCCGCTGGATGCCGTACAAAGAAAAACCGGACTGGAACAAGGTAAAGCCGTCACTATAGGCAATTCGGTTTGGGTGGGTGGGGGCGCTATTATTTTACCTGGTGTCACTATAGGCGAAGGGGCTGTGATTGCTGCTGGTGCAGTTGTTACCAAAGACGTGCCTGCTTATGCAGTGGTAGCTGGCAATCCGGCGAAAATAATCAAGACGGTGAGTTAAAGCCGGGGCTTAGCGTGGATTTTATCCAACTCACCTGATTCTTTCAGATGCAGCAGGCCAGAGTTAAACTTTGCCTGCAATTCTACTTTCCAGAATGCAGCCGGATAATCAACAGATGGGAAGATCCTGTGCGTTTGTATACTGCCGCGGCCATAGTTTTTGTTGGCGTAATAGGTCAGCACTTTACTGTCTCCAACCATCAACTGCACTCTGTCCTTCATCAATAACTCAAACTGCTTTTCCCGGTCGGCTTCTTCCAGATAATGCGCTTGCTTTGTGATAGCTGCGAAGTCTGGCCCCAGTACTTCTTGTGCTTGCTGATAACCGACAATAGTTTTACCTTTGAGGTCTTGCAGGCTATTAATTTTGATGGGATTACTGCTTTTATGTACCACCACGTCCAACACGGTAAAATAAGGTTGGCTATAAAAAGCACCCGGATAAGGCACGGCAACAGGACTGGCTATATCCAGTTTTTGCTCGGAAAAGAGTTTTAACAAGCGGCTGTAACTATAAAGTTCGAATTCTGCTTCAATGCCTTCACGCTGCAAAATAGTTTTTACTATTTCATAGTCCAGCCCGGTGATTTCTCCCTGAGCATTGCGGTAGGCCCAGGGCGCTGAATCGTGTAAACCTACTTTGATCGGAGTGGCTTGCGCCAGAGTGCAGAAAAGGCCAAGTAACAAAATAAGTTGTTTCATAAAAACTCCGACTCACCCATAGGCAGCAGACCTGCAGTGGTTTTAACACAGTTCAGGACCAGTGTCGCAATATTTACGATGACAGCTCCAATTATTTTGGTCTGGATCAGGTATTATTCAATATCTACCTGCCAGGATTTCATCATGAGCAAAACAGTCTCTTTTGGTTTATTGTTGCTGCTAGCCAGCATTGTTGCTATTACGCCTTTGGCTATTGATATGTATTTGCCAGCTATGCCACTGATGGCGAGTGAACTGGGTACTGATATTGGGCTTATCCAGCAATCTCTGAGTATTTATCTGGCGGCTTATGGGGTTGGTATGCTGGTCTTCGGCCCGCTCGCTGACGCTATAGGTCGTCGTCCGCTGGCATTGGTTGGTCTGTTATTTTTTAGCCTGGCCAGTTTTGCTCTGGTGTTTTGCCAGGACGCGCAATGGTTGCTCGGCTTACGTGCATTACAGGCTTTTGCCGGTAGTGCTGCAACCGTTGTGGTGCCAGGTATTATCCGCGCTTTGTATCAGGAAAATACTGCCAAGGGCATGTCTTATGTTTCGATGATTATGATGATGGCTCCTTTAATTGCGCCAGCTATCGGCAGCGCTGTACTTTGGGTTGGCCATTGGCAGGATATTTTTCTGGTATTAGCCTTGTATTCGTCCGTGATCCTACTGCTGACCTGGCGCTTTTTACCTGATCCTGTCGCTGTGACAAAAGGCCGTAAACTGGAGTTTCTGGCGGGTTATCGTTTTGTTTTCGCTCATGCAGTGGCCCGGCCACAAATCGCAACTTCTATGTTTGCTTCATTTGCATTTTTCTGTTTTTTAACTGCGGTGCCTTTTGTTTATATTGAATATTACGGTGTCAACGAGCAGCTGTTCAGTCTGTTGTTTGCGCTGAATGTGGGTATGTTGATGATGGCTAATTTTTGCAATAGCAGATTTGTTGGTCGTTATGGTCCGCAGCGAATGCTGAATAGTGGGTTGGTGTTGGCTTTGTTCAGCGCCAGTGTGCTTTGCCTGGCCAACTGGTTTGAATTAGGTTTAGTCTTTACTGTGCTGAGTATAGCGCCGCTGATGGCGAGTTTAGGTTTGATTGCAACCAATGCCGATGCGATGATTTTAATGCGTTTTCCAGAACACAGTGGCACAGCCACAGCTGTGATCGGTACCTTGCGTTTTGGCAGTGGAGCTTTGGCCGGACCTTTACTCGCCTTGGCATACACTGGCACAGCATTGCCGTTTTCCATACTGATGTTTTGCGGTGTATTGGCTATTACTGTCTGTCAGTTTTTGGGTATACATCAAACTAAAGCAGGTCAAAGTAATTAAGACTGTAAATAGTTAAGTAAGCGGTCAAAAGAGCGGTAGCTTAAGGCTTCCTGCAAATCACAGCGTTCTATATGTGGCCGCTGTGCTAAATCAGCTAGCGTACGGGCCACTTTGAGCAGTTTGTGATAACTGCGGGCTGAAAATTTCAGCTGAGTCAGGCAGTTTTCGAAATAGTCAGCGTCAGCCGGGTTTAACTGACAATACTGTTCCAGTTCACTCAGCGTGAGGCGGGCATTGGCTTTGTGTTGTCGTTGCCACTGAATGGCACGGGCTGCATCGACCCGCTGTTTGATGATACTGCTTGATTCTTCGGGTTTTTGTTGGCTTAAACTGCCTTTAGGTAACAAAGGTACTTCGACTTGTAGTTCAATTCTGTCGAGAAAAGGGCCGGATAAACGGCTTAAATACCGTCTGATTTGTTCAGGGCTGCTGCGACCATCTTTATGATGGCCTGAAGGGCTTGGGTTCAGGGCAACTACCAACTGAAAGCTGGCTGGAAATTCGGCTTGTCGTGCTGCCCTTGATATAAAAACCTTACCACTTTCAAGAGGTTGTCTCATTGATTCCAGCACAGTGCGAGGGAATTCCGGGACTTCATCCAAAAATAAAATTCCGCGATGAGCTAAAGAAATCTCTCCGGGTCTGGGGATCGAGCCTCCTCCCACCAAAGCTACAGCTGAACAGGTATGATGCGGTTGTCTGAATGGCCGCTGGTGCCACTGCTGCACAGTTCTGGGTTGTGCTGCCACTGAATAAATTGCTGCAGTTTCTAATGCTTCCTGATCGTTTAAGCTTGGGAGTATGCCAGGTAAGCGTTGCGCGAGCATCGATTTGCCTGTTCCTGCCGGGCCAAACATCAGCAGATTATGTTCGCCGGCAGCTGCAATTTCCAGCACTCTTTTCGCTTGAGCCTGGCCGCGAACTTCAGCCAGATCCGGATACAACTCTGCTTTACTATCAGGAATAACCGGAATAGCAGGCAGAGCCTGATGGTGTACTAAAAATGCATGCAGCTGCAACAAATGTTCTGCGCCACACAGCTGAAGATCAGGAACTTGTTGAGCTTGTACTGCATTTTGTAATGGAAATACCGCGATGTTTCCGGCCATTTTGCAGGCCAAAGCTAAGGGGATTTCTCCCACTATGCTGCGAATTTCTCCCGACAAGGCCAACTCACCAAAAAACTCATAAGCGGATAAGTCAGCTTGCAACTGACCACTGGCATGCAGTATTCCCAGAGCAATTGCTAAATCAAAACGCCCGCCTTCTTTAGGTAAATCTGCAGGGGCAAGATTGACAGTGATTTTATGATCTGGAAACTCAAAACCACTATTAATTAGCGCACTGCGTACTCTGTCTTTGGCTTCTTTGACTGAGGTCTCCGGCAAGCCAACCAATTGAAAACCAGGCAAGCCCCGGCTTAAATGCACCTCCACTGTCACAAGCGGTGCTTGCAAGCCAGAGCGTGCTCTGCTGTGGACTAAGGCCAGTGCCATGATTCGTTCTCAGATAATTTGTTTACTTAATTTTAACCTTGTAATGTTAATTCGCCAGTATTGATAGTGAATTGACAAAAGTGCTGATATAAGATCAGAAATTAATGGCATAAATCTCTGTTTACGCAGACTATTTATTTTTATTTTCTGCAGTGAAATCCTTGGGCATTGCTTTCCTTTTTTATATTTCCTGCTATTTCTCTAACAGCAGAATAATAAAAGTATCGTGACACCCGTATCTGTCCGGCCATAAAAACATAAATGAGGTTGCTGTGAGAAAAGTCGGGGGACAAAAAGCTAAAATCAGGGCAGCGCTTTGGCTGCGCCTTTTTATACTGAACTTAATGGGCGGTGTGGTTTTTTCGCTTCATGCTGAAACACTCACTCTGGAACAACAAAAAGCAGAATTTATCCGGCTGGTGCAATCCGGCCAGCTGGAGCAGGCTTATCTGCTGGCCGCCTCATTAGAAAATCAACTGGCTGGAGAGCCTGATTTTGATATGGCGTATGGCCGTATCGCGCTGCGGGTTGAGCAAAATGACAGTGCCGTATTTGCGCTTGAACGGGTTGTAGCTGATAAGCCCCAATGGCAACAAGCCCGTTTTACCTTAGCTCAGGCCTATTACAAAACTAAAAATTATCCTGCCGCACTAAGGCAGCTTACTTGGATTGAACAAAAGCCTGCGGCTGATTTAGTCGAGCCCGTTGCTAAATTGCGTAGTGCAGTGGAATGGGAACAAGCTAAGTTAAAGGGCTATCAACGGCACAAGATCAGATATGGCTTTGGTCATGACGACAATGTGAATAGTGGTACTGCCGAAGACCGAATCTTTATTCCATCGTTGGGCGAAATTGATGTATTTCCTCTTAGTAAGGCAAGCAGTGATTATTTTCATCAGCTTGGATACAGTTTTGATGGCCGATGGCAGCAGAACCAGCGCTATGCCTGGTTGGCTGATCTACAGGTTGGGGCAACACAGTTTAATCAGTTGTCTGATTTTGATAGGGAAACTTTGGCTGCGCGTTTGGGCTATGAAGCAAATTATCAGCACTACAGCTACAGCCTGCGTGCATACAGCAGACCGTTGCGTTTAGCCGGGGAGTTGTACCGAAACGACTGGGGTGGGCAAATCAGTGGCAAGTATCAGCTGAACGCATTGAACTCTGTTGGTATGCAATGGGTATCTGGCCGTTCAGACAACAGGCTGGATGACAGATTAAATCTGACAGTCCATGCCATCTCAGCGTCCTGGGAGCGCAAAGGTAATCGCTGGATTAATCAGGCCAATGTTAGTATTTCCAACGAACGCAGTCGCCTTGATAGTGCGGTTTACAACAGCAGGGATGTCAGTTCATTAAGTTACAGCACTACATGGCTGGCCAGCGCCTCGCATATTCTTATTGCCAGAGCAGAGTTACAAAGCATTAGCTATAAAGCGCCTCATCCCCTATTTCGGGTAAAACGCAATGAATCCTTATTTTCCCTCACGGGCAGCTGGATTTGGCAGTTCTCGTCCTCTGTCAGCTCTGAACTGAGATGTAGCTACACTGATAAAAACAGTCCTGTTACTTTGTATGAATACGACCGCACAGAATGTGTGGTAGGAGCCAGCTATGCGTTCTAACTTTATGCTTTATGTCAGCCCTGTAGTTGCTCTGTTTAGTCTGGCATTGTCTGCACAGGAGCAGGCCAGTAACGCTGGACTGACGTTGATGGCCAGAGGGAACGTAACGGCAACAGCTACAGATACGCAACAAAGCCGCAATTTGAATCGTAAAGCACCGGTATTTAATATTGATCAGGTCAGTACAGGGGCGCAAAGCCAGGCTCAGTTCAGAATGCTCGATGGTGCGTTGTTGGCATTGCAAAGCGACACCGAACTGTTGATATCAGAATATAAAGCAGGTTCAGCCACAGAGCAGGGATCTGTGGTGATGGAATTGGTCAAAGGCGGTTTACGCACAGTCACTGGTTCGATAAAAGGGGACGCTGGTAATTACCAGCTAAAAACGCCTGTGGGTAGTATTGGTATTCGTGGTACCACATTTCAGTTGTCTTATATCAACGAAATCATGCTGGTGGGGGTTTGGGATGGCCAGATTGAGTTACAAATTACCCGTTCAGACGGCACTGTTGAGAATGTCACCTTTGGTGGCGGCCAGAGTGCTTCATTTGCCCAGATCACTGTAGCAGGTCAGGTGACGCCTTTGCTGTCACCTCCTGCGGAATTTGCCGGAGAAGCAGCTGGCGATGAAGCCAATACAGATCAAGGCAGTAGCTCAGGCGCTGCTTCCAATACCGCCTTTACTGATGCCACCAATTTGCCGTCAGCTCAAGGTTCTGAAGATACGTCGTTTATTGCGGAGCAAGCCTATCAGGGCAGCAGCAATCAAACTCCGGTTGCTGAACTCATTGCTGCACGCTCTGGCTCATATCAATACGGTACTCTGGAGCAATTTAGTGTGCAAAGCACAGAAGGTGCAGTGACTGATTTTCAGGTCAGTATGACGATAGATTTTGATAATGGCACAGTGCCTCAAGGCGAGATGTCTTTTAATGACGCGGGTGGGGAATGGTTTGCCGCTTTTAACGGGGTGGTGAATGTTGATCAACTGGAGCTTGGTGTTAATTTTGCCAGCCATGGCAATGAACGAGCTCAGGGCCAGATAGATACCCTGTTTGTTGATGGTATTGATCAGATCCTTGGGCAGTTTGTCTTAAGTGAAACTGAGAACCCCGCGACCACAGCCGGCGGCATCTTTTTGATCAAATAGCGCGGCCATAAAGGATGAATGCTATGCGTGTAGTTTTGCTTCGGGAGATTTTTGCTGTAGCACTTTGTGCGCTGCTCGCAGCTTGTGGTGGTTCAGGTGGTGATGCTGCAGTAGACACCCCTGTGGTTGAGCAGCCGCCAGTCACCCCACCTGTGTCTCCACCTCCAACAGGCGGAACGCCGGTTGAAATGGGGTTGATGGTAGCTTTCGGTTATAACTCATTAGCTGCCGGAGCGCCTTTACGTGCGGACAGGGTGCAAAATCTGGCGGTGGGAAATGGTACTGCAAACTATAGGTTTCCGCGTTCTGGTGAAAGTATCAGCGGTAATCTGACCATAGCTGTGGACGTTGCTGACCCGGATGGCATAGCCAGAGTACTGGTTGGCTTTAATGGCAGTGAGCAGGCTTTAGTGTTGTGTGATGCGAGCTGCGGTACATCATTTTCGCAAACCGTCACTGGCGTGAATCCGCGTAATTTTGGCTTAACACCAGGGTCTTTGCGGTTAGAACTATGGCTGGAAGATCTGCTTGGTAACCGTATTCTGTTTGATGCTCGGGATATTGAATGGTTGCCTCAAGCTGTCACCGGTGTAAATACCACTCTTAGCGCGACTGCACTTCAAGTGAGCTGGATTGCCAATAGCAGTGCCCGCCGTTATAACCTTTACATTGCCGAGCAGCCAGGAATCACTCCAGAAAATATTCTGAGCAAAGCCGGAGGAAGGCAATTTTTGGCATTGTCGCAACCTACGCTTTCCATTACAAATTTGGATGTCAGCAAGAGGCACTTTCTGTTAATTACAGGTATTGATTCGTCAGGTGAAAGTTTATTTTCGCAAGAGCATCTGGTGCAGGCATTCGGTACTCCAGAGTTTTCTCAGCCCATAGCTGTGCCTGATCAATTTACTCTGAATGAAGATATTCCTTTCAGCGACTTTTTGCTGAGTAATGACAGTCACCCTGATGGCAGTAACTTTAAGCTTGACACTGTGGCTGTGCGTCCGCCTGATAACGGAGTTCTTGAGCTAAATGAAAATGGCAGTTTTACCTATCAGCCGACACCAAATTTTGTCGGAAATGATAGTTTCATCTACCAAATTACAGATAGTCAGGGCCTGACTGCTCAGGCCTTGGTTTCTCTGACTGTATTGGCAGTGAATGATTCGCCGACAGTTCTGAATGATAGCTACAGTACTAACAAAAATACCTTGCTGAGTGTTAATGCCCCTGGTGTTTTGGCTAATGATCTGGATGTTGATGGTGACAGCCTGGTTGTTGCTATTGAGCCGATTATTGCACCTTCTCATGGTGCTCTGCAGCTAAATCCTGATGGCGCATTCAGTTACACTCCTGTGTTTAATTATGCTGGAGATGATTTTTTCGTATATCAGGTGTCTGATGGTAAAGGGGCTATAGCTCAAGCTCGGGTGGATCTGCGCATTGAGATGACCAATGCAGCTCCAATAGCTAAAAATGACAGCTATCAACTAGCGGAAGATGAGCGATTGCTGGTTGCTGTGGCTAATGGAGTGCTGGCGAATGACTCAGACCCAGATGGCGACGCGATCAGTCTGGTGACTGAATTGCTATCTGTTCCTAAAAGCGGACAGGTGTTGCTCTCTGCCGATGGTAGCTTTCAGTATATTCCGCGACAAGATTTTTTTGGTACGGATAACTTTAGCTATCAAATTAAAGACCCGGCAGGTTTAGTTAGTTCTGCAACAGTCGAACTTGTTGTCATGGCAAAAAATGATGCCCCTGTGGTTCAGGGATCATCTTATTCGGTGAATCAAAATACTCAGTTAACTGTTGCAGCTCCCGGTTTATTAGCTCATGTTTCAGATGTCGATGATCAGCGTCTGAGTATAGTAACAGTGCCTTTTTCGAACGCGACAAAAGGCAGTCTGACCCTGCAAGCTAATGGATCCTTTAGTTACCAGCCCAAGCCTTCTGCGACGGGAACAGACAGTTTTGTTTTTCAGGTTACAGACGCTGCTGGCGCAGTCAGCACAGGCACTGTTGTGATCACTATTATTGCATCCCAGACTCCACCGGTTATAGCTGAACTTAGCGCAGAGGTATGGGATAACGCATCTCAAGGGGAAGTCATTGGTGAACTGGTAGCTGAGAGTTTAGAGCCTGGACAAATTGTTAGTTTTAGTATTTTGAGTGGTAATTCTCAGGGCGTTTTTGGTTTAACTCAGTCCGGTGTGCTGAGT
Organism: Rheinheimera mangrovi; assembly: GCF_003990335.1. Lineage (NCBI taxonomy): Bacteria > Pseudomonadati > Pseudomonadota > Gammaproteobacteria > Chromatiales > Chromatiaceae > Rheinheimera > Rheinheimera mangrovi. The sequence continues at coordinate 4,128,466 of NZ_CP034683.1, read as the reverse complement.
ATTGCAAATCCAGCATCTCTGTTGCAGTTAGCTGGCAGCACTGTCATCTTGACTGTAAAGGCTCAGGATAATGCTGGTCTTTCGGCCCAGATCAATGTTTCAGTCAAAGTCCTCAGTACAGCGGTTACAGCTCTTAATGATAACTATAGTGTGGCTGAGGATGTTGTACTGGTTTCGTCAAACAGTGTATTAAACAATGACACTGAACTGAGGGGATCAGCTTTAACGGCCAGCCTGGTTACTCAACCCTCTCATGGATCACTACAATTCAGTTCAAACGGTCTTTTTACCTATAGCCCAGTTGCTAACTTCTTTGGTCAGGACAGCTTTGTCTATAGCGCCAGTAATGGTGTCAGAACAGCTCAGGCGACTGTGACTATTACGGTGTCTCCAGTTAATGATGTTCCAGTATTAACCGCAACAACCTTGACCTTTTCAGAAAGTGCAGCTCAGGGCGCAGTGGTCGGGCAATTGGTCTGGCAAGATGTCGATGCCAACCAAAGCTATAGCTTCAGCATTCTCAGTGGTGATGATACCCAGGCGTTTACTATCACAAATCAGGGGCAGCTTGTTGTCGCTAATGCAACAGCGTTAAGAGCTCGCGGCGGAGCCAGTGGTAGCTTAGTTGTGCAAATTACTGACAGTGCAGGTGGCACAAGCACAGCGTTGATTGGCTTGCAATTGCAGCAGGCTTTTCCGGTGATTAATGCTGACACCTACGTTGTCAATCAGGACGCTGTATTGCAAGTCAATGCAGCGACAGGCGTACTGGCCAACGATAGTGATCCATCCGGACTAAGTTTGACGACCTTGGCTGTGAGCTCAGGCCCCTTATATGGGCAACTGAATATGAATTCTGATGGCAGTTTTAGCTATCAGCCTAATGCAAACTTCTATGGCCAGGACGTTTTTGTTTATCAGGCCAGTAATGGCATCAGAACCAGCAGTGCTGTGGTTACCATTAGTGTTGTTCAGGTGCTGCCAGCCCTACTGGCCAGCTTTGATGCATATACTTTGGCTGAAGATACACTGTTGACTGTAAGTAGCGCTCAATCATTACTGCAGAATGATATCTTTGATGCAAATCAGCCTGTGGTCGTAAGTCTGGTGCAGGCCCCTCCTTATGGCTCCCTGGTTTTAAATACAGACGGCACTTTTAGTTACCAACCTGCAACAGAATCCTATGGTGCCTATTATTTTACTTATCGATTAACTCAGGGCGACTTAACTTCTGATGCCCAGGTTGAGCTCAATATCACTCCGGTGAACGACCCACCTTCTTTGCAGGATGCCACTGTCACTATTTCAGATGATTATGTCAATTCGCAGCATGTGCTGACGATGACTCAATTCGATGCTGACCCTGGCAGTTACAGCTATCAAATCTTATCCGGGAATTCAGCAGGAGTTTTTGCGATCAGCGCTGGCGGAGTTATTCAAGTGGCTGATGCGTCTTTGCTGGATGCGGCAACGACAGCCTCTTATAGCCTGGTCGTGCAAGTGACAGAAAATGGTGATCCTGCTCTGGTTGATACTGCCACAGTAGTTATTATTGTCACTGCGGCTCAGAGCTACGAAACCTCTGTTCTTCCTGATACCAGCTTTGCCGGAGGAAGCCATCTGTCTTTGGAAATGATGCTGAGTGGCGAAGACAACGATCCGGCGCAAATTATTCCTTTAAGTGATGGCCGCAGCCTGGTGATTGGCTCGGTCAGTAATTCTTACCAGCATCAGGTTTTTGTGATGCGGCTGAACCCGGATGGCTCAGTGGACTCCAGTTATGCCAGCAAAGGCTTGTTTCGAAACTCATTCTTCTATAACTTCACAGAGCAAGCTGTGGCTGGGGTATTGACCAGCAATAATGAGCTTGTACTGCTAGTTAACTACACAGAAACTAATGCTTCAGGTTTTTATTTAATGAAGCTTGATGAAAATGGACTGCTGGATTACGGTTTTGGCCCTGGTTCACAAGGCTATCTGCTCTGTGAATACTCTCCCTGTGACAGCGGTGATATGCAAGCGACGGATCTGCTTCTGAACCATAATGGACATTATGTAGTATCTGGTGTGAAAAATGGCAGTCAGGCCTTTTTGTTTGAATTTGCAGATTCAGGCTATCAGGGCGGTTGGCTCAGTATGCTTAGCACTGTTAAACAATTTGATTTGGTACGTCAGGACAGCAATCACAATTACTATGGCATAGGTCAGTCGTCCGCCAATCGTATAGTAATAGCCCGCTTTTCACCTTCTTTTGTATTAGACAGCAGTACCTTTGGCTGTACTCCAGACTGCGCTGGTTTCAGGGAATATGATTTTTCTTTACATTCTTCTAAAGCTTATGACGCTGTGTTGTACAACGATGCGTTGTATGTGGTGGGCAGCGTGACAGAGTCTTCCGCTCTGACAAGTCCCGACGGATTGTTTTTTAAACTGAACCCAGACGGTAGTCTGAATTCTGGTTTTGGCAATGCTGCCGGATTTATTCAGGTCAGTGGCAAGGCCGGTTATTCACTGCATTACCAGTCTCTTGCAGTAGATCAGAGCGGATTTTATGTTCTGACAAGCACAGCGGAGGCCGACGGTGACATGGTCTCGCTCAGCCAATACAATCTGATAGGGGACTTTATGTCCGATCAGCCTCTTGCTGTGGATGGACAATTAAAAGCCGTGGATCTGCAAAGTGATGATGCAGGCTTGTGGTTGCTCAATCATTTCAGTCATCCAAATTACGGTGCTGCTGGCAGTGTCGACTTTAACTGGATCGGCAAATATCAGCACAATACTTTGGCTGCGGACACAGCATTTTCTGCTGATGGACAACGTTGGTTTAATGCAGGGTTTAGTGACGACATTTTGCTTGGCAGTCAAAGATTGCTGCTGGGGAGTCAGGTTAATAAAACTCTGTTTTATGGACGTAGTTATTCTTATCTCAATGGCGGTTATCAGCAGTTTTTTGTCGGCAGACTAACAGCCAGTGGTGCTTTAGATCAGAGTTTTGGTAATCATGGTCTGGTGCTGCTCGCAACTGATCAACTCGAGAGCATGAGCATTAGTACCATAAAGGAGGCGAGTTCGAATCAGGCCTATGTTGCTGGTTATGGTATGGAGACTAATGGTGATCAGGTGGGTTATGTAGTACGGCTCAATCAGGATGGATCTCTGGACTCAGGTTTTGCCAACGGAGTTCTTGCTTTAGCTCCGGCAGCTGCGGGCAATTACGACGAGTCGGTGGCAAGGCAACTGCAAATCAGAGCTGATGGCCGCTTGCTGGTGGGCGCCGAATACCATAGCTACGCCAATTACAGTACAGATGTAGTGCTGTTGCAGCTTAATACGGATGGCAGCATAGATACCGGCAATTTTGGCAGCTCGCTGCCGGGTTATACAGTCTTCAGCGAAATCGATCCCAATGCAGTGGTTGTAGAGGAGCTGAGTCAGATGAAACTGGATCCTGTGGATGGCAGTCTGGTGATCGCAGGACAGTACAAGCTGAGTACTGATCCTCAACTCTATATTGCACGCTTTAGTGATACTGGTGTGCTGATGAATACCAGCAACAGTCCTTCTGATACCTTTGGTCAGTCTGGCCAAGGCTATAGTCTGATCAATCTGATCGATAACTCTAACAACCCGACCTCACAATTCGAGTACCTTAATTTGCTGGATTTTGATGCCGGGCGTAATCTGGTGGTAGCTCTGGCGAGCTATTCCGAAGGTGTTGACCAGCATTATTTGTATCGTTTGCAGCAAAATGGGGGAATTGATACTTCATTTAACTACGGTAGTCCCAGACTGTATAACAGTTTCAGCAATTCGATACCTGCTCATCTGAAGATTAATCAGCTCCATGTAGATGCTTCTGGCCGGTTGCTGTTGGCTGGCACTTCAGGTGCATTTGCCTGGGTTGGGCGAGTGTTGCTGGATGGCAGTGGCGCTGATGTAGGCCGTTGGGATCCGGCTTTTGAAGCAAACTCTGCGACCTATGGGGCTTATCTATTTAGTGATATTACCATCTCCTACGATTTGTTTATGGAGTTGACCAGCAGTAAGGTCACGCTGGGATGGAGTAACTATGACTCAAGTGGGTATAGCGCAACACTGCGGCAGTATCAATTCTATGAGTTTCAGAATAATTCTGATTAGTGAGTCATTATGCAGATTAAATTTTATGGCGTGCGTGGCTCCATTCCGACACCCGGCGTCGATACACAGCGTTATGGCGGCAATACGCCTTGTGTGTTGCTAACCAGTCAAAATGGTCAAAGATTGATTTTGGATTCAGGTACGGGGATCCGGTTATTAGGGCAGGAATTATTGGCGGATACTGCAGACCTGGTGTTATTGCTTAGCCATAACCATTGGGATCATATTCAGGGCTTTCCATTTTTTGCCCCTGCTTATCAGGCGGAGCGATCTATTCGTATTATTCCCGGCAACACTCTGAATGGACAACACCAAGCGATTTTACAGCAAATGAGTGGTGAGTTTTTTCCTGTTGCACCAGAGCAACTGGCTGCCACTATTCGTATTACTCCTGTAATAGAGGATCAATGGCAACTGGGAGACTTTCAAATCCAGCGTTGCCGGCTCAATCATCCGGGTTCTGGCAGTGCCTACCGCATTACTGCGGATGGACAGACCCTTGCTTATGTCACAGATAATGAACTTTTTCCGCCAGAACAGGAGTTGACATCAAGGGGGCAGTGGCTGGAGTTTGTCGAAGGAGTGGATGTATTGATCCACGATGGCCAGTATTTGGAAGCAGATATGCCCACTAAGTTGGGCTGGGGTCATTCGTTAGTCAGTCAGGCTGTGGTATTAGCCAAAGAAGCTCAGGTAAAAAAACTGGTCATTTTCAGCCATGATCCAGATCGAAGCGATCAGCAGCTGGACCAGCTAGCGCTGCAGTTCAGTGGTCAGCAACCTGAAGTTCTGATGGCTCGGGAAGGAATGGAGCTGTGGTGCTGAAGTATTGGCGTCGTCATCAATGGATACTGCTCTGTAGCCTGTTGTTTAGCCTGGTGCTGGTGTTGGCTCAGTTAGGCGCCGTGTATTCAGAACAATCAGCGTTAAAGCGCTTGGATGGCTTATTGTATGACAGTAGATTAAAGCTGACGCTGCCTTTCAGAGCCGCAACCGATCTGCCAGTTGTCATTGTGGATATAGACGAAAAAAGTTTGCAGCAGGTCGGGCGTTGGCCCTGGAGTCGACAGTTGGTTGCGCAAATGCTGGAACAGTTAACTGCAGCTGGGGCTTCAGTGGTGGCTTTTGATGTGATTTTTTCCGAGCCTGAACGTAATCCGGTGCAACAAGTTTTACAGCTGTCCAATCAGCAGCTGTTGTCGGCTGAAATGACCAAAGAATTACAACAACTGGTACCTGCCTTAGATGCGGATCAGCATTTTGCTGAAAGCCTGGAAAATAAAGATGTAGTACTGGGTTTTTTATTTCAGCAAGAGCAGCTTGCTGTAGGGCAACTGCCCGAAACTTATGTGTTGATGGACTCTCAGGCCAGTCAAAGTTCGGTCAGTCATTTCGAAGGTTATGTTGCTAATACCCCGGTATTGCAACAACAAAGTGCAGGTACGGGTTTTATTAACTCATCTCCGGATCCGGATGGGTTTATCCGTCAGGCGGCCTTACTGATCCGCTATCAGGATAAAGTCTATCCTTCGCTGGCACTGGAAGCCGCGCGTTTATATGCACTGGCGAGTGAACTTCCAGTAGAAACCGCTCCTTTGGAACAGATTAATACTATTGTGGGTGTCACTGTAGGTAACACCCGGATCAATACAGATTTATATGGCAGAGTGCTTATCCCGTATCGCGGACCGGCCCGCAGTTTCCCTTATATTTCTGCTGTTGATGTGTTGCATGGTGCAGTTGATAAAACCTTGCTAAAAGACGCAGTAGTTTTTGTTGGCACCTCTGCTGTGGGCCATGCGGACTTGCGTTCGACCCCGGTAGGAGTTCAATACCCAGGGGTCGAAGTGCATGCCAATGTGTTTGAAGGTTTAATTTATCCAGAACTTATTCATTCCCACCCGGACTGGGCAGAAGCTCTGGTGTTTTTATTTTTAGTGGTGCTGGGCATGGTGATGAGTCTGTTGTTTCCGGCTTTGGGCCCTGTCAGCTTAGCCTTAACCGGGGGCGGACTGTTGTTGCTCACGCTGGCAGGTAACTTGTATTGCTGGCAAGTGTTAAAGCTGGATTTACCGCTGACCTCCAGTCTGTTGTTAATTTTCGGTCTGACGTTGTTGAATTTAATTTATGGTTTTTTTGGCGCTTCACGGCAAAAAGCGCGGATTAAATCTATTTTTGACCAGTATGTGCCTCCTGCTCATATCGACGAAATGCTGAATCACCCTGAAAGTGTCAGCCTGGATGGAAAACGAAAAGAAATGTCGGTGTTATTTTCTGATATCCGGGGTTTTACGACCTTATCGGAAAAGTTGACGGCCACTGAACTGAAAACGCTATTAAACCGCTATTTCTCACCCATCACTAAAACTATTTTTGAACATCAGGGCACCATAGATAAATATGTCGGTGATATGGTGATGGCATTCTGGAATGCGCCGCTGGATGTAAAAGCTCATGCAGAGCTGGCCGTGAAAGCAGGTTTTTCGATGTTAAAAATAACAGACGAACTCAGTAAAAGCTTTGTCGCTGATGGTCTGCCAGCCATTGATATTGGTGTTGGCGTAAACACAGGTGAGATGAATGTAGGTGATATGGGATCACAATACCGCAGAGCTTATACAGTGTTGGGGGATGCGGTGAATTTAGGTTCGCGGCTGGAAAGTCTGACCAAATATTATGGCGTTCGGTTTTTGGTCAGTCAGGGAACAGTGCAGCAATGCCAGTCCTTAACCTTTCGTAGCGTAGATAAAGTCAAAGTGAAAGGGAAAACTGAAGCTGTGATTATTTATGAACCTGTGGATCCCGACTTGTTGACTGACCCTGAGCTTGCTACTTTATTGCTAAGGCATGAGCAGGCGCTGGTGCTTTATTTCCAGCAAAACTGGTCTGATGCTGAAGCACTCTGGGTTGAACTGCAGCAACAGTCCAATCACAAGTTGTATAGTTTGTATTTAGAGCGAATTCATTATTACCGTCAGCAACCACCAGGCACCGATTGGGATGGGGTTTATACCCATACAGAAAAATAAGGGCAGTGAAGACAAATGGCAGAACCTTCAGTATTAAAGCATCTGATTGAAATTGGTATTTCATTGTCGGTGGAGCGGGATACTACCCGTTTGCTGGAGCGTATTTTAACCAGTGCTCAAACGTTAACCCAGGCCGACGGCGGTACTATTTATTCGATCACCGCAGATAAAAGTCTGAAATTTGAAACCCTGATCAACAACTCTCTGAAGATGTATATGGGGGGAAGTTCAGGCCAGCCTATTCCTTTTCCTTCTATTCCTATTTACAAAGATGGTCAGGTGAATCAACACGCAATAGTGGCCATAGCAGCTGCTGAAGGTGAGATGATCCATATTCCTGATGCCTATGCCTGTCAGGAATATGATTTAAGTGCAGCCCGTAGCATGGATCAACGTACAGGCTACCATACCCAGTCCGTCTTGACTGTACCTATGAAAAATCATGAGGGCGAACTCAATGGGGTGTTGCAGCTTATTAACGCCACTGTGGATGGGCAGGTCAGTTCTTTTTCCAGCCAGCAAATGGAGTTAGTGCGTTCATTGGCCTCTTTAGCCGCAGTGGCTTTAACCAATAAGCAACTGATTGAGAACATGGAAGCATTGTTTCAAGGCATAGCGCGACTCATTGCAAAAGCTATAGATGAAAAATCACCTTACACCGGTGGGCATTGTAAGCGGGTACCTGAGTTAACCATGATGCTGGCGGACGCTGTTCATAACCACAATTATGGCCCTTTGGCTGACTTTAGTTTGACTGACGCGGACCGCCACGAGTTAAGCGTTGCAGGCTGGTTACATGACTGTGGCAAAATCGCTACGCCAGAATATGTAATGGATAAAGCCAGTAAGTTACAAACTATTTTTGACCGGATTGAGCTGGTCGATGCCAAAATTGAAATCGCAAAACGGGATTTAGAGCTGAGTCTGGCTGGCCCGTTGTATCTGGCGTCACACCAACAGGATCAAGCCAGAGTTACAGCGTTGCAACAACAGCTTGCACAGGGTCTGGCCGCTTTAGATGAGCAGCGTGAATTTTTACGCAAGGCCAATATTGGTGGCGAGTTTATGGATAAAAATGATCAGCAGCGTGTTGCTGATTTTGGTCAGCGGCAGCAAATTCAGATTGCAGGGCAACAGCAGAACCTGTTGTCTGCCAACGAGATTTACAACCTGAGTATAGCCCGCGGGACCCTGACCCCCGAAGAGCGGCAGATCATTAACCGGCATATGGATATTACAGTTGATATGCTGGAGTCTTTGCCTTTTCCTAAGCACTTACAAAGGGTGCCTGAGTTTGCTTGCGGGCATCATGAGAAAATGGACGGCACGGGTTATCCCAAAGGTCTGAAGAAAGAACAAATGTCTGTGCCGGCCCGTATGATGGCAATAGCTGATATTTTTGAAGCCTTAACGGCTTCAGACAGGCCTTATAAAGACGGTAAACCTTTAAGCGAATGTCTGGCTATTATGGGCCGAATGAGAGAAAACCAGCATATAGACCCGGATCTGTTTGATATTTTTATCGATCAGAAAGTGTATTTGCAGTATGCGAAGCAATTTTTAAAACCCGGTCAGTTAGACCACATCGACCACAACTGTATTCCTGGTTATTTGCCGCCAGAGCAACGCCAGAATGCTACATAGTTCAGGTTAAATCTATGGAACCATTACCAATATCCAAAAGGTTACAGCTGAAATTCGCCAATAAAGCCGCTACACTAGCCGCAGTTAACTAAAATCATGGGAATTTTATATGTTTGAATGGATCGCAAGTCCGGAGGCCTGGATTGCGTTGGGTACTCTTGCTGCACTGGAAATCGTGTTAGGCATAGATAATATTATCTTCTTATCTATTTTGGTCGGGCGTTTGCCTGAACATCAGCGTGCCTTTGCCCGCCGCATGGGATTAGGCTTAGCGATGTTTGCCCGTCTGGCGTTGTTATTCTCTATTTCCTGGGTGATGGGGTTAACCGAAACCTGGTTTACTGTGCTTGGTAATGATATTTCAGGGCGTGATGTGATCTTAATAGGAGGCGGTTTATTCCTGCTCGCGAAGTCGACTCAGGAAATTCACCATAGCCTTGAAGGTATGGAAGAAGAAAGTGCCGGCCCTAAAGTGGTAGCGAACAACCTGTTTATGGTGCTGATCCAAATTGCTATTTTAGATATCGTCTTCTCTTTAGATTCAGTGATCACTGCTGTGGGTCTGGTTAATCAAATTGAAATCATGGCGATTGCCATCATAGCCGCAGTGTTGGTCATGATGTTTGCTGCTAAGTCTATTGGTGATTTTGTCGACGCACATCCATCCATTAAAGTACTGGCTTTATCTTTCCTGATTTTGGTTGGTGTGACCTTAATGATCGAAGGTTTTGATGTGCATGTACCAAAAGGTTATATCTATTTTGCTATGGCATTCTCTGTGGCTGTTGAAATGATCAATATCCGCATGCGTAAAGGCCGTAATGTAGTGAAACTACATAAAGCTATATCGGACGAAAAAGCTGATTAAGTGAAAAAAGTAAAAAGGCCCCGTTGGTCACTGACGAACGGGGCCTTTTTTATTGGCGTTTGTTCAGGTTGTGGCGGTTAAGCTGCAAATAAAATATAGTCACCAGCACCAGAGTCATCACCACCGCAATACTTACTGAGCTGATGCGGTAAAGCGCGCTGTACATCAAATCCTGATCCGGCTTTAAATACTGGCCAAAAATAATGGCCATAGTAGTCATGCCGCCAAAAGCCACACCAGACCCAGGACCTTCCAATTGCTGGGCTCTGGCAAAGATTAACATACCAAAAAAGAATGCCAGTATAGTTAAAGCTAAATGCTGGTAGTTGTCGTACAGCAGCAACTGAATGGCTATTGCATAGGCTGACCCTAACAAGACACCTGAAGCTCGTTTGATACCTGCCTGCACTATGCCGGTAAAACTCATGGGTAACAGGATCAGAATAGTGCTGGCCTGAGCGGACAGAGAATCCTGTAAATCCAGCAGCTGAAAGGCAATAAAAGATAAGGTAGCCAAAGCGGCTGCAACCAGACTTTGTTGCTGCTGTTCAAGCTCTGTTTTAGCAGGAGGCATTTGCATCGGCTGGTCTGGCACAGGGAAAAGCTGAATCAGAGCCCCACTAATCACCAACGCTAACACTACCGCCAATAAAGCATTACCAAGCATCAGGCCCGGATCCATGCTGGGATAGCTGGCAAAATGCAAAAAGATACTGCCATTTATAATAGCGATAGCGGCAAACACAAAAAGTGCCCCTTTTGCCATCAGGCGGAATAACCAAAGAAAATACACAAATACCAGCAGGGTCATTACAACACTTATAGAGCCGAGCCAGCTGTACAGCAGTACCATAGCGCCTGCCAACAGGTTAGCACTCGCGTATTGCAACACCACAAAAGGCGTCAGTCTGGGAATTAAACCCAATAACAGTACTGGGCTGATGGTGAAAAATACTCCCCACTGATCAGAGTTGGTTAGTTTGGCCAGCAGTAAGCCCAGACTGGCACCAAAGGCCAGTCGCAGTACTTTATTAAAGGGAGTGGGTGCAAACATTTTAGTAAACCGCTATTTTAGTAAACATAGTGCAACATGCTAATCAGCTGAATTTGGCCTTTTGCCAAAGTGGCCAGCACAGTGTTGTCTTTAGGAACCAGTTGTACTGTGGCGCGTGAACCTACCACTAAAGCTGTTGGCATTTGCTGTTGCATCGCCAGATTCACTTTTAAACGCTGTGCATCACGCACCCAACGGCTGCTGCTGTCAGCAGTGGCTAAACGTCCATCTGGTGTGCTTTGCCCATTGGCAACACCTGCATCTATATCCCGCACTGACGCACTGAACACTTCACCAGGTAAGGCATCAAAAGTAATTAATGCTTCTGTGCCTTGTTGCACATGCAGTAAACTTTTTTCACGAAACAAAGCACTGACCCAGCTTTGTTGGGTAGAAACCAAAGCGACCGTGGCTTGATGGCTTGCCAGATTGGTGCCTACTTCCAATTGTAAGTCTGTGACTACGCCATCGACATCGGCATAGACTTTGGTTCTGTCCAGCTCCAGTTGGGCTAGTGCCAACTGATTCCGCGCCTGTTTAATTTGCACCAGCTCCTGAGTAGGAATTGCCAATTCAGCCTCACGCTCATTTAACGCTGCAATACTGGCTTGCAGTTCAGCTTTGGCTTTAAGCACTGCGGTTTGGCTTTGATCCAGTTGCTGCCGTGGTATGAGCTTCTGGTTATACAACTGCTGATAACGTTGATCTTCACGTTGTGTTTCCTGCCAGGCAAAACGCGCCTGATCAACACGGGCTGACGCACTTTGCAAAGCTGCACTCAACTGACGGTTTTTCTGTTGGCTTTGTTCCAACTGTAATTGTGCCAGTTCCAGCTTGAGCTGGTAGTCTGCCGGGTCCAGTTCAAATAACAAATCGCCCTTTTTTACCTGCTGATTATTCTGTACAGCAACCGAAACCACACGACCTGATACTTGTGGTGCAACCTGCACTACATAACGTTGCACCAGACTGTCAGTTGTCACGGGCATATACAAATCGGCCGCCAGGTAGTAACCAAACACCAGTCCAAACAGTACTAAGGTCCATTTGATCCAACGGTTAAATAGTTGTTCGGCACTCATGACAAATCTCCGGTTTTTTGATCTTGCAACAGTACTGCGGCTTGTTGCAGTACCAGATCCAGTACATGTGGTAATTCCAATTGCTGTTGCGGGCTTAAGTTGGCCAGTAATTGTTGCTGTAAAACGCGACGTTGCTGATTGATGGCAGCCACTAAATCTGTTGCTGCCGGCAGCAAATACAAAGCCTTCAGGCGCCGGTCCTGTTGTGAAGGGCGGCGTTCAATCAAGCCTTGTTTTTCCAGCTGATCCAGAACTGGCACCAGAGAAGGGGTTTCTACTGCTAATAAGCGGGCCAGCTCAGTTTGGCTAACCCCTTGATTTTCAGCGATATAAGCCAGCGCTATGCCTGAGCTTTGGGTAAGCCCCTGGCAGGCCATTTGTTTATCTAATAAACAACGCCATTGACGCGATAGCAGGTGGATTTGCAGACCTAAACTTTGGTAGCTCATAATTTGCTCGTTAATAGTTAGAAAGCTAACTATATTTTAATTAGCTTCCTAATTAATTTCAAGCCGCAGCAATAAAAGCTGTATTCTTAGTGTAAATAAAAGAGTACAAACGACTCTGCATGCTGTAGAGATTCAACGTAAATCGTCAGCTTTCTTTCCAAAGACAGGAATGGTCAGATGCCAGCGAATAGCTGCTAAGCGTAGAATAAGTAGAGCCGTCATTCCTGAAAGCATGGCAGGCATTTGTTCCACGCCAAAACTCAACAGTTGCACGTAGACCAGACCACCAAAAATACAAGTGATTGCATACAGCTCACCACGAAATACCATCGGAATTTCACGGCACAATACATCGCGGATCATGCCACCACAAACTCCGCTCATAGTGCCCATCATAATAGCGACAAAACCTGAAGTGCCGTGATCCAATGCCTTTTGCGTGCCCATAATGACAAAAAATGCCAAGCCAATAGCGTCGGCAATTTGTAAGGTATTGTTTGGGATCACCAGTCGGTTCCTAACCAGTAGAATAGTTAAACCTGCGGCTGCAAAAATCGCTAAGAAGTAGCTGTTGTTAGTTAACCAGATCACCGGGGAGTCAAGGATCAAATCCCTTAAAGTACCACCGCCTATGGCAGTCACAGTGGCGAGAACTATCACGCCAAATCCGTCCATTTGTTTACGCCATGCCGCCAAAGTGCCGGAAATGGCAAACACGGCAATACCCAATAAATCAAACCAGTGGAAATAGAGCTCCATACCACACCAAAAAAAGAGATCAATTAGGCTAAATTAACAGGCTTTTAGATTGAATCACAGGTTGGGGCAGGTGTTTTATTTTCTGCTCATGCTAGTATGACGCCGTTAGTTTTGTTGGAGGATAAGGGAATATGAATAAAAAAATTTGGCTGGGTGCTGTGTTAATCCTGACGACCAGTGCTGTTGCTGGTTTGTTCTATGCTAACCATCATGCGGAACAGCTGATGGCAGGACATATAGAGCGTAGTAACCAGCAGTACCTGCAATTGGCTGAACAAGGCGATATGCCGCCTATTCATATGAGTTATAGCAAACTGTCCGCCAACGTGATTACGTCGAGTTATAAAATTCAGGACTTGCATATTGGTCTTGCCGGTATGGGAGATTTAGTGACTGTAGGTCAGGTTGAGCTGATTGGTTTGCAGCGTGATGGTTTACCTGAAGATGGGGCTGCCCGTTTAAAGGATTTAAAACTTGCACCAAAAGCACTGGCTTCTGTGCCTCCTGATTTAGCGGCCTATCTGTCAACTTTATTGATGGAATTAAATTATCAGTACAAGTATAAAGCGAAAACCGGTGAACTGACTTTTCAGCAGGAATTGCGGGTTAATCACCACTTTAGTCTGAACTACCGTTTTGCCTTAACTGGCGTCACTGAGTTATGGCAATTTGCCGAAACTATTAAGAATATGACGCCTGAGCAACAGCAACTGCAATCTGAGCAACCCAATTATCTACCTGACTTGATGAAAAAAGTTGGTGTGATAGGGATAGCCAGTGGTTCGTTGGAAATCGAAAACAAAGCCTTCTTACAGCAATTGTTTGATCAATTGGCTGTGGCAGGACTTAGCGCAGATTTTGCCACCAGCCAACAGCAATTGAGCGCCGCTTTACAACAAAACCCACAAATTCCTGATGTGATCCGTGAGCCTGTGCTGAGCTTTTTACAACAGCCTGAACGTTTGAAAATCAGCTTCCAGTTTCAACGACCTCCTACATTTTTCCAGATGCAGGATGGTTCAGCTATGGCAGGAATTGAGACGGCAGAGGACTTTATCAGTTTCGCCAGTTTAACGCTGAAGGCTAACTCGAATTAAGTTGCTGCTTCTTTACGTGTGAACACCAATAAAAAATGGCTCCCTGATGGGAGCCATTTCATTTTGTTCTATGTCACTGCTGCGAAACGCAAAGACAACAAAGCTACAGCTTTAAGTACAAAGGCTATATTAATCCTGACCAATACGGGCTTTGATATCGTTGATCAGCGGAGATGCAGCAAAACCATTGGCTGCAGCCCATGCTTCCAGATCTTCAGCGACCAGGGATTTAGCTGGCATCTGTTTAACAAAAAACGAACCAGTTTCATAAGCATCACTGCGCATAGCAAATTTAATCAGCGAATCGCCATTGCACTGAATCGCATCATAAATTTTACGAACGTTTACTTTGTTGTCAGATAAAACTTTGCGAACGCGGTTTTTATCGTCAGCTTTAGTGTATTCACACAAAGAGGTTGCCCATTGATCCTGAGCTAAAACTGCTGGCGCTGCAGCGAAATAAGCACTTGCTACTACTGCTAATGTAACGAGCTTTTTCATAAAATACCCCTTAGAGGTTAATTGGTGAACTGGTAAATTTGATAATAATGAAACTATATACTGTCAGGTACTACTTTGCCAAGTATTACCCGCTTTTTCTGATACGCAAGTAGTTCAGTAAAATCAATAATTTACGGCTAGATGGCTGGATGGGCTCGTAGGTGCTTGTAGGGGAGGGGCTTGTCCCCTCCCGTTTCAAATTCCAATCTGGTGGTAGTTGGGCTTGTATTTCCCTATAAACATCGTGGTGCACAGAGACAGGCCGGGACAAGCCGCGGCATCTACGGTCTGCACGAAAGTTTAGTTAACCTAACCAAGGCTGCTGACTGGCACGCTGTTGTTCATAGCTGCTGATTTGTGGGGAAAATTGTTCGCTAACACCAATAAAATCCAGGCCACTTAGTAAACGCTGTTTAATATCAGGGTCTATCTGAAAACCCACTGCGGCGTTATTACCCAGAATAATTTGCTGGCCAGCTAAATCAATTTTCCATTCTTGCGTGCCTTGCTGGCAGCGGCTGAATAAAAACTCAATATTGGACGTACTTAAACTGATCAGCAACATGCCGTTGTTAATGCTGTTATTAAAGAAAATATCGGCAAAACTTTCGGCTATGACCACATTAAAACCATACTGCTGAATAGCCCATGGCGCATGTTCACGGCTGGAGCCGCACCCAAAGTTCGCCCGCGTTAGCAGTATAGAAGCCCCTTTATACTCCGGAGCGTTTAACACGAAATCAGGATTAGGGACCCCGTCTGCCAGATAACGCCAGTCGTAAAACAAGGCTTCGGCAAAACCATCACGGCTGACAGAGGTTAAAAACTGTTTTGGAATAATCTGGTCGGTATCGACATTGTTTTTATCTAAAGGGCATACCAGTCCCTGGGCAAATATCTGGCTCATTAGTAAGTTCCTCCAGCGACTTCAACAAACGAAATATCAACAAAACGACCGGCAATAGCTGCAGCTGCTGCCATGGCAGGGCTGACCAAATGCGTGCGGGCACCACGGCCCTGACGACCTTCAAAGTTGCGGTTTGAAGTGGAGGCACAACGCTGACCAGCTTCTACGCGATCATCGTTCATGCCTAAACACATAGAGCAACCTGGTTCACGCCATTCAAAACCAGAAGCTTTAAAAATATCAGCTAAGCCTTCGGCTTCGGCCTGACGTTTGACCTGGCCAGAACCCGGCACGATCAAAGCACGAACACCGGAGGCCACTTGTTTACCTTGCACTACAGCGGCGGCCTGACGTAAATCTTCAATACGGCTGTTGGTACAGGAACCAATAAACACCACGTCGACTGTCAGATCGGTTAACTTCTGGCCCGCTTCAATGCCCATATAAGTTAAAGCACGGCGCGCAGCATCAGCTTTAATTAAATCGCTAAATGACTCAGGTGCTGGCACAGGTTGATCCACTGCAATCACCTGCTCAGGGTTGGTGCCCCAGGTCACCTGAGGTCTGATGTTTTCTGCGGCAATAGTTAATGTCTTGTCAAACACAGCATCTGCATCTGAATACAAGGTTTTCCAATAGTTTACCGCCGCATCCCAGTGTTCGGCCTGTGGCGCATGAGGTCGGCCTTTCATATAAGCGAAGGTCACTTCATCCGGTGCTACTAAACCTGCTTTGGCGCCCATTTCTATACTCATGTTACACAGCGTCATCCGGCCTTCCATGCTCAGACCACGAATAGCGTCGCCGCAGAATTCAGCGACATAACCAGTACCACCTGCCGTACCTAATTGACCTATCACCGCCATAATCACGTCTTTTGGCGTAACAAAAGGGGATAAGGTGCCTGTGACTTCCACTTTTAAGGTTTTCGCCACTTGCTGCTGCAAGGTTTGGGTGGCTAGTACGTGTTCGACTTCTGAGGTGCCAATACCAAAGGCCATAGCACCAAAAGCACCGTGGGTCGAGGTATGGGAATCACCACAAACAATAATCATACCAGGCTGGGTTAAACCCAATTCAGGGCCAATCACATGGACTATGCCTTGATCAGGGTGCATCAAATCCATTAAAGGCACGCCAAATTCTGCGCAGTTGGTCGCCAGAGCTTCCAATTGTTTACGCGAGGTTTCGCCTGCCGCATCCATACTGCGCAGTTGGGTGGAAACGTTATGATCCATGGTAGCTGAGGTTAAGTCCGGACGACGTACAGGACGACCGGCCTGACGCAAACCAGCAAAGGCCTGAGGACTGGTTACCTCATGGATAAAATGCCTGTCGACAAACAATAAATCGGTGCTGCCGTTGACTGGAGCCACGACATGGCTCTGATAAATTTTCTGATATAAAGTCTTTGCCATGATTAATTTCTCTCTGTTGGTATAGCCTGCAACGCAGCCATCACAGCAGAGCCCACCTCTGCAGTGCCATAGCCGGAAGCCGGATTAATATCCCGTGTCACAATGCCTTGCTCTAAGGTGCTGGCAACAGCCTGCTCGATAGCGCGGGCTGCGGCTTCTTCAGCAAAGCTGTAGCGCAGCATTAAAGCCGCACTTAATATCTGAGCTATAGGGTTGGCAATGCCTTTGCCGGCGATATCCGGTGCTGTACCACCAGCTGGTTCATACAAACCAAACTGAGAGCCATTTAAACTGGCCGAAGGCAATAAGCCTAAAGATCCGGCAATAGCAGCAATTTCGTCCGACAAAATATCGCCAAACAGGTTGTCGCATAACATCACGTCAAAATGTTGCGGTGCCCGAATAAGTTGCATGGCGGCATTGTCGATATACATATGTTCCAGCTGTACTTGTGGATAGTCTTTAGCGACACGTTCTACCACTTCACGCCACAACACACTGGTCGCCAGCACGTTGGCTTTGTCGATGGAGGTTACTTTATTCCGGCGTTTAGTGGCCGCTTCAAAAGCCACACGGCTGATGCGTTCAATTTCTGCCACGCTGTATTTTTGTGTATCAAAAGCGGCGTCTTCAGTGCGGCCTTTTTCACCAAAATAAATGCCACCTGTCAGCTCACGTACACATAAAATATCCATGCCCTGACTACTAATTTTTGGGTGCAATGGCGATAACTCGGCAAAAGCCGGGTAAATCTGGCCTGGGCGTAAGTTACAGAATAAATCGAAGGTTTTACGCAGTGGCAATAAGGATGCGCGTTCTGGTTGCTGTGCCGGTGGCAGGCTGGTCCACTTTGGCCCACCGACAGAGCCAAACAAAATAGCATCACTGTTTTTACACAGCTCCAGCGTAGCTTCAGGCAAGGCGACGCCAGTAGCATCAATAGCCGCGCCACCTATTAAGGCGGCTGTGCGCTCTATGCTGAAATTAAATTTTTCAGATACGGCGTCCAGTACTTTTAACGCCTGATCCATTACTTCAGGGCCAATACCGTCTCCTGCCAATACCGCAATTTTATAAGTTTTCATTTGTTACTTCTCTGCCTGTGATTCGGATAAACGGCGGGCCTGTTTGGCGGCGTCTACCTGTTTGCTGCGTTCAATTAAATTTAATACGTGCACATAAGCCAATACTGAAGATCGCACTATGTCGGTGGCTAAACCTGCACCGTGGTAACGGCGGCCCTGATGCTCGGCAATAATATCCACCTGGCCCAACGCATCTTCGCCGCTGCCTTTGGCCTGTAAGTTAAAGTCGACCATTTTCACGTCAGTGCCGACAATACGCTGGATCGCCTGAAACGACGCTTCCACCGGACCATTACCTGTCGCTGCTTCAGTACGGGTTTCACCATTAATGCTGATGCCCACAGTGGCGCTGGCAACATGACCGGTATGAGTGGAGGAACTTAAAAACTCCAGCTTGTACGGCTCGTTGGTATCCTGCAAATTCTGGAAAAACACCAGCGCTTCTAAATCGTAATCAAAAACCCGGCCCTTCTGGTCGGCCAGGGTCACAAAGGCTTTATAAATGTCATCCAGGTTGTAATCTTCCTGGGTGTAACCCATCTCGCTTAAGCGATGCTGGATCACGGCGCGGCCAGAACGTGACGTCAGGTTTAATTCGTTCTGACGGATGCCTACTTGTTCTGGCGACATAATTTCGTAGGTGTTTTGTGCTTTTAACACGCCATCCTGATGTATACCTGAAGAATGCGCAAAAGCGTTCTCGCCGACAATAGCTTTATTGGGCTGAATTGGCATATGGCAAATTTGGCTAACTAAATGACTGGATCGGTAAATTTCTGTGCTCTTAATGTCGGTATAAAACGGCAGAACGTCGGGGCGGGTTTTGATAATCATCGCCACTTCCTCTAACGAACAGTTACCAGCACGTTCGCCAATGCCGTTGACTGTGCATTCGATCTGACGGGCACCTGCCTGAACTGCACTGATACTATTGGCCACAGCCAATCCCAAATCGTTATGGCAGTGCACACTTAAAATGGCCTGATCAATATTTGGTACCTTGTGACGCAGGTCGGTGATGATGCGGGCAAATTCATTCGGAATGGTGTAGCCGACAGTGTCCGGAATATTAATAGTGCGGGCGCCGGCTTTAATAGCGGCCTCGACAATACGGCATAAATCATCAATAGGGGTGCGGCCGGCATCTTCACAGGAGAACTCGACATCGTCGGTATAACGACGCGCCAGCTGAATAGCAGCAACAGCCTGTTCAGTGGCTTGTTCTAAAGTACGACGTAATTTGTATTGTAAATGCAATGGTGAGGTCGCAATAAATGTGTGAATACGGCGACGTTCAGCGTTCGCCAGTGCCTGACCACAGGCTTCAATGTCAGCACTGACAGCCCGGGCTAAACCACAAATAATAGGGCCTTTGACTTGTGTTGCTATGCTTTGTACTGATTCAAAGTCACCTGGAGATGACACAGGAAAACCCACTTCCATCACATCTACATTTAAGCGGGCAATCGCATGTGCCAGCTGAATTTTTTGCTTATGGCTTAAACTGGCACGCAACGCCTGTTCGCCGTCTCTTAAGGTAGTATCAAAAATCCAGATTTTATCCTGACCGCTCATCACATTTTCCTCATTTCATTTATGAAAACCCGTTCTGATGGCCTTGGTTAAAACAAAAAACCCCGGCCTGTGGCACGGGGTTTTTGGTTTACTGGTACAGTCGTTTTACCAATGCACAAAGCCCCGTGGCCTGTTGAGGAGCACGAGGAGAGTGAGCAGGTTAGCGAAACGCTGGTTTAAATTCATTGTTGTCTGAGTCTTCATTGGGTTTAATTTATACAACTGCTATTAGTAATATCACGGGACTTTTGGCTTTGCAACAGTATAGACGGCTAAATATCTAAGTATTTTTTCGCATTGTATGCCGAGCTGAAGCTATAAATACGAGTTTCAGACAAAGATAGGAGTTTGGCTGAAATGCATTAAGCTGCCTGAGCAATTAATGTATCGACAGTTAGGCAAAACAACCAACCGATTTATTTCGTGCCTGAGATCGTTTTTTAAGTGCGAGTATGCAAAACGCGTGAACACCATTCTAAATAGCTGTTCCAATTAGTAGATCACTTGTACGGAACTCAATACGGTTTGAGCGATCTGATCAGTCGCCAAACCAAACAAATCACTAACCGCATTGAGTATGGACAAAATAGCATTTTTCCATTGCGCTGAAATCCGTCGTTTGAAGAAAGTCATTCATAAAACCAGAGATAAAGACCTATGCCGCAGAGCCAATGCGGTCCTGCTGGTGTTACAAGGGACCTCAAAATCTGAAGTCGCCCGTGTGCTTCAGGCGGGGCGTTCCTCCCTGAAGCGCTGGCTCGCCTGGTACGAAGTGGTCGGTGTTGATAGCTTGAAAACAAAAGGAGTTGGCAGGCCAGTTCGCCAGCCTAAAGCCTTTATCTGCAAGGTATTAATACTGTTGTTGGAGCAAACGCCACGAACCTTGTGCTTTCAGCGCTCACGCTGGAGTACAGAGTTTTTCGCGTTGCTGCTCAGAAAGCTCTGCAGCATCAAGGTGCATAGTTCCACCATCAGGCGTTGGTTGCCAAAGCTGAATGTGGTCTGGCGTCGGGCCTCACCGACGCTGTACATCAAAGATCCGGACAAAGAAGCGAAACTGGCCGCGATGAATGAAGCCCTGGACAACAGCAGTACCGACTATCCGGTGTTCTATGAAGATGAAGTGGATATCCACCTGAACCCGAAGATTGGAGCAGAGTGGGGCCTCAAAGGCCAGCAGCATGAAGTGGCGACATCAGGGCAAAACAAGAAACACTACTTAGCAGGAGCACTACACAGCCAAACTGGACAAATCAGCTATGTCGGTGGACAGCGAAAAACAAGCGACCTGTTTATCGAGTTACTGAAGAAGGTCAAAGGTCAGTACAGGCGGGCGAAAAGCATGACCTTTATTGTGGATAATTACATCATTCACAAGAGTAAGAAAACGCAAAAGTGGCTGACAGAAAACCCAAAGTTCAAACTGCTGTTTTTACCGGTCTACAGCCCATGGCATAACAAAATAGAAAAGCTCTGGCATGCGCTGCATGAAACGATTACCCGCAACCATCGCTATAAAACGATGGATGAACTACTGGAGCAGGTAGACCATTTTATGGAAACGGCAGCCTCGTTTCTTGGCGGTAAACATGGCCTGAAAACGGCGTATCACAATTAGGATCAGTTATTTAGATAATTGCATCACTAATAAAGTACAAACATTTCGGACTTAAAACCTTAAGCTCTAGCAACCCCGTCCCCTGACCTTAAGCATGGGGTGTGTACCATTCGGGCTGTTGTACAGCAGAAAAACCAAGTTCGACAATATCTATGAATGTGCAGCATCAATTGTATAAATTATTGTTTTTTTATGGATTAATTTTTTGGTGGAGGGACTGAGCTTGCAAGCTGTCGAGTTGACGAAGTATGCTGTTACAATGAGTAAAAGTTCAAAATACGCTAAGGCAATTATTTTTATGTAGAATGATATCGAGCTCCATTAGGCTTAGCCACTCGTATGTGTCTTCTAAGATTTGAGCTACTGGCAGGATAGTCCGAATTTGTCAATCAGCAGCAGATTCTTTGTATATAACTGCACGTAAATTGGCGTGTAATATTTTTCTCAAAATGAAAATTAATAACTTATGACGATTACAAAGTATTTTCTGTCTGTTTACACCCATATCGGTCAATTAGAGTGGGCATATAAGTTAACCCGAAGACATGATCAATCAATGGCTTTGTGGGAGCTGTCAGGAAACAATTTAACTCTTCAGAGGTATTGGGAGTTTGAGCGAATATCTAGGGTAAAAGGTCATGGAATCTCATTTGCGTCAGCAATTGAAGCAAAGAAATTTATAAATGAATTGTTGGCTGATGAGGACCTGACTCTTGATGACATGCAAGTTGTAATAGGTACAGAAAGTTTATCTCAAGATAAGACGGATTATTCCTACAAAAAAATTGAACCACATTTTAGCTACCACAGCCTCTGCCATATTTATTCTGGTGTATTTGTCGACTCTTCACATTTTTACAATGACCAAATATTGTGTCTGGCGCTTGATGCTGGCCCGGATCATGTTCTTGATCCGTTGGTATGGGATAAATTTCATTATTTAGCAGCATATGTAAATAACGGCAGAATGCAGTGTTTCCCTATTCCTTCTCCAGCCATTTTTTGGGCATTGTTGCGAGAGAAGCTTGGCATGGCCGAAGGGACTCTTATGGCGTTGGGTAGCGCTTCGCGCTGTAAGCTGAGTATTGCTGTTCCAGCTTGCCCTAGAATCATGTCACTTAAAGACAGGTATTTGGCCATCCAGTGGGTTGACCAAGTGATTTCAACAGTCCGTTCTGTAAAACCAGAGGATTGTGACCTAAAGTTCACAGGCATGGATGATCGCTTCAGTTTTGAAGATAACCAAATAAGTATGATCGTTAAAGTTATCCATGAGAATTCTCTCGCTGTTGTCGCTGAGACTATTGAGCAAGCGCTAAAACGGTTTGACGTAGAGCCTGCATCCTTGTTTCTCTCAATGACTGGAGGTTTTGCTCTAAATTGTCCAATTAACTCTCTTCTGATGAAAAAGTTTGGGTTTAAGGGTTTCTTGGCCCCTCCAGTTGTCAATGATTCAGGAATGGCGTTAGGTATGGGTCTTCACTACGCAGATCATAATTATCCAGGCTTCAGCTTTCGCCTTGGCACTGCTTATTATGGTAAATTTGCGGAACTCAATGATACGATTCTTGATAAATACAGGGCTATTATCCGAAGTGTTGAAAGCTGGAATATTGATACCGCAATAAAAGACCTGCTGAACGGACCTATAACATGGTTTGATGGGGCTGCGGAAATAGGCCCTAGAGCACTCGGGCACCGCAGTCTATTAGCAGATCCAAGAGAAGAGAGGTCAAAGACCAGGCTTAATGAAATAAAACAAAGAGAATGGTGGCGGCCTGTTGCGCCCATAGTAGATTCAAGAATGGTTAACGAGTGCTTTGATATCGGCGGCGATTCGCCTTATATGTTGCAAGCTGTTCCAGTGCGGGACAAGTGGCTTGCTAAGATTCCAGCAGTTTGCCATTTGGATGGAACAGCCCGGGTTCAGACATTAAAAGAAACGGATAGTCCCCGCCTTGCCGCTCTTATCCAGGCTTTCTATCAACACACTGATGTTCCCATGTTGTGTAATACATCTCTGAATGATAAAGATGAGCCTATTATCGATAGTATAGAAAGATGCATTGTTTTTTCACATCAAAAAAGAATTAATGTTGCATATATTAATGGTGTAAGAGTCGAATTAAATTTTGAGCCATCTGAAAATTACACTTTTGAAATTCAGCGAGAAAAAATATGTAATTTTTTCTCTTCGGCATCTTTTGAAGATTTGGAAAAGATAAATCCTTATGCTTTGACTCGAGAGGAGTTAGCTATTTATTGTTCAGACCCTAGATTGCAGAAATTCAGCTTAACCAACAGAGGTGATGTGGACAAGTTAAGGAAAATATTTAGGTTAAATCAACGCTCGAAAGGTGAATCAGCAAAAGTGATGAATTGGGAATCGTGATGCCGCGATACATAAGCACGCATTTTTTTGAATTTAAATCATCGAGTGTGTAATGCAATTTCATAGTATTGATTATTTGTTCTTTTTGCCTTGTGTCGTAATGTTATATTTTCTATTTCCAGAGAGGCTTAGATGGGCAGTACTTCTATCCGCGAGCTATCTGTTTTATGCGGCCTGGCGCGTGGAATTTATTTTTCTAATATTCCTTTCTACGGTGGTAGACTTTACTGCAGCGTTAAGGCTCGAACATGAGAGAAATGAAAAGCTAAGAAAAGCAATTTTAGCTGTCAGCGTTATATTTAATTTGGGTTTGTTATTTTATTTTAAATATATTCCATCTGTTTTTGATGGCATCAGATGGGGAAGTGCTCATCTATTTGGTGGAGATGCGCTCAATATACCTCATCTTGATATTATTCTTCCTCTGGGTATTTCTTTTTATACATTTCAGACTATGAGTTATACTATTGACGTTTATCGTCGACGTATACCGGCTGAACGTCATTTAGGGTATTTTGCTCTCTATGTTACTTTCTTCCCTCAGCTTTTAGCTGGCCCGATCGAGCGAGCGTCTCACCTTATAGCTCAATTAAGAGAAAAAAAATCCTTTCAATGGTCCTGGTGTGGTAGTGCTTTTTTTCTAATCGTCTTAGGGCTAGCGAAAAAGACAGTTATTGCTGACCGTCTCAGTCAGCTTTTTAATCCGGTAGTTTTGCATCCTGAGGGTTATAACGCCTCAACTTTGCTATTGACGCCAATTGCCACGGTTTACCAGTATTACTGCGATCTTTCTGGGTATGCAGATATCGCGATAGGTTCAGCCATGCTATTTGGCATTCAGCTCAGTAAAAATTTTGATCGCCCTTTTGCTGCAACATCGACTATTCGCTTCTGGTATCGTTGGCATATAACCGTTACTAGTTGGTTCAGGGATTATCTGATGCGGTTGTTTACTGGAGCTGGCTCTGTAGCGCGAGCCAGGCCAGTTGCATTGATTGTTACCGGCCTTGTGATTGGGCTTTGGCATTCACCATCTCTTGGGTGGCTTATTGCGGGCATCTCCGTAAGCATGCTGGCTATTCCTGAGATCGCTTGGACTCACTGGCGGATCCGGCGCCGCATACGTCCAAGAAATACGATTGAACGCATTGTATGGAATTTTGGTGCCCGGCTTTATGTTTGGGTCGTAATTTTCTACCTGATAGGAGTGCCATTAACTTGGGGAACACTATCTGAATTAACTATTGTTTTTAATAAAATATTTACAGTGACTTCTAGTGACTTTTTTAATTTGCCTGAAGTTGCCTCCCTAAAATTATTGTATGTACTACTTGTTTTTATAACAATGTTAGAAGTTTGGCAGTGGCTAGAATCTAAGGGCTATGACAAATCTATAGTCAATGCATTGCCTTTGGAGTTAAAGTGGTTTTCAGTCACTTTATTAATTGTCGTCACTATGATCTTCGCAAATATAACTAATAGTGGTTTTCTTTATTTTGGGTATTAAATGACATGGATCTACCTCATAAAATTTATCCATTGTGGCGATATGGGGTTGCCATATGCGGTATTCTTGCATTCATAATATTTTTGAATTGGGTCAGTCAGGACTATGATTCCAGGCAACCTGATAAGTTTATTTTTTCTAAATTTCTGCCAAATTCGCTAAATGTAATAACTTCGACTCAAGCTACAGCGATAACCTTAGGTGGGTCAATTGGCTTTAGTTTGGATTTGGCGACTGCCGGTCTGAAAGGTGGCGTCAATCTTTCTTTTAGCGGGCAAGATTTTATTGAGAATGAAGCCGTTGTTGATGTCGTCACTTCGCTAAACCCAAATAGCATCAAATACGTTTTTCTTGCTGTACAACCTGCTGGAATATTACGCGATAATTCTTGGTCGGGTCCAATGACCAGACGTGTTTTTTATAATGGAATCCGACCTTACCGAGGATTGACCTTGGTTGGCAATGATTGGCGCAATCAGCTGCAATCCATTTTATTCCCTTTTGTTCGTGCTGATTTTTTTTCTGGTCCAATAAGATATTGGCTTGGAGAGTTAGCTGGAATTTATATGCCAAGCCCAAAGGTTCAGGATATCTCACACTCAATGGATAACGCTAAGGTTAGAGAGAGGTCGATAGCGTTACTTGAAGACCTATTGCAACAAATGAAACAGGGATTGTATTACCATCGTGAGTCTATTGAAAAGCCCAAAGACGCTTTGGTTAGGATGTGTGAGAAACTTGCACGTAAAAACATTCAATTGATTCTCTATGTGACACCCGTTACAGCAGAATATCAACGCCTGACCTCGGAGTTTTTTCGTCAAGACACCATTGGCGGTGAACTTTGGGAAGAAGCAGAGCAGAGTTGTAAGAAACAGAATGCTGTTGTCTTGCGTTTTGATACCGAACCGGCATTTCTGCATAGTTACGACATGTTTGAAGATACATTTCATCTTAATGACAAAGGCTCTGTATTTTTTTCATTGATGATGAAAGGGGAATTAAATAAATTAAATAAGGGAGCAGGGAATTGAAAAACATTAGTTTGGATATTCCAATCTTACTACATTGAATAAATCTGTCTGCAACCCTTATATAAAAAGCTATCTTGATGAGACTGTAATCAGTAGTTTGTCATTGGGCCTTAACGTGTAGCGTGCAAGAGGCATTACAGTAGAAGCTGGGCTAATTGTATAGTCTTTTAAAACGCTCGCCAGTGTATACATAGCTTCCACCCAGGCCAATCGTGCTCCTAGGCAACTGTGGCGCCCCCCCGAAAACGGCATAAATGCACTATTTTTGCTGGACACCACTTTAGTGTTGAAGCGTTCTGGAATAAATTCATCAGGCTTATCCCAGTGCGCCCTGTGCCTATGCATACCATAAAAACTGATGGCGATTTGGGTTCCCGCAGCAACATCGAGATAATCAATTTTTGTGTCCTCAACAGCTTCGCGGTTAATTACAATGCCGGCAGGATACAAGCGCATTGTCTCGTTAAGAAGATGATCTAATCGGGTCATTTTATTTAAGGACTCCATTGTAATTTCACCGTTGTGTAGAACTTTGGCTATTTCTTCTGCAATAAGATCTTGTTCAGAGGGAGCATTTGCCAGGATGTAAAAGGCCCAACTGATGGTGAGCGCGGTACTTTCGTGTCCAGCTGTAATTAAAAACTGAGCATTATCCGATATTTCCTGAGTTGTTAAAGCTATACCGGCTGGGGGATTCAACGCAAATGGACTCAAAGGAGCCAGTGGCTGAGTGGGGCGCAATTTCATGCTGATTTCTCGAGCATATTGAACTGCTTTTGCCGTTGTTATTAAATTTCCAGATAATCCTGCTTCGTATAATGTGTCTGCCAATACCTCAACTATTTCAGGCGGGGTTTCCACGCTTGCATGGCCAAACATAATTTGCCATATAACACCAAAGGTTGCGTGTACGCTTAGTCGACCAAGATCGTATGGTTGCCCATAGACTGAATTATCAGCCAGAGGTTGAAGGACCTTATCAATAGTCTTTTGGATAAATGGGAAGTATTCAGTAATAGATTGCGGTTTGAACAATGGTGCTAAACTCCGGCGGTGAACCTGGCTTCTGCTGCCGCTGTCAACAATGACATTCTCATGCCCTGTGCCGTGGCCAGCAAAACGTTGCTGCAGCTTGGAGCGAGGAAGCGTGCCATCATTGCGGTTCAATACTTCTTTAACTAATTGCGGATCGGTCAAAAATAATAAAGGGGCAGTAGTGGTTTCTAACAGAACAAAAGGTTGTTCCAGTATTTCACTTGGCCAATAGCGCTCGGCGTCTAAAATTGCTCTTAATGCTGACGCTGCCTTTATTTCACTTTGTGGTTTGAGCTTTAATGTCGGAGGAGTCCAACTCATTGCAAAATTACCTTTCTGGCAGCTTTGATAATAGAGCTACGATCTAGCTTGGAGGTAAAAGCCTTCGGGTCGGTTTCAGGGCGAAGAAATATTCGGCCAATAGTTAAGATTATATCTAACCAATCTAAGAAACCTTCCAGCGAGTCAATTTGCTCTGGTAGTGGCAAAAAATGGCTCGACATGCCTCCGGAATATAGGCGGCATTCATTGCAGTCAATAGCTGCGGTACAGCACTTGATTGGTTTTGATGCTAAATCCATGCCGTAATACTTAAACTGGCCGCCAATTCTCGAACCACAGTTTTCAGCAACATTACCAGAATCTAGTTTGTATAATGGGCCTGGAGTTGTCGACCATTTATTGTAGGCATGTGAGTATATTACTGTATCTGGATAATCTTCAATTAGTTGTCCTATCGTATCCTGGACCTGTAGCAGATCATCATTTGAAAAGCGAAGAGAGGTATCTGGCGTACTTATACGGAAAAAGTTATTGTCATTTCCTGTGTAGTTGTTCAATTTCTCTATCAATTTTTTTGTCGGAGACCATAAATTGAATGTTACAGGCAATCCGTGATCTTGGCATAGATGAGCAATATCTTTTGCCTGAGCTATGTTCTGACTGTTTATAGTATAAAGTACTATAGCCCTTGGATCGCCCTGATATAATTTTAACGCCTGAAGGAGCGCTGACTTGCCTCTGAGCCTAATATCGTCAGATTCTGAAGCTGACCAAGCCGATATGCTTATTCTGAATTTTATCTCCGGGTTGAGAAATATGGAACCATTTGTACCTATATTTCCTCTGTTAAAATGATTGCTGGCTACAATTAAGCGATGTTGTTCCAAAGCTGGTTCTGCACCCAAAAAATAGGGCATAGTAACGCCCTTAATGACTTCATTACCGAGAAAATTGTTCCATTGTGCATCGTAATCTCGTCTAACTGATAGGTTTGGCTGAAATGTATCAGCATCGAAATAATAGCAACCTTCACATTTTAAGTTGCATCTGTCGCTGACCTCATAAAATGCAGGTAAACGAAACGAATTAATAATGTATTTTGCGGTATCGTAATAATTTTCCAGGCATGGATGGTCTTTAAGATGCTTTCGCAATAAGCGCATGCTTGCTAGTTGATGGTTCATCAATATTAAACCTCAGGGGGAGAGCTTCGGAATTTGAACACTATATTTTAAAATTGATAGAACTGAAACTAAAAAATAGGAGAACGTGGCTTAATTATTGTTGAGGGTCTCTGGATAGACTTGTCTGCTAAATGCTCCGCAAGTGGGAATTCGAATGCATTAGAATGTTGCTCAGTTATGTTTAGAATCACGGTATATGGCATCTATGCCAAGTTAGCGACAGATTTTGTAACCAATTTGTTTCAATAAACTTTTAGATTGACCACTTTAGGGATTACAGGAGTATGCAACTGAGTAAAACATATCAATTTTGTCGTCGCATGCTGACATCTTAATGAGGGATTTGCTATTAATCCTGGTGATTTTTACAGCGAATTTGGGTAAATACAGTTGTTTTTGCTGAAAAATTAGGCGGTTGATGCATTTTTTCAGTTTTTTTATGAAAAACACATGACGAATGCCTGTTATTCAGCATAAAATGCGCCCCGTTCTGCCAGTGTTATCAAACACGCTCTGCTCATGCCCGGGTGGTGAAATCGGTAGACACAAGGGATTTAAAATCCCTCGCTCGAAAGGGCGTGCCGGTTCAAGTCCGGCCCCGGGCACCATTTATCTTCTGCTTTGCCTTACTGATTACCTTTTTAATTCCTGTTCTGAATCTAAACTGCTATAACTAAAACACTTTGCTTATTTTGCAGGTTTATTCTGTTATGCATTTTTACTCTCTTGATTTTATTAAAGAAATGCCAAAGTCTGATCTGCATTTGCATTTAGATGGCAGCTTGCGTTTAGACAGCCTGATTGAAATGGCAGCTAAAGCTGGTGTGAAACTGCCGAGTCAGACGGTGGAAGGCTTAAAAGAGCTGGTTTTTAAAGATAGCTATCAGAATCTGGGCGAATACCTGCATTGTTTCCAATATACCTGTGCAGTGCTGCGCGATATGGATAATCTGGAGCGCGCAGCTTACGAGCTTGCTATCGATAACCAGCTTGAAGGTGTGAACTACATCGAAGTGCGTTTTGCTCCTCAGCTGTTAATCGACCTGCCAACAGGCATTGATTTTGACCGGGTTATGCACGCAGTCAACAATGGTCTGAAAAAAGCTCAGCTGGAATACAATAGCCAGGCTGTGGTTCTCAATGGCGACAAACCGCCTTTTGCCTACGGCATTATCAACTGCGCCATGCGGATGTTTGGCGACAAAGGTTTTTCACCTTATTACACTAATTTATTCCAGTTGATGCGGGATTTTAGTCCTATTGAAGTCATTAAGTTGGCGGCGATGGAATTAGTGCGTGCCAGTGTGCGGTTGCGGGATGAAGCTGGTATTCCAATAGTGGCTTTGGACTTAGCAGGGCAGGAGTCTGGTTATCCGGCCAGCAAATTTAAAGAAGTCTATGAGTTTGCTCATCAGCACTTTTTACTGAAAACCCTGCATGCCGGTGAAGCTTATGGTGCTGAAAGTGTGTTCGAAGCTATTACTGAATGCTATGCCGACCGCATAGGACATGGTTATTCGCTGTTTGTGCCGGAGATGATCCAGGATCCTTCGATCAAGGATAAACAAAAGTACATTCGTGAACTGGCTTCTTATATAGCCGACAAACGTATTGCTATTGAAGTCTGTTTAACCAGTAATCTGCAAACCAACCCAGGTATCAGCGACATTAAGGCGCATAAACTGGGTGATATGTTGGATCACCGTATTGTCACTGTGATTTGCACTGACAACAGATTGGTGTCGAATACTACCGTCAGCCGTGAATACAAACTGGCGTTGGATAACTTTGATATTCCGCTGAAGCGCTTAAAAGATATGGTGGCCTACGGTTTTAAGAAAAGCTTTTTTCCGGGTAGCTATGTAGAGAAGCGCCAGTACGCTAAGCAATGTTTAGAGTACTTTGATAAAGTCGCGCAAAAATACGGCTTTATTAACTAACCTGCGTATTTCAGGTCAGAGTAAAATTAAACCCCACATTTTATTTTACTCTGACCTGAATTAGACACTACGCGCATTTGCCCTCCTTTTTTGCTCTAAAATCCTCATTTTTTATTTTATGTAAGCTTTTGAAATTTAATGAAATTATTGCTTCCTAATAAATGCTGATAAAAGTGTCGCAAAAAGCATACAGTCTAAGTTGTTGAAATTTATAACTATTATTTTAAGCTCTATTTTGCTGTTGCTAATTAGCGACAGATCTTTTGGAGTTTCTGTTCAGTTTCAACCGAAAATGAAATTTACTTGTCGTAAGTTATTGATGTTTAACGTTTAAATGATGAATTTAAAACTTGGCACGAACTCTGCATTTATAAGTTCGTAACGGTAAATTAGGTAAGAGGTACGCAGTTGTTACTCTTACCTAATTTACCGGCAGGCTCAGCAAAAAGCTGAAATGAACAGTAGTAAAGACGGGGTGAATTATGGACTTATTTTTAATTGCAGCTATCGCATTTTTCATGGTTAACGCTTTTGTATTCGTAACCTACGTGCGCAAAATTGATTTAAACGGCAATGCAGTTTTAGAGTTAGAGCGTGTTCAGGCTGCAGATGCTTATGCCCGCACTGCTGCTAAAGTACGTAAAGCACGTACTGCAGTTACGCTGGAACAAGCGACTAACTAATTAGTCGCTGTGAATAGATGAAAGCCAGTCTCTGACTGGCTTTTTTTATGCTCTTCAATCCATGGCGCTCACCCACATTGGATTGGAATGTGAGACGGGCGGGGACAAGCCCGCGCCCCTACGGGTTAAAAATCGTTCCAGACGATTTTTTTACGTCCCTGCGTAAATCCGTTATGATAAGCGCCTGATTTTTCGTGGAACCCTGTCCTGATGCGAATGCCTGTTCAGCCTGCTTCCTTGCGGCAGTTTGTTTTACTCAGCTTTTTTATGGCGTTAATCCCGCTTGGGGTTTTGTTGTGGCAAAGTCATAGTGCTTTATCTGATGTCAGCCGTTATGCCATAGCTGAAGCCGAAAGCTCAGTGGCTAATGTGCGTCGCGCTGAAAATATGCAAAAGCTGGTGAACGACATTGAACGCTCCGTATTGCAGTTTAGCATTCTGAAAACTGATGCCTTATCGCAACTGGCGGCCACCCATTTAAATAACTACCAGCAGAACCTGGGGTCTGTTTGTCTTAATCTGGAGCAGCCTGTACTTTGTGCACAGCAGCAGCAGCAACTTGAATTGTTGTTCAACAGCTATCTGCATGAAAGTAACGAAGAACTGAGTCCTATTCTGCAAAAAATCCGCCAGCAGCAGGTGCAACTGACCCAAGTGATCTGGGCTTTGCTGGAGCAAAGATTACAACAACAGCAAGTCTATGCCGAAGAAGCACAAAGTCATCTGGCCTGGCAAACGGTGGCTTTAGTGGTGTTGACCTTAT
Organism: Rheinheimera mangrovi; assembly: GCF_003990335.1. NCBI lineage: Bacteria > Pseudomonadati > Pseudomonadota > Gammaproteobacteria > Chromatiales > Chromatiaceae > Rheinheimera > Rheinheimera mangrovi. The sequence goes on along the minus strand of NZ_CP034683.1, from coordinate 4,096,417 downwards.
TGATGGTGCTGTGGGCATCAGCCCGTATTACAGCGCCGGTGAAAATGCTGGATACCATGATCCGCTCTATAGGGCAGGCCAGTCATCATTTCCCGCATGACAAAGTCGATGGTCCACGTGAACTGACTGAACTTGGTGAGCAGTTACGCTGGCTGGCATCACGTTTACAGCAACTGGAAGCCTTGCGACTGATTTTATTACGTCATGCATCCCATGAATTAAAAACACCTTTATCCAGTATCCGTGAAGGCTGCGCTCTGTTAAGCGAACAGTTGGTTGGGCCTTTAAATCCGCAGCAAATGGAAGTGGTGAGTTTACTCAATGGCAGTGCTGACCGTTTAAGTGTACTGACGGAACAGCTGCTGGATTACAACAAATTATTGCAACAAGCCAAGCCCGAGTTTGACTGGCATGACAGCGAAACTCTGCTACAAAACTGCTTTAATGACCATGCGTTATCCTTGCAGCAGCGCGAGCAGAAAATTGTGCTGAATTGTCAGTTGCCGCGTATCTATACCGACTCTATGTTGTTCAGACGTATTCTGGATAACCTGATTAATAACGCACAGGCGTATGGGGCTGAGGGCAGTAATGTTTGGGTCAATTTACGTCAGCATGATAAATTTATGTTGTTGGATGTAGCAAATAACGGCACCCCTATTCCTGCTGAATTGCGGGCTAAATTGTTTGAACCTTTCCAGCGTGGTAAAGCCCCACGCTTTGACGCAGTGCAAGGTTCAGGTTTAGGTTTATCTATTGTCGCCGACTGCGCCCGTTTATTAGGTGGTCTGGCAGAAATTATCGATGTCAGTTACGCCGATGTGTGTATTCAGGTGCGTTTACCTTTAGTTGAGGATGCGGTATGAAAGTTTGGTTAAGTCTTGGCCTTTGTTTGGCGTTAACAGCCTGTCAGGGTGTAAAACCTGTAGTGCCTGTGGTGAGTAAAACTTTACCAAAAGTAGAACCTGCACAAACCCAGCTGGTGGAGCCTCCTAAACCTGTCAAAGCTGAATTGGCCATAGCTGATGATGCTTTAACCTTACAAGCCTGGCGGGATTTCCGTGCCCAGTTGTTGCTGATGCCTGTGGCTGAGCGGGATTTATTATTACGAAGCTTCAGAACTAACCCTGTCACCACCTTACAAACCTTATTAATTAAGCTGCATCCTGAGAGCCCTTATGCAGTGCGTTTTGCTGCTCAGACTCAGTTAAATGACAAACTGACTACTTTACCTAAAGGCTTAGCCGATTTATTGCGCTGGGATTTAGCCTACAACCAGAAGTTGCTGGAAAGCGAGTCTGCAGTCACTGCCTTATCGCGTTTAAATGCACAACAGCAAGAACAATTAGACAGGCTGCGCCGGCAGAGCAAAGACTTGCAGAAGAAAATTGACGCGCTGACGCAAATTGAAGCCAAATTAAACCAGACAGGAAATTAATCATGAGCAATGGCGCCCGGTTATTGCTGGTGGATGATGATCCCAGCTTATTACGTTTACTAACGCTGCGTCTGGAAGGTGAAGGTTATCAAGTGATCAGTGCGGATTGCGCTGAAACAGCGCTAGTGCTGCTGGGTAAAAATAAAGTCGATGTAGTGCTGAGTGATTTGCGTATGCCGGGTTTAGACGGCATGGCTTTGTTTGATGAAATCGCCAAGCGCCATGCTGGTTTACCTGTAGTCTTGATGACAGCGCACGGTTCTATTCCTGAAGCCGTGGCTGCCACTCAGCGTGGTGTCTTTGGTTTTCTAACTAAGCCTTTGAATAATAACGATTTGCGCGACATTTTGGCTCAGGCTGTGCATCAGTCCCATGTGCCAAGCAAAGATGAGTGGCGCACTGATATTATTACCCGCAGCAAAGTGATGGAGCAGGTGCTGGATCAGGCCTACAGAGTAGCGCAGCGGGATGTCAGCGTATTAATCACTGGTGCCAGCGGTACAGGTAAAGAAATGCTGGCCAAAGCCATTCATAAAGCCAGTCCAAGGGCTAAAGGCCATTTTGTCGCTATTAACTGTGGTGCTTTACCTGAGCATTTGTTGGAATCTGAGCTTTTTGGTCACACCAAAGGGGCTTTTACCGGCGCAGTGACAGAGCACTTGGGTTTATTCCGCGAAGCCGACGGCGGCACTTTGTTCCTCGATGAAATTGGTGATATGCCGATGCCATTGCAGGTGAAGTTATTGCGGGCTTTGCAGGAGCGGCAAATCCGCCCTGTGGGTAGCACTAAGACTATTGCCATAGATGTGCGGGTGTTGTCGGCAACACACCGTGATTTAAAACAGGCGATGCAGGAACAGAGCTTCCGCGAAGATTTGTATTACCGCTTAAACGTGGTGAATTTGCAGTTGCCAACCTTAAGAGAAAGAGCGGAAGATATTCCGCTATTGGCCCGTCACGTCTTGCAGCTAAATGCGGAGCGCCATGGTGTGCAGGTGAACCGCTTTTCTGAAGACGCGATGCAGGCACTGGTGACAGCGCAGTGGCCAGGCAACGTGCGTCAATTGGTCAACGTGGTAGAGCAATGTGTGGCCTTAACCCAAAGCCCTGTGCTGAGTGTGGCTTTGGTCGAACAGGCGCTTTCACAAAACCGTAGTTTCTGGCCGACTTTAAGTGAAGCCCGTGATCAGTTTGAACGCCAGTATTTAATCTGGGTGTTAAAAATGGCTGAAGGTAATGTCACCCGGGCTGCTGAACTTGCCGGGCGCAACAGAACAGACTTTCATAAACTACTGAAAAAACATGAACTCAGCGCAGCTCAGGTGTCAGAGCAAAGCGATGAATTAGAATAGCAAAGCGACGAGTTAGAACAGTGAAGAGATAAATCGATGCACGAGAATTTTGAAGTAGAACCCGATGTACTCAAAGCCAAAATCATCAGCGAAACAGCCCGTATTAACTGGCTGGAGCTGCAAAAGTTTTATGCTGCAGGTTCCGTGATTCAGGTCTCCGCTGAACTGGATTTAGTGGAGGTGGCTTTTGCTTTTAGTCAGGATGACAAAACTGCAGTGCAGAGCTGGCTACAGGCTGGTTTAGTCGACAGAGTAGGCGATAGTCAGGCCCAGCTGTGGGTTGAGCAAAAGGCCGAACTTTGGGCCGTAGTGATTTCTCCCTGGATTTTAGTGCAGGACAAAGCCGGTTCATCCACTCATTAATTACGCAGGTCAATGCTTTATGTACGCAGAAAATTTCCAGTTAGCCTCTTACCTGAAACGTATTGGTTATACAGGCTCTTTAGATCGCAATGCTGAAACCTTAACCAAGCTGATGCGAGCTCAGCTCTTTAGTGTTGCCTTTGAAAACCTGGATGTGCAGGCCGGCAAGATAGTTTCGTTAGTGCTGGAACAGATAGTAGATAAAATCATTGGACAAGGCCGCGGCGGTTATTGTTATGAGGTCAATGGCCTCTTTGCCATGGCTTTGCAGGCTTTAGGTTTCAGCTATAAGTTTGTTGCCTGTCGTCCTATGTTTTACCCGGTGCGCCGGCCTAAAACTCATATGGTATTGCTGGTGGAAGCCGATGGAGAAGACTGGATTTGTGACTTAGGTTTTGGCAGCTACGGTATTCGGGCTCCTATCGCTTTATCGTCATTAGAACAAGTGCAGCAACAAGACTTTGATCAGTTCCGTTTAACCACAGAACAAAGTGGTGCTTATGTGGTGCAAGCCTGGGTCGATGGTCAGTGGTTAAGTCAGTTTGGTTTTGAGCCTTATGCCAGTGAGTGGGTGGATTTTATGCCAGCCAACTACCTCAATAGCACTCATCCGGATACCATTTTTGTGCAGAAGTTATTGGTGATTAAACATCACGAACAAGGCCGCGATATCCTGCTGGGAGACCAGCTAAAACAAATACGTGCTGATGGCACCCAAGTGCAGCAGTTAAGTGCACAACAGCGGGAAGAAACACTAAATCAGTTGTTGCAGTAAAATTGGAGTTGCAACGAGGCGGCAACGTAGGGACGGGTATTGTAGGGGCTGGGACAAGCCCAGCCCCTACAATACCCGTCCGTCTTATAATACCGCTAAGCTCAATTTAAAAAGCTAATACCCTGCGGCCTGGCCGTCTTTACGGGATTCAGAAGCACCGTAATAAACGCCGGTTTTAGGGTCTTTCATAATGGCCTGATAGCCACCAAACTCACCCAAAGCGTAACGCACATCATGGCCTTTTTTCATCAGCTCACGGGCTGTTTCATAAGGCACACCTTTTTCCAACTGAACATAACCACCATTGGTTAAATAAGTAGCCTGTGGATCGGTAGGCTCAGTGCTGCCCAGATGTTGCCAGCGCGCTGCATCTCCTGCTTCCTGCAGGTTCATGCCGTAATCCACCATATTGACGACAATCTGCACATGGCCCTGAGGCTGCATAGCACCGCCCATCACACCAAAGCTGGTCAAAGGTTTGCCGTCTTTACTGATAAAGGCTGGAATAATAGTCTGGAATGGGCGTTTGCCAGGCTCGTAAGCATTGGCGTGTTTTTGATCCATAGAAAACATCTGGCCTCTGTCCTGGAAACCAAAACCAGTACCGGGCGCTACCACACCTGAACCCATGCCACGGTAGTTACTTTGGATCAGTGACACCATAGTGCCGTCGTTGTCGGCTGTGGTCATATAAATGGTATCGCCTTCATAGGCTGCTGGATTGCCTGCATCCACACGCTGAGCGGCATTAGCTCCAATTAATTTAGCGCGCTCTTTACCATAAGCCTCAGAAATCAGGCCTTTGATGGGCAGCTTGTTAAAATCGGTGTCGGCATAAAACTTGGCTCTGTCTTCAAAGGCTAGTTTTTTTGCTTCCACTAAGGTGTGAATACTTTCAACACTGTTGTAACCCATAGCTTTTAAGTCGAAGTTTTTCAGAATTTGCAGCATCTGCAAAGCTGCTATGCCCTGACCATTTGGCGGTAATTCCCAGACATCATAACCACGGTAGTTTACGGATACAGGTTCTACCCAATCCGATTTATGGCTGGCAAAATCTTCATAACGCAGATAACCGCCATTGGCTTTCATAAAGCCATCGATACTTTTGGCAATGTCGCCTTTGTAAAAAGCATCACGACCGCCCGTAGCTATGGCTTTATATGTGGCAGCTAAGTCTGGGTTTTTAAACATCTCGCCTTTAGCTGGTGCTTTGCCATTGATGGTAAAAGTACCGACAAAATCACCCGGCTGATCTTTGAGCTTGGGTACTGATCTATCCCAGTAGTAAGCGATCAGCTCGCTGACTGGAAAACCTTGTTCGGCATAAGTAATGGCAGGTTGCAGAATTTGCGTCATAGGCAATTTGCCAAACTTCTGGTGCATCTCAAACCAGCCATCTACTGCGCCAGGTACGCTGATGGGGAGCATGCCATAAGGTGGCAAGTCTTCACGGCCGAGCTTTTTCAGCTCTTTGGCCAGTTGTTTATGAGTTAAGCCTTTAGGTGAGCGGCCTGAAGCATTGAGGCCATAAATTTTATTGGTTTTACCGTCCCAGATAATGGCGTACAAATCACCACCTATACCGTTGCCTGTGGGTTCCATCAGGCCTAAAGCAGCATTGGCAGCAATAGCAGCATCTACTGCTGTGCCACCTTGTTTCATAATATCCAAAGCAATTTGAGTGGCTAATGGCTGGCTGGTAGCGGCCATGGCATGCGGCGCTATCACTTCGGAGCGGCTGGCAAAATCAGCGCCTGTGATACGGTCATACGCCATCAGTTGAGGGGATAACGCTATAAAGCTGCAGAGTAAGATTTTTTTCATTCTGGTTGTGCCTCTGAAATACAGGAGTCATCAAACTAATCAGTGCCTGCTGAAATTACCAGTGGCAAGCGACCAAAGCCCGAATTAGCTGGCTGAAACCAGATGTTCGGTTAAGGCTGCTTTTTGTTCTGTGTTCAGCAACAGTTTTTGTTTAGCGACAAAGTCGTATTGCACTAACACAGCTTTACCCAAAGCGCAGCACTGATCCTTTTGCCAGGCCTCTTGATGCACTTCAAACGAACTGTTACCAACCATGCTGATCCCGGTACGTAATTCAACCGGCACGCCATAAAACAGTTCGGCTTTAAATTGCACCTGGATACTGGCGAGTATTAATCGCCACTGTCTGGTGTCGAGATCAGGTGTAAATAATTTGAATATAGGATCCCTTGCCCCTTCAAACCACTGCGTCAGCACTGTATTGTTGATATGACCTAAAGCGTCTGTCTCGTTAAAACGAGGCTGAATAATTTCTTTAAACATAACAATAACCTAAAAACTATGAATGATTTTATTGAAGTTTATGATGATGTATTACCGGCGGAGTTTTGTCAGCAACTGATCAGGCTATTTGAGCAGAGCCCTCATACGACAGCAGGGCGCACTGGCGGTGGAGTTGATACCAGTAAAAAATTAAGCACTGACTTGTATTTAAATCAGTATCAGGACTATCACCCAGCTCTGAGTGAGATTATTAAGTACACCACCAGTTATGTGGCGCAGTATTTTAGGAAGTACCATTTTGCGCTGATTGGCCCTGTCAGCATGACAGTGCCGCACCCTTCTGAAAACCGAATGGTGACGGTCACTGCGGATAATTATCAGCAACTGGGAGCACCGCAGGCGGACAACTTTATGCGTACCTTATACCGGCTTGGGCCTATTCAGATGCAAAAATACCAGCAAGGCAAAGGCAATTATGGCTACTGGCACTCAGAGGTGTACCCGCAGTTGCCGAACAATGAGCCATTGCATCGTACTTTGCTGTTTATGTTTTATTTAAATGATGTGGCAGAAGGTGGCCAGACTGAGTTTTATTACCAGAATAAAGCGATTCAACCTAAAGCCGGACGCATGGTGATAGCTCCGGCTTACTTTACTCATACCCACAGAGGTTGTGTGCCAATATCATCTGACAAATACATACTAACCAGTTGGGTGCTGTTTAACAGAGCTGAACAGCTATACAGCACCAAGGCGTAAGCCTTATGCACTTAAAGGTGCAACGGGACGAGCCATTTCCAGATGCGGAATATCGTCTTCCAGATAAGGTTCACTGCAGGCGATAAAACCAAAAGATTCGTAAAAGCGTTGCAGGTAACACTGAGCGGAAATACGGATCTCCATATCAGGCCAACAACTGCCCGCGACATCCAGAGCTTTATCTACTAACCCCCGACCTAAGGCGAGTCGACGTGCAGTTTGAGATACACAAATACGGCCTAAAGCCGGGCTGTTTTCATAACTGACACCTGGTGCCAGCACACGGGCGTAAGCGAGAATTTTGTCGCCTTTCTTCAGCAGAATATGCCGGGTTTGTGGGTGTAAATCTTTGTTGTCCAACTCCGGATAAGGACAGTTTTGTTCAACTACAAATACGTCTACCCGCAATTGCAGCATGGCATACACGGTGTACGAATCCAGTTGATTAAAGCCTGCTACTTGCCATTCCATCCGTCAGTCCTGTTCATTTTTTTAGTGATTTTGGTTTTACTATATCAAAATCACAGTCGTTTTGTCTGGTCGTAACTGGTGAGTGAAAAGCACAACAAAAAAATAGGCATAGTGGCTAAACTTGACTCACACTTATCGGATAGGTTTGAACGGGACAACAGGAGTTGTAATGTGGTTAAGCCAGATAGTTAAAAAGAAACGCCATTGGCAGCAGTTGCTTAGTGTGTTGGTATTATTGTTGGTCAATACCAGCTTTTATAGTATTGGACAGTTACAACTACAGCAGCGCCAGCAGCAATGGCAGCAATGGCTTGTTTTGCAACCGCTGCAACAACAGTCCTGGCTTGTCAGTGAACAAGGTCAGCTAAAGCTTTTATCCAACCCGCCTGCAACAGCTGCGGATTTTGTCGCTTTGGATGGCTCTAATCCGGTGTTACACATCTCTCCAGATTTGGTGCAAAGCTGGAGTGCACTCTCTTATCTGATGTTAAACCTGCCATTTGTGATCTGGCTGGCGTGGTTGCTATGGATCCGTTCTTATCAGCAGCAATTCAGGCAGGAACTACAGCAGTTGGAACAGCAAACTCAATTGCTCCTTACTCACTTAGAGTTGCCCTTTCATCGCGAAACCAACCCTGCAACTCAGTTGCAGCGGGTTTTATTAAAGCTGCAAAACTGGCAAAAACGCGATAGCGAAATTCGTCAATTGGTGCGGGTACAGGGCTTGGTCGATCACGAGCTGGCGATAGGCAACAGAGTGTTTTTTGAAAGTCGCTTAAATCATTATTTAACTGAAAGCACAGAAGTAGCGAGTGGCGCTGTGTTTTTAGTTCAGTTATCGCACCCTGAACCCCATCTTACTAATCTGATTAAGTTGCAGCGTTTAAGAGGTTGCGTTGAGCTTATTGCTGAATTGGCATCAGGTTGGTCCGATGCGGTTATGGCAAGGCTGGCAGATAACGACCTGGTTTTATTGATCCCTGGTTTAACCGGAAAAGAGGCTGAACAATTGGGTGACCGTATGGCGCAAGTATTGAGCCAGGCCAACTTTTTTGAGGACTGCCAGGATTTTGATCTAGTCCATATAGGTTTTGTGTTGTACCAGCAAGGGCAAAGTTCCTACCAGTTAATGGCAGAAGCCGATATGGCATTAAAAACGGCTCAGTTGCAGGGACCTAATGCTGCTTATGGCTTTAATGATCCACAAAAGCCAAAAATTAAAGGTTCAGTCTGGTGGCGCACTGAATTACACAACGCTTTGAAAGAAAATCGATTTTTACTGAGTTTTCAACCGGTGTTTTCCTGGCAGGATAATGATGTATTGCAACATGAAGTATTGGTGCGCCTTGCCAGCAGCGATGGTGACAAATTGGCTGCTGCATTGTTTTTGCCCATGGCTGCAAACTGCGGTCTGGTGAGCGCCATTGATCAATATGTATTGATCAAAGTGGCCAAACTCAGTGAAACCGAAGCACTGGAGCATTGCCG